>PMVZ01000202.1 GCA_003166375.1 Acidimicrobiaceae bacterium | reverse complement strand
TGGTGCTCCAGTCGAACTGACCGTAGTTGCCGAAACCGAGCGCCAGGAACCTCGGGGTAAAACATGTCGGAGCGGCGGAAGTCGACTCCAGGTAACAGAGTGCCCCGGACCGCTCGACCAGAAGCCCGGGACCACCGTCAACCCACTGCGGGTCAACCGCAGCGCCGAGTGAGGTGAGTTCCTTGGCCGATGTCGAGCCGGTTGTTGCCCACACGCGAAAGGTGGACTCCCAAAGGCCAACCGCAGCTCCAGTGGGTGCTCCCTTGCCAAATCCGCTCGGACCGCCGAGGCCCGTTGCGGTCACGTAAGCAAATCGACCGGCAGAGCCGTACGAGGGGCTGAAGGAGATCGTGCCGGCAGGCGACCGCTGCTCTCGGCAGCGGCCGATGAGCACGTCGCAGACCTGCACATGCTTGTCGGTCGCCCAGGCGGCGCGTGAGTCGCCGAGGGTGATCGCAAGATCCGCGCTATCCGGGGACCACGACCATGACCCTGGATCGACGAGCGCGATCCCGAGCGCGCGGTCGGTCATATTTGTCTGAGCGAGAACTTGCAGGCCGTCGGCAGCAATAGAAGCCGAGTTCACCGGGTCGATCGCATAGAGCAGCGTCTTGCCGTCTGGCGAGAACGCGAGAGGGTCGCAGCTTGAGTTCTTCGAGCTGGCATCGACCCATGACTTCGCTCCGTTCACCGATTCTGCAAGAAGCGACCCTTGGGTGAAGCCCACTCCCGCCGAAAAGTAACTCTCCCCGAAGGCGAGCTCATTTCCCGATGCCACGATGGGTCCAACCTCGCCATCTCCGAACTGTTCGAGGAGGCTCCTGCCGGACGGAAACAAGATCGCCCGCACGCTGTGCGTGCCTCCACTCGAGGTGGCGAAAGCGAGGATGTCTCCGGTCGTCGACCACCGGTAACAAACGATCGCACCTGACGCAAGCTCTCGAAGGCCCGACCCGTTCACACGCACAACCCAGACTGAGCTTGCATTCCTGTACGGACGTTCGAAGGCGAGCCACTGGCCGTCCGACGACCAGGAGAGCCCCGCGATGCCGGGTGAGGCGGAGACCACGGTCTCCCTCCCGTTCCTCAGGATCTCAAGTCGCCCGTGCAGCACGAGGGCAAGGCCGACATCTGGAGTCCAGCCTGCGGTCGTTGTGACTCCTTGTGGCGCCGCGGAGGCCCGCGACATCGTCACCGCGTTGGTTGCCCACAACATGACCGACGACACCACCAGAACGAGCACCAGTCGACGGTTGGCCGTCCGATGTTGCACAAGAGGCCTCTTTCTCTTATTGCTGGCTGCGCTCGACATCGGTGCCGCCTTCTTACGTACGGTATCTCGTTGTGGTCGCCCTGCTTTGTCGATCAACCCCTCGCCGAACCTTAGATCTGCGCCGGTCCGTCAGGGCCTCGTCATCCCGGGTCAGTCACACTGATCGAGGCTCGGCGCTCGTGCCACAGGTGCTCCCTCTGAGTCTGCTTGCCCGAAGCATCAAAAGTCCGGTGACGGGCAAAAGTGCCCGCCACACAGGTTGGGAAAGGCACCTCCAGGGGTCCAGGGCGAAGGCGTGACAGGTAGTGCGAACGGCGCCTTCGCGGGGTATAGCCGCAGTGCCGCCAATCGAAGCTGTAGGAAGTAGTGAGACCCTCGCGACGCCCAGAGGACCACCTGGCCTGTCCTGGCGAGACAGATCTTCTCACCGCTCTGGGGGAGGTGACCTATCGTCAGACACCAGACGCGCCGTCCCAGCACCGTCTCGTGAGACAACGCGGTCGCGGGAACGCCTGGCTCTACCTGTCGCTGGAGAAAGGCCGACATGGGAAAGCTGAAGCTCTCAGTCTGAGCAATCTGGCCGTTGCCCCCCGGCGTGAAGGGACCGACGCATCGCCAACGGTTCACCGCGGTCTTCTTCAGGCACTCGTAGTACACCTTGCCGGTGCCGATGAACCGAAGGGTCCCGCTCTCGAAGGGTGCCTCGTAGACGAACCTTGCCTGGTGGCCCAGGGGTTCCGGTTCGGACCAGACCTCATAATGTCTTGGGTGACCGTTTCCGACGCGGGGTGGCGCCCAGAGTTGCGTGTAGGTCGCCTGGAACGGCGTGCCGATGCCGTGACGCGCCAAGGTCGTGAAAGCCTGCACACGCGACAGAGCAACGGTTGCAACCGTTGTCCGCGTCGATGCGGAGGTAGTGGGCGGGGGCACCGACGTGGCGGTGCAGGCGGCAAGCGTTGCCGCGACGAGGACCGCGACGAGGACCGCGACGAGGACGCGGGACCGCATCGTCGTCATCTCTTTCGCGTACTGGTGCGACCGTCACGGATACACATTGAGCAACCCGCCTCCGGCCTGCTGGTAGCTGGTATCGAGCAACCAGATGAATTTCGCCTCGACCAACTTGCTCACCTTCGGCACCGGTATCTCCATCTCGAAGCCGATCGAGTGGTGAGGATCAATCTGGCCTACCGCCCGGCAGTTCAGCTCGTACAAGCGCCGGACAGCAGTCCTTGGTGGAATGCCTAACGACTCTGTGTAGGCCGGACATGGGCGTAAGGCAACCGCGCGCGAGCCGCGGTTTGAAAGGTAGACCACATAATCGAGCACACTGCCACCGGTTATGTGAGCGGGGTACGCGACTCGGACATCCAAAAAGGAAACGGTCCCAGGCTGCGGCGCCGGGAGTTGACCTGGTATCGGTGGCTGCACTCCGACTTGGCTCACCTCGAGGGGGCCGCAGTCAAAGATCTTTGCCCCCGTGACCACGGACGCGCCGTCGGGCAGATAGATGACGAGCTTGCGATAGTGCAAAGGGTAAAGGCCACCCACGGACCCCGGCGGTTCGCCGAGACAAAAGTTGCTTGACCCGATGACGAAGTATCCGGCCGCCTTCGGCGACAGGTTGCCGGGCACGGCGTCGATGAAGAATGTGCCGTGTTGCGCAGAAAGCGGCACCAGCTTGCCCGCCTGGGTCAACCCCCACAGGACAGGATAACCCTGCAGACGACAGGTGGTCTTCCCGATGTTGGTGAGTCTGAACGATACGCCGATGTGGCCAGTGGCAGCACCAATAAACGGCGGGCCGATGCGCAGATCGGCCTTGGTGCACAGCGGAGCCGGGGCGAGAGTCGTCGTGGTCGTGGTGGTCGATGTCGTAGGCGGTGGCGGTGTCGATGTCCAGGCGATGAGGCCGGTGGGCGAATGATGAACGGGCGGTGCCGACGAACCGCTGCAGGCGGCAAGTGACAGCGTCACGGCCAACGTCACCCCCACGCCGAGCTTGCGCACTGTCGCGAGGTCTAGCACCAGCTAAAAGGGTTGCGATGTCGGCTGGCAGACTCCGCGCTGTTCGCGGAGATGGTGCCTGGTGCGCTCCAACAGGGCGTCCGGGTGGCGCATGGGTACTCCCCGAGCAGCCACGTGCTGCCCGAGGCACCGGTCACGGCGACCCAGGTAGCGTGCGCCCGCGCTTCAGTCTGCGCCGTGAGCCAGACGGCCTCCGTCACCCGTGTAGTCGTTTTAGGTGGGACCAGTGAACTACAGCGGTGTCTTACGGCAGCTCAGAGAGCTATCCAAACACCGACGGATCCTCACGAACGGCGGCGTCCGCGGGATATACGCTGAATACGGTATTACTGCTAACTTAGTCTGCTGCCGGACGCTCGTCGTGTTCTGATCGAGCCCTGGCATCAGGGGCCGTCCCGTTTGGCAGGCGAAACCGCAGCCCGGACAGGACGCTGCGCCGGCGAGCAAGGGCTCATGGCAGTTCGTGCAGAGGTTGGCAAGAGAGCAATAAGAGGTGACAAGCAAGGCAAACGGCGGGCGGCTAGGGATGCCGAGTTCACCATGGCGAATGGGCGAGGCTGGCGCGTCATGCACCGCAGCGTCCGGCTGAAGACCGGCCTCGGCCGACGATCAACGAGAGACTTCTCAGCGCGCTCACGACTTCGGCTTCGCGAACATGATTGCCGCGTCTGCGTCCACTGTGACCGTTGTCGTTTGCCAGCAAGAAGGGACCACCTAGCCGCTGGTTTTGCCAGCGGCATGGGACCACCCCCGTTGCCAGTCATGGGACCACCCTGAGCATCCACCAACACCGGCCGAAGACAGATTCGGCTGGGCCTCCGAAGCCATCGCGGAGGAGACCCCATGGTGTTCAGGGAGGTAACTGTGGTCCAGATCAAAGAGGCGCTCAGACGCTGGCTGAAAGGCGAGGGTGAACGCCCCATCGCCCACGGGGTCGGTGTCGACCGCAAGACGGCGAGGCGCTACATCGCCGCTGCTCTCGAGCTCGGGATCGACCGCTCCGGCGACGAGGGCCAGCTCACCGACGAGCTGATCGGCCAGGTGGCAGAAAGGGTGCGACCGAACCGACCCGATGGCCACGGCCAGGCTTGGCGGAGCCTTCTTGCAGAAGAAGAGCACATCAAGGCCTGGGTGAAAGAGGACCTCACCGTGGTCAAGATCGGGATCCTGCTCGCCCGCCGCGGTGTCGTCGTCCCGCACCGCACCCTGGCCCGTTTTGCCGTCGAGCGTTGCGGGGCGGGAGGAAAGAGATCAACGGTCCGCGTCGACGACCCGCCCCCGGGCATCGAGCTGCAGGTGGACTTCGGGCGTCTCGGACTCGTCCCGGACGGTGAGCGGCGCCGGGTCTGCCACGGGCTCATCTTCACAGCGGTGTTCAGCCGCCATCAGTTCGTCTGGCCGACTTTCACCCAGAGCACCGAAGACGTCATCTGTGGCTTCGAGGCTGCCTGGCGGTTCTTCGGCGGGGTGTTCCCGGTCGTAATTCCCGACAACATGGCCTCCATCGTCACAAAGGCCGAGAACACCGCTCCTAGGTTCAACGACACCTTCTTCGAGTACGCCCAATCGAGGGGCTTTGTCATCGACGCGGCCCGCGTCGCCACCCCGACCGACAAGCCGAGGGTGGAACGAGTTGTTCCCTATGCCCGCAACAACTTCTTCGCCGGCGAGAGCTTTATCGACCTTGCCGACTGCCGTGAGCGGGCTGAGATCTGGTGCAAGAAGACCGCCGGCATGCGCATCCACGGCACGACCCAGTGCCGCCCGGCCGAGGTCTTCTGCCTCGAAGAGCTGTCTCGTTTGGTCCAGCTCCCCGGTCAGCCGTTCGACATCCCGCGCTGGTCAGAGCCGAAGCTGCACCGCGACTTCCACGTGGAGGTGGACAAGGCTCTCTACTCCGCTCCCCACCAGCTCGTCGGCAGACACCTAAAGGCAAGGCGCGACTCAAAGACCGTGAAGCTCTACTTCCGCGGCGAGCTCGTGAAGCTCCATCCGAGGAAACCACCTGGCGGGCGCTCGACCGATCCGGTCGACATGCCGAGCGGAAAGGAGATCTACGCGACGAGAGACCTCGACCGCCTCGCCCACATGGCCGAAGGCCACGGAGAGGCGATCGGCATTTATGCCCGGGCGATCTTGGACACCCCGCTGCCCTGGACCAAGATGCGCCAGGTCTATCGCCTCTTGGGNNATCGACGTGAACCTCATAAGCCGCATGCTCGAACGCGCCAAGGAATCGGCCGAGCCCGACGCCCGGCCCGAGCCGGTCGTGGTGCAGGGGCGCTTTGCCCGTGATCCTTCTGAGTTCGCGACCGCAAAGCAGGCGAACAGATGACCGCCCCGTCGCCCACAGTCTCGCCCGAGCTCAAGGTGCTCATGCGCCGGCTCCGCCTCGGGCGCTTATTGGACACCTTGCCCGAGCGCCTCGCCCTCGCCCGTAGTCACGAGCTCAGCCACGTCGAGTTCTTGGAGCAGTTGTTCTCAGACGAGGTGCAGCGCCGAGACGCCGACTCGGCAGGACTTCGTGCCCGGGCGGCCCATCTTGACCCGCACATGTACCTCGAGGCTTGGGACGAGACGGCCGCGGTCAGCTATGACCGGGCGGTGCTCTCAGAGCTCGTGTCGCTGCGCTTTGTCGACCAGGGCCGGAACGCTTTGATTCTGGGACCAGTCGGGGTGGGGAAGACGTTTCTCGCCACGGCGCTCGGACACATCGCCTGCCGCCGACGGATCAGTGTGCATTTCGAACGGGCCGACCGTCTCCACAAGCGACTTCGAGCAGCGCGCCTCGACGCGAGCTACGACGCCGAGATGCGAAAGCTCATCGGGGTCGAGCTTCTGATTCTCGACGACTTCGCCCTCCAGGCACTGGATGCCACCGAGACGGCTGATCTGTATGAACTTGTCGTCGAGCGCCACCACTCAGCGGCCACGGTGCTCACCTCGAACAGGGACCCGGTTGAGTGGCTGGCGGTCATGGCAGACCCACTTCTCGCCCAGTCCGCCGTCGACCGCCTGAAGAGCGCCGCGTGGGAGCTCGTTATCGAAGGAGAGTCCTACCGAGGGCGGGAAAAGCCAGTCATCGGTCCCGGTGAAGACGAGGCTCCTTCGACGCGGCGACGACGTTCCACTTGACACCTGCTTTGGCTGCCGAGATCATCGCGTCAGCCGGTCGATGTGGACGCGACGTGGTCCCATGCTTCTGGCAACGGCCTGGTCCCTTAAGACTGGCAAGCGACA
>PMVZ01000094.1 GCA_003166375.1 Acidimicrobiaceae bacterium | reverse complement strand
TGCCAGGACGTACTTTGAAAGAGGCCCGATCAGGCCTCACTGCCATGGTAGCTGGTCAGCCGTACGGCTTCATCACAGGCCGCGACCCGGGCGCCAGGCGTCAGGTCAGCTCGTCGCGCAGCCGTTGCCTCAGGTGGAGCACCGCCTTGGTGTGGATCTGGCAGGCGCGGCTCTCGGTCACTCCGAGAATCTCGCCGATCTCGGCAAGGTTCAGACCCTCGTAGTAGTACAACGTGAGCACCTTGCGCTCACGGTCGTCCAGCCGTTGGATCGCCTTCGCGAGCTGTCGCCGGGTCTCTTCGAGCTCGATGGTCGCGCCGGGAGCATCCCCCTGGTCCTGCAGGGTGTCGCCGAGCGTCTGGCCTCCGCTTCCGCCCTGCCGGAAAAGGACGTCGTCGAGCTGTAGCAGCCCGGCTCGTGAAGTCTGGCGGAGGATGTCGTCAAGATCGCTCGTCGTCATCTCCAGCTCGTCCGCGAGCTCCAGATCCGTCGGTGAACGGCCGAGCCGGCCTTCGAGCTTGGAGAGTGCCGAGTCGACCGCCCTTGCCTTGGCGCGAACCGAGCGCGGCACCCAGTCGATCGACCGGAGCTCGTCGAGGATGGCACCGCGGACGCGGGGCACGCCGTAGGTCTCGAACTTGATCGCCCTGGAAGGGTCGAACTTCTCGATGGCGTCGATCAGCCCGAGGATGCCGTAGCTCACCAGGTCCGAGTAGTCGACGTGACTTGGCATCGCGGCGGCCACACGCCCGGCGACGTACTTCACGAGCGGCGAGTAGTGAAGGATCAGCCGATCGCGCGCGGACTGGTCCGCCGTCGACTTGAAATCCGCCCACAACTCCTCGACAGACTGGAGACGGTCGGTCCCGGTCTGGGTCATCACGCTCTCGGATGAGCGCTTCGGTACGCTCCGACCAGTCGATCGGTGGACACGTGGGTGTAGATCTCCGTCGTCCTCAAGCTCGCGTGACCGAGCAGCTCCTGGACAACTCGCAGATCCGCCCCGCCATCGACAAGATGGGTCGCATAGGTGTGACGGAGTGCGTGCGGATGAGTCGGCACCGGTGAACGCCGGTCCAGAACCCGGCGCACGTCCCGAGAAGTCATCTGGCGGCCGCGACGGTTGACGAAGAGCGAACCCGCAGGAGTCGACCCGTTGACGAGCGCTCCACGCCCGGAGGTGACATAGCGACCGAGCGCCTCGGCAGCCGGGTGGCTCATCGGCACGCGGCGCTGCTTGCCACCCTTTCCCCAGACAGTGACCGACCGGGTCTTCAGGTCGACATCGCCCAGTCCGAGCCCGCAGACCTCTGCGACCCGCAGCCCGCTGCCATAGAGAAGCTCGAGCAGCGCATCATCTCGTGTGTTGACCGACGCGGGCAGACTCGCCCGCACGGCGTCAGGCTCGGGCTCGAGAAGAGCCTTCAGCTCCGACGGCGCGAGCACGCGCGGCAGGCGCGCCTCCCCTGCAGGGGCGGACAGGCGCCGGGAAGGGTCGACGGTGACGAGCTCGTGACGGCGCAGCCACGCGAAATAACGCCGGATGGCGGCGGCCTTTCGGGCGATTGTCCTGCGGGAATACCTGCGCGTGGCCAGGTACGCCAAATAGCGTCGCAGCATGAGACGGTCGACCTTCTCCGGGTCCGAGACTCCGGCCCGGGCCGCCCACGCCACGAACGCCTCGACATCGCTCCGGTACGCCCGGCGAGTCGCCGACGCGTCCGACGCGAGCGAGCGCACGAAATTCTCGAGCTCGAAGCCCACAGCTCCACGGTACCCGAGTGGCGCGCGAAAAGTGCTGTTCCATCCTTTAAATTTGCTCTTGGCCCCCGGAGTCTCCAAGTTGAGCGACAATGGAGCCATGGCTCACAGAGTGCTGTTAGTGGAGGACGACGAACGGATCCGCACTTCCATGCGACTTTCCCTCGAGGACGAAGGCTACGAGGTCGAGGAGGCGGGCACCGGCGAAGAGGCGATTGAGCTCCAGACTCAAGCCCTTGTCTCAAATCCGTTCGACTTGCTCGTTGTCGACATCATGCTGCCGGGGATGGACGGCTTCGAGTGCTGTCGCGAGCTCCGAAAGGCGAGCGCGGTGCCGATCATCATGGTCACGGCCCGCACCGATACCCATGACGTCGTGGCCGGCCTCGAGGCCGGCGCGGACGACTACGTCACCAAGCCGTTCGAGCCCAAGGAGCTCGCAGCTCGCATCCGAGCGTTGCTGCGAAGGGCGCGCGCCGGCGAACCGGGACTCGTGCAACTCGAGTTCGGTGATCTCGAGATCCTTCCGGAGGCCGGCGTCGTGCGCCGCAGCGGCGAGGAGGTCCACCTGACGCGCACCGAGTTCTTGCTGCTCTGTGAGCTCGCCGCCAACGCCGGCAAGGTGCTGTCGCGCGAGCAGCTGCTCGAACGTGTCTGGAGCTACGACTACTTCGGAGACGGACGGCTCGTCGACGTCCACGTTCGGCGCCTGCGCACCAAGATCGAGAATGACCCCAGTGAGCCGCGCCACGTGCTCACGGTGCGCGGCCTCGGATACAAGCTCGCTCCATAGCCATGGAGGCCGACGGTGCGCCGACAGATCCGGCTTCGCCAGAGTCCCCGGCCCTTCCGACGAATGTCCCTGAGCCTGCCCACGTGCGTCAAAGAAGACGCCTCGGGCTGCGCGCCAGGGTCACCACCGCTTTCGCTCTCGGGGCCCTGGCCCTCTCCGGCGTCCTGGCAGGTATCGGCTACGTAGCGGTCCGGACCTCGATAGTCAACCAGCAGCTCGCCTCCATGCGGCACCAGGCCTTGGCCAACGCAGTCCTGCTGCGGGGCGAGCTCCGAGTTCCGACTGCGTACATCCCGGCACTGATCACCACGCTCGACTCCGGCCCGAACACCGACTCGCTCATATACAGCACGAGCCACTGGTACCCGTCGGCCGCGACCGTGTCGCCCCGTCAAATGCCCACGGCGTTCAGAGCGCGCGTGCTCGCGGGCTCACCGGCCTGGCAGCTCATCGGGTCTGCCGGGGTTGCGCAGCTCGTCGTCGGCGTGCCGATCCACGCCGAGTCCGCCTCTCGCAGCGTGAATGCCGCCTACTTCGAGATCTTCGATTTGTCAGACCTCACAAAGACCTTGCACGCACTGCTGGCCGCTCTCACGATCGCAGCCCTGATCACCACGGTGGCCGGGGCCGTCTTGGGCCGTTGGGCGGCTGCCCGCACGCTACGGCCGTTGCGCGAGACCACGCAGGCGGCGCTCGCGATCGCCGGAGGGCGCCTGGACACACGCCTCGAGAGCTCCTACTTCGCCGATCTCGCGCCATTCGCTTCAGCTTTCAACCAGATGGTGGACCAACTTCAAGAACGCATCGAACGGGAGGCCCGCTTCACCTCCGACGTCAACCACGAGCTCCGTTCTCCGCTCACGACCCTTGCCAACTCGCTCTCGGTCCTCGAGGCCCGACGCGACGAATTGCCGCCCAGGGCGCTCCAGGCGCTCGATCTTCTCGGGGCCGAGGTCCGAAGGTTCCGGCGGCTCGTCGACGAGCTCCTCGAGATCTCGCGCTTTGACGCAAAGCCGGGGGACATCTCCCGCGACGAGGTGACCGTGGGATCGCTCGTCGAGCACACCGTCCAAGCGATCGGCACAGACGTGCCAATACGTTTCGCGCCGGGAGTCGCGTCACAGCACATCCTGGTGGACAAACGCCGTTTCGAACGGATTTTCGCCAACCTGTTCGAGAACGCGCAGCGTTACGCCGGCGGTGTGACACTGTTGGCCATCGAAGATCACGGCGACTCCGTGCGTTTCCTCGTCGAGGACGCCGGGCCGGGGATCGCTCTCGAGGAGCGGGAACGGATCTTCGAGCGGTTCTCGCGGGGCTCCACGGGGCGGCGCCGCGGACTCGGCGACGGCACCGGTCTCGGGCTGGCGATCGTCGCACAACACGTGAGTCAACATGGCGGTCGGGTCTGGGTCGAGGACCGTCTGGGCGGAGGCTCACGTTTTGTCGTTGAGCTCCCTGCTTGGAGTGAGGTTGTGGCGTGAGACTACGGCGGCTCGTCGCGCTCGGGTGCCTTGCTGCAGTCATGACCGCCGTTGCCGGCTGCGGGCTCCCGATCGACAACTCGCCACAGGCGATACCCGCCGACGAGATGCCGCTCGCCCTGAGCGAGCCGAACGCGACCATCCCAAGCGTCTCCAGGCTGCTCGGTGCCATACCGGAGGAGATCTACCTTCTCGGACCGGACGCTCAGCTGGTGGGACGAGTTCGGTACCTTCGCCCACCGCCGACGCCCCAGGAGATGCTTGACGCTCTCGAGGCGGGACCGGCGTCGACGGAGTTGGACCAAGGGATCCAAAGCGCGATCCCGTCATCGGCCAACCTCATCGCTGGTGCCCTGACCGGGGGCGATCTGACCGTGGTGCTCGACTCCAGCTTCGGATCACCCCGCCCGGGTCAGGCGACTTACGAGTACGCGCAGATCGTCTACACCGTGACGTCCCTCCCGCAGGTCCACGGCGTCCTGTTCGAGTACGACGGCGCGATCATCCTGCCTGTGGTTGGCAACGGCTCACTCGCGACAAGCTTCGTCGTGTACCGCTCAGACTACGCGCAACTGGTCCCGTGACCATGCTGCGCCGTGTCGTGGAGCTTTGCTACCTGCTGCGAAGACCCTAGAGCTCGACCCCGACGCGATGTGCCGCCCGGCCGGCCTGCTCCACCCGGGGCGCATCGGCCCAGAGTCGTTCCAGGTCGTAGTACCGCCGGGCCTCGGCGAGGAACACGTGGACCACGAACTGGCCGTAGTCCAACAGCACCCAGCGGGCGTCGTCCAGGCCCTCGATGTAACGGGGCGAGCCGCCCCCCTGCTCCTTGACGCGCAGCTCGATCTCCTCGGCGATGGTGCGGACCTGGCGCACGTTGCTCCCGCTGGTGATCACGAAGTGGTCCGTGATCCCGAGCAGGTCTCCGACGTCGAGAACTACGGTCGAATCGGCGGTCTTTGACGAAGCGGCACGAGCCGCGACAAACACGCAGTCAGGACTCAACGCGACCCGAAGGCCCTTTGGTCGAGCCGATCGAAGCGAACTGTGCCAGCACGTCGCACACGACCGGACGCATCCTGGGGTGCGAACCGGAGCTTCCCGTGGCGGCTCATCTGGACACAGGGTACAGGCCGCGTTCGCGGATGACGTGGATAGCAGGCATGGGAACGAGAAAGTCTAGGGGGCGTCCCGACGCAACCCGATCACGCAGGTCGGTGCTCGATATCTCCAGCGCCGGCACCTCGACCATGCGGACGTCCCAGCCTACAAGGGGGCTGTCCGGGCCTGAAGCGTCGATCGTGGTGCCTGGCCGGTTGACCACGACAAGGACGACCTTGGATCGAACCTCGGCGATCCGCTCCCAGCACCCGAGCCCTGCGGCGGCATCGGCGCCGACGATCAGGTTCAACTCGACGCCGGGCCACCGGGCTTCGAGCTCGGCGACGGTGTCGGCGGTGTAGGAGGGCCCGCCCCGCTCGATCTCGATGCCACTTGACTCGAGCCCCTCGACACCTTCGACCGCGGCCTCCACCAGCGCCAAGCGGTCGGCGGCGGGCGTGACAGGGCGGTTCCCCACCTTCTGCCAGGGCTCGTTCGCTACGACGAGGAGTACCTGGTCGAGGCCGAGCTCATGTCGTGCGTTCACGGCTGCCACGAGATGACCGACGTGCACGGGATCAAAGGTTCCCCCGAGGATGCCGAGTCGCCGAAACCCGCTCACGAGCGAAGCGTAGCGACCGCTCGGGCTCGTCCCGGGCCGCGTCCGGTCCTCGGGCCGCTGGTCCGCGAGGTCCGGCTCGCGCGGCTGCGTACGCTGGTGAGGTGAGGACCACATCGGATTCGGGACAACAGGATCTCTTCGGCAACACCACCTCCGCGACACAAGAGCCGGCTCCGGCGACGGGCTGGCACCCGTCCTCGTGGCACACGCGCCCCGCTGCCCACCAGCCGTCATGGCCCGATCCCGTCGCGCACGTCGAGGTCCTTGCCCAGCTCGCGGCGCTCCCACCGCTCGTGTTCGCCGGCGAGGCGCGCCGTTTGACTCGCGCCCTCGGCGATGTCGCAGCCGGCAAGGCGTTCCTGCTCCAAGCCGGCGACTGTGCCGAGTCCTTCGACGACTTCTCGGCCGACTCGATCCGCGACAAGTTGAAGGTCATCTTGCAGATGGCTGTCGTGCTCACCTACGGCTCGGGTGTCCCGGTCGTGAAAGTCGGCCGCATCGCCGGCCAGTTCGCCAAGCCTCGCTCTTCGGCGACAGAGCTCATAGGCGAGGTCGAGCTGCCTGTGTTCCGGGGCCACATCATCAACGGCGACATGCCGACTCGGTCCGCGCGAGTGCCCGATCCCCGACGCATGCTGGCTGCCTACCACCAGTCGGCCTCGACGCTGAACCTGCTTCGTGCCTTCACCAAAGGTGGCTTTGCCGACCTGTCACAGGTGCACCTCTGGAATCTCCAGTTTCTCGCGACGAGCGCCGAGGGTCAGCGCTTCGAAGCGATAGCGGAGGAGATCGACCGCGCGCTTCGGTTCATGAACGCGTGCGGGGTCGACCTCTCGGTCGACTCGCCCATTCACCAGGTCGACCTTTTCACCAGCCACGAGGCCTTGCTGCTCGACTACGAGGAAGCGCTCACCCGAAGGGACTCGCTCACCGGTGGTTGGTACGACTGCTCCGCCCACCTTCTCTGGATCGGGGAGCGCACCCGCGAGATTGACGGCGCTCATGTCGAGTTCGCGTCGGGGATCGGGAACCCGGTCGAGGTCAAGCTCGGGCCGACCGCGACCCCTGACGAGGCGATATCGCTCTGTGAGCGACTGAACGCCGATCGGGCACCCGGTCGGCTCACCTTCGTGACCCGAATGGGTGTCGACAAGGTGCGAAGCGCCCTCCCGCCGCTCGTTCGCGCGGTGGTTGCCACCGGCCACCCGGTGGCTTGGGTCTGCGATCCGATGCACGGCAACACCTTCTCGAGCGAGTCCGGCCACAAGACACGCCACTTCGATGACGTGCTCGGAGAGATCCAAGGGTTCTTCGCTGTTCACAAGGCCGAGGGAAGCTGGCCGGGAGGAGTGCACATCGAGCTGACCGGTGACGACGTCACCGAGTGCCTCGGCGGCATCGAGGGCATCCTCGAAGCGCAGTTACCGTTGCGCTACACCACCACGTGCGACCCCCGCCTCAACGCCCGTCAGTCCACCGACCTCGCGTTCCGCGTGGCGGAGCTCCTGCGAGGATGAGCCCCAGCACCTGGTGGTTCTGGGGTCAAAGATGACAAAGTGATCAAAGTTTTGTATTTGTGACGATGAGTGGTCTAGGATCCACTCTTAGCGTTCACAACGCTCACAAGAGGATCGCACCGCGCTCCGGACCCGTCGGCGAGCAGCCGGCGCTCCACGGCTCACCCGCAAGCTGCGGGGACGCCCCGAATCATGAGGTGCCATGGCAGTGACATCGATCATGAGTGGCCGGCGCCGGCCGAGCCGTCTTGCCATGATCCCCGTTGTCGCGATCGCGTTCGGGCTCGGGCTCAGCACCGGTTCGTTCTTCAGCGCTCGCGATGCCGGCGCCACGCCGCGGCTCGGCACCGTCACGCCGCGCCAATTCCCCGAGAGCGCCCCGAGCGCGGCGCTCACTGCCTCGAAGTCGACCGCAAGCACGCAGGCCACCGTGACGCCCGAGCTCGCCTACGACCTCGCCGAGGCCAACGGCAAGGTGGAGCCGCTGGGCGGGGCCGCCTATTACGGCTCGGCGTTCGGCACCTACCTCGTCGCGCCCATTATCGCCCTGGTATCCACCCCTGGTCGCAACGGTTACTGGCTGATCGGCGCGGACGGCAGCGTCTACCCGTTCGGGGATGCCCTCAACGAGGGCGATGCCGGGGGCAAGGTGCGACCGGACCCGGTCGTGGCCGCTGCCGCGACTCCCGACGGCGCCGGGTACTGGCTCGTCACCTCGTCCGGCCAGGTGATGGCTTTCGGCGACGCCGAGAGCTACGGCTCGATCACGACGCCGATCAGGGCCCATGTCGTGGGGATCGTGGCCACCACCGACGGCAAGGGATACTGGATCGCCTGCAGCACCGGAGGCGTCTTCCACTTCGGCGACGCGCCTTTCTACGGATCCGCGAAGGCCGGCACGCCGGGTCTCGGCATCGTCGCGATGGCGGCGACGCGCGACGGCGGCGGGTACTGGCTCGCCGACGCGGACGGGACGGTGTTCAGCTTCGGCGACGCGCCGCACCTCGCACCGACGTCCCCGGTGGACTTCACATCGCCCGTCGTGGGCTTCACAGTCACTCCCAGCGGCAAAGGGGCCTGGATGGCAGAGGAGAGCGGCACAGTCGTCAACCTCGGCACGGCCACCGCCCACGGTTCGCTCGCAGGTGTGCTGGCCACCTCCCCCGTCACTTCCATCGCCGCGGTAGTGGTGCCACCTCCCAGCAACCTCGCCTACGACCTCGCCGAGGCCGACGGCAAGGTGGAGGCGATCGGGGGCGCCGCCTACTACGGCTCCGCGTACGGCATGGCGCTAGCCGCGTCCATCGTCGCCCTCGTCTCCACTCCTGACCGCAGGGGTTACTGGCTGATCGGCGCCGACGGCAGCGTCTACCCGTTCGGGGATGCCCTCAACGAGGGCGATGCCGGGGGCAAGGTGCGACCGGACCCGGTCGTGGCCGCCGCGGCGACTCCCGACGGCGGCGGGTACTGGCTCGTCACCTCGTCCGGCCATGTGATGGCCTTCGGTGACGCGGAGAACTACGGCTCGCTCTCGCCAACGATCGGGGCTCACGTCATCGCGATTGCGGCCACCACCGACGGCAAGGGATATTGGATCACGCTCAGCTCGGGCGGAGTCTTCACCTTCGGTGATGCGCAGCTCTACTTCGGGCCAAACACGGTGGGCCTGCCCATCGTCGCCATGGCGACGACGCCCGATGGCGGCGGGTACTGGCTCGCCGAGGCAAACGGGACCGTCTTCAGCTTCGGCGACGCGCTGCACCTCGCACAGCTGTCTCCGGTGGGCGTCAAGTCGCCAGTCGTGGGTCTCACCGTCACCCCCGACGGCACGGGAGCCTGGATGGCCGAGCAGAACGGCACCGTGCTCAGCCTCGGCAACGCCACCGCCCGCGGCTCGCTCACCGGCGTTCGCTCCAGCTCTCCAGTCACCTCCATCACTGCCGTACTGATGCCGCCTCCCGACACTCTCGCCTACGACCTCGCCGAGGCAAACGGCAAGGTGGCGGCACTCGGGAGAGCCGCCTACTACGGCTCTGCTTTCGGCAAGCACCTGGTCGCTCCGATCATCGCCCTCGTCTCCACCCCTGACCGCAAGGGCTACTGGCTGATCGGCGCCGACGGCAGCGTGTACCCGTTCGGCGATGCCCACAATGAGGGCGGTGCCGGGGGCAGGGTTCGACCGGACCCGGTCGTGGCCGCAGCATCGACTCCTGACGGCGCCGGGTACTGGCTAGTCACCTCGTCCGGCCATGTGATGGCCTTTGGCGACGCCAGGAACCACGGATCGATCGCGACACTGATCTCGGGCCACGTCATCGCGATAGTGGCCACCACCGACGGAAACGGCTACTGGATCGCCTGCAGCACCGGAGGAGTCTTCGACTTCGGTGACGCCCTGTTGTACGGCTCGGCGAATGCCTCCACCGCGGGCCTGCCCATCGTCGCGATGGCGGCGACACCTGACGGCGGGGGGTACTGGCTCGCCGACGCGAACGGGACCGTGTTCAGCTTCGGCGACGCGGTGCACCTGGCGACCTTCGCTCCGGTGAGAGCCACATCGCCCGTCGTGGGCCTCGCCATCACCCCCGACGGCTCAGGAGACTGGATGGCCGAGCAGAACGGCACCGTCCTCAGCTTCGGCACCGCCACCGCCCACAAAGCGCTCACCGGCGCGCTCGCCACTTCGCCGGTCACCTCCATCGCCGCCATGCCGGTTGCGACTGCCTCGTCGCTCCAGTACCCGAGTGGCAGCTTCGGCTACGACATCAACTGGCCCCAGTGCGCCGAACCCGGGTCGTCGGAGACGGTCGCGCTCCCCGGCTCGCCGTCTTACCCCTCGGGGACCATCGATTACACCGTCGCCATCGTCGGCGTCGACGGATGGGCGGTCGGCAAGTACAACCCGTGCCTGCAGGCGGAGGTCAAGTGGGCTGCAGACGCCCAGGGGACCGGCGGTGCACCCTACGACCTATACATGTTCCTCAACTCCCCGTCGTCATCCGACACGATCGACCAGCAGGGCCCGGCGGGGACGTGCTCCGATCTCCCGGCCGCCTCTCTGACGGCTTGCCTCGCCTACAACTACGGCTACAACGCGGCGGAGGACGCCGTGCAGTACGCGACCTCGGAGGGTGCCTCGTCGCAGGTGTGGTGGCTCGACATCGAGAACGACCTCTGTGGCCAGTACTGGTCCTGCAACCAGGCGCTGAACTCCGCGACGATCCAGGGCGCGCTCGACTACTTGCACTCCCTGAGGCTCACAGCCGGGATCTACTCGACTTCGGTGCAGTGGCAGGGAATCACGGGTGGCTACGTGCCATCGGGCCCGCAAGTCCCCATCTGGGTCGCGGGCGCCTACTGGACCTCACCGCCGTATCCCGCGAGCTCCGGCTACTACCCCCCGGCGGCGCTCGCACCGTACTGCGGCGCGAAGTATGCCTTCGCCGGCGGCGTCACATGGCTCCTACAGGAGACGCCCGGCCCGAACGACTACCCCTTCGATCCCGACTACGCCTGCTGAGGTCGAGCGTGGCCCGCGTTCGTCAAGGGCGGCCGGCGTTCGTCAAGGGCGGCCGGCGTTCGTCAAGCGCGGGCGGCCAGGCCCGGCTGTTCCCGGCGAACCCATAAGGGGGCGGGAACGCGCAATCCCGCGGGTTCGCCCGGCCGGTGCGGATCGAGGTGGGCCGCGTCGTTGAACCGGACGAGCCACCACCGGGCCCCCGTGAAGGCCCATTCGGTCATCGACGCGTTGTCGGGGAACAAGCGGACCAAGCTCCCGTTCGACGGCAAAGCGAGAAACCGGATGAGCGAGGCCTCGACGACGCCTCCGTGACCCGACACCACGACCAGCTCGCCTGGATGTGCCTCCGCGAGGCGGTACAGGGCGTCCTCTGACCGGTCGAGGAGCTCGATCCAGCTCTCCCCACCGGGCGAGAGCGGCCGGTCGGGATCGTCACCTGGCAGCAGGGGCCCGTAACGCTCGTCGAATTCGTTCCACGTGAGCCCGTCCGCCTCGCCGGGGTGCCGCTCGCAGAGCGAGCACCGGGCCTCGTAGGTGACGTCCCCGAGGACGGGAAGGAGGATCTCCGCCGTCTCCACGGCGCGGCGCAGGACGCTGGAGTACAGCGCTGCCGCACCCTCGAGCTCGCCGGTGCGCCGCAGACGGTCCGAAAGCGCTCCGACTTGGAGCCGGCCTCGCTCGGTGAGCCCGCGGCAACCGAGATGGCCCGCGACCAGATCCTGCGCGTTGCTCACAGCCTCGCCGTGGCGGACGATCACGAGCCTCGTGCCTGGTGCGACCCGCCTTTCGGGCGCGAACTGCCGCTCGAACGCGATCGCCATTTCATCAACAATACCGGTGTCTCCCCCGGCCCGGGCGACGCAACTGGCAACGGCGTTCCTAGGTCACATCAGGTGCTCGACGAAAGCCTCGAGCTGGCGTAGGTTGCGGCACTCGTACGCGGCGTCGCAGTACTGGGCGTACTGCTCCAGGATCGAATCGCCGCTCCCCCAGTACGAGCGGGGCTCCGGGTTCAGCCAGAACACCCTCCGCGCGCGGTTGCGAAGCTCGCGGACAACCCATGCCTGCGAGGCGTGATAGTTGTTCCGCGCATCGCCGAGGAGCAAGATGCTCGCCTTCGGCCCGATCTCATGGCCCCACCGTTCGTAGAAGACGGTGAGGGCGTGCCCGTAATCAGAGTGCCCGTCCACCCAGACAACGTCTGCCTCGAGGTTGACCCGGTGGACCGCTTCGGTCACCGTGTCGGATCGGTCGAAGATCCCTGTCACCTCGTCGATGCCGTCGATGAACACAAAGCTGCGCACCTTGGAGAACTGAGACGCGATCGCATAGACGAGATGCAAGGTGAAACGGGCGAACGCCGCCACCGAACCCGAGATGTCGGCGACGACCCAGATCTCGGGCTTTGCCTGCTTGGGATGCTTGAAACGCGGCTCGACCGGCACACCCCCGTAGGAGAGGGAGTGCCTCATAGTCGAGCGGAAGTCCAAAGGGCCCCTGTGCAGGTGGCGGCGCTTGCGGGCGAGTCGGGTCGCCAGCTTGCGCGTGAGGGGCTGGATGGCCTTGCGCATCGCCTCGAGCTCGTCGCGCGTCGCGTGCATGAAGTCGACGTCCTCCGGCAACGGCTTGCGCACGCTACGAGCGAGCGCCTCGGCTCCTCGGTCGGCGACCAGTCTGCGCCTGATCTCGGCCTCGATCTCCTTCTTCAGCTCATCGATGCGGGCGCGGTACTCGTCCTCGAGCAGTCGCTCCTCGAGAGCGGTCAGCCGACCTGGGCGTCGGCCTCGCAGCACCGGGCCGCCCGGAGCCTCGCCGTGCACCGCCGCGTCGGGCACCCCGGCCCCGTCGCCTGCAAGCGTGCGCGCCTCGGCCACGAGCCGGGCGAGCACGCCGTCAAGGTCGAGATTCCGGAGCGTCCTGTAGAGGTAGTACGTGCCGCCGACCGGACGCCCCGCCTCCATCGCCGAAAAACGCGCCACCGCGAGGCGTGCGACAGCGCCGAGCAGCACCTGATCGCCATCGCGGAGGGCTTTGAACAGCATCGCCGCGATCTCCTCGGGCGTGACCGGCTCCATGTCGCCGGTTGAAGCCATTCGGCCTTCGCCCTCACCTGGTACGAGCCCGGGGCCGGTGCCGGGCAAGGCTTCATCCTGGCCGACCGAGAACTGCGGTCCCCGCATCGAGAAGTAGATCTCGAAGGCGGTGTCGAAGGCCCGCCAGTGATTCGCGGACTTCACGAGCGTCGCGCCGAGGGCGAACTTGATCGCTTGTCGGTCCTCGAGCGGCAGGTGGCCGACGGCCTCCGCTGCATCGGCCTCCTCTGCCACCGACACGGGAAGGCCGGCATGGCGCAACTCGGCTACGAAACCGGTGAGGACGTCGAGCACGGGCGAGGGCTCCGCTCTGCGCCGGCGGTCAGTACCCGGACACGACAGCAAGCTCCTTGGCCGCGACTTCGATGTCAGAGCGGTGCTTGAGCAAGACGTGCAGCGTGGAACGCGCGGTGTCGGAGTCCACGGCCTCGATCCCGAGCAGCACGAGCGTGCGGGCCCAGTCGATCGTCTCGGAAATGGACGGATGCTTCTTGAGGTCGAGCGAGCGCAGCGACCTGACGATCCGTGCGACCTGGTCCGCGAGCTCCTCGGTCACTTGAGGGACCTTGGCGAGCACGATCGCCCGTTCGCGCTCGAGCGACGGGTAGTCGAGGTGCAGGAACAGGCAGCGCCGCTTCAAGGCCTCCGAGAGGTCGCGGGTGTTGTTGGACGTGAGGAAGACGAGAGGGATCTGGGTCGCACGGATCGTGCCGAGCTCCGGGATCGAGACCTGGTAGTCGGACAGGACTTCGAGCAGGAGCGCTTCGGTCTCGATCTCGAGACGGTCGATCTCGTCGACGAGCAGCACGACGGGGTCGCTGGCGCGGATCGCCTCGAGAAGGGGCCGGGTCAAGAGGAATTCTTCGGAGAACAGGTCCTCCTCGAGTGACTCCCAGCCGAGCGGCCGCGCATCCCCACCGCCTTCGGCCCCGCGTTCGATTTGGATGCGCAACAGCTGCTTCTTGTAGTTCCACTCGTAGAGCGCCTTGGCCTCGTCAAGGCCCTCGTAGCACTGCAGGCGTATGAGCCTGGAGCCGAGGAAGCTTGCCGTCGCCTTCGCGAGCTCGGTCTTGCCGGTGCCTGCAGGGCCCTCGACCAGGATGGGCTTGGCAAGCCGGTCGGCGAGGTACACGACCCCCGACAGGCCGTCGTCGGCGATGTAGCCCGCCGTGGCCAACCCTTCTCGGACCTCGTCGACCGAAGCGAAGCGCGGCTCGCCCTTCTCGGGACTGGCCGTCACGTCCTGATCTGCCCTTCCCCGTAGACGACGTACTTGACGCAGGTGAGCTCCCGCAGGCCCATCGGCCCCCGGGCATGCAGCTTCTGTGTCGAGATGCCGACCTCGGCGCCGAGCCCGAGCTCCCCGCCGTCTATGAACCTCGTCGAAGCGTTGACGAGCACGGCCGCCGCGTCCACCTGCCGGACGAACCGCGTCGCAGCCTCGAGGTCCGAGGTGACGATCGCCTCCGAGTGTCCCGAACCGAACCTGGCGATGTGCGAGATCGCCGCATCGAGATCGTCCACGACGCCGACTGCGAGCTCGAGTGCCAGGAACTCCGTGGCGAAGTCCGTGTCGGTCGCCGGCCGCGATCCCGGCAGGAGGGGCCTGGCGCGGTCGTCCGCGGCCAGCACGACACCCTCGAGCGCCCGGCTCATCTGGGGCAGGAATTCTTTGGCGACATCTGCG
Organism: Acidimicrobiaceae bacterium; assembly: GCA_003166375.1. Taxonomy (GTDB): domain Bacteria; phylum Actinomycetota; class Acidimicrobiia; order Acidimicrobiales; family Bog-793; genus Fen-455. Next base: position 8,882 of record PMVZ01000094.1, on the reverse strand, counting down.
TGCACGAGCAGGGTCTCTGCGGCATTGCAGACGCTGGGTCGCTGGGTCTTGGCATTGACGACGATGCGCTCGGCCATGGCCAGATCCGCCGAGGCGTCGACGTAGACATGGCAGTTCCCATCACCGTCGAGCACGTAGGGAACGGTGGCGTGCTCGAGGATCATCGAGAGCAGCCCCGGGCCTCCTCGAGGGATCAGGCAGTCGATGACACCACGCAGCCGGACGAATTCCACCGCCGTCTCGTGCGCTGTGTCCTCCACGAGCAGGACGGCGTCGGCCGGCAGCCCGGCTTTTCCGATCGCCTCGCGAAGCGATGAGGCGATGACGCGATTGGACTCGAGAGCGCCCGCGGACCCCCTGAGCATCGCCGCGTTGCCCGACTTCAGGCACAAGGCCGCGGCGTCGGCTGTGACATTCGGTCGGTTCTCGTAGATGATCCCCACGACTCCGAGCGGGACACGCACCCGCTCCACACGAAGACCATTCGGTCGGACGTAGCCTTCGACGACCTCACCCACCGGATCTGGCAACATCGCGACCGAGCGGAGGCCCTCTGCCATGGCCGCGACCCGCGCCTCGGAGAGCCGGAGCCGGTCGACCACCGTCGCTGTGGCGCCCGAATCGAGCGAGCTGGCGACATCGCTCGCGTTCGCGCTCAGGATCTCGTCGGACCGGGCAACGAGGCGATCAGCGGCCAACGCGAGTGCCTCGTTCTTCGCCGAGGAGGAGAGCGTGGCGAGCAGGCGCGCAGCCGCCTTTGCACGTAGGCCGAGCTCTGGCAGTGACGTGGTCGACATGGCCTCAGGCTACCTGCGGGGCGCTCGCGGCTATTCGGTGCTGAGCCGCTCCACGAGCCGCCCGACCTGCCACGACCGTTCGGCCTCGCCCGCCGCCGGGCCGCTCAGGTCGGCCGCGGCCTGGCGTGAGCGCTCGGCAGCGTCGCGTGCCGCGACCCAGGACGGTGCGTACTTCGGTCCCGCGCCCCCGACGGCGAATCGGCCCCAGGGGGTGTCCACCTGGTCGACTTCGGCCACCTTGTGCTCCTCGTGCGCCTCGTAGCGGCGAGTCTCACGGTCGGCAAGGAACGGGAAAGCGACGTGGCGAACAGCCTCGACCGCCGCCAGCACGGCGTCACGTGCCGCGGCAAGCGTCTCCCAAGCGGGGTCGCTCAGGATGTCGACGCCCTCGCCCTCTGCTTGCGCTGCAGCCGTGAAGGCAGCATCGCCGATAGCCGTGCTCTCGCGCCGTAGCCGCCGGGCCGCTGCAAGCCGCGATACGAGACCGAGTCTGTGGGCGTCGGTGCCAGCGCCCGTCTCGAGGTACTGGCGAGCCGACGCGATGATCGCCCCGAGGGTCCCGCCGTCTGGAAGCTCTGCGTCGGCGCTGCCGGGGACGATCTCCAAGATGTGCTCGACACAGTCGAGCGCGAACGCCGCCGCCTCCTTCTCGGACCAGGAGGTGCCGGCGATGAGGCGAGCCGCACCGGCTTCACCGGCAGGTTCGGCTACGAAGACGCATTCCCCGAGCTGGTCGAGAAGCTGGCCCGCGTCGAGAACCACCGGGGTGCCGTGCTCATCAGGCTCGACGACGGCGCCCGGCTGCCAACCGTCCGCCTTGCGAACCGGCAACGGCCACCGCCTGCGATAGCCCTCGTGGTGCTGCAGGCCATCGGCATCGGTCGCCACGAATCGATCGGACACGGCAACGACCTCCCGGTGAGCTCAATAAGGCTTCACAGGCTAATGGCTAGAGCACGACGAGGTCGTCTCGGTGGACGACCTCGTGCGGGAGGTCGTCGGCGAGCTCGCCAGTGTGCAGCCCCACCCACTCGGTCGCCCTCGCCGCGCCGAGCCGGACGATCCCCTTCGCGAACATCACACGGTCTGCGCCGACGATCTCGACGGCGTCGTCGGCCTCGAACGCGCCCTCCACAGCCACGACCCCTGCCGGCAGCAGCGACTTGCCCCGCTCGACGACGGCGCGCCGGGCACCGTCGTCGACGACTATCCGCCCGGCGGGGCGCAGCGCAAAGGCGATCCAGAGCTTGCGCGCCCCGAGAGCTCGACGGTGCGGCAGGAAGGTCGTGCCAACTCCCTGCTGCCCCGCGACCGCGTCCGCCAGGACCGCGGGCCGTCGGGCCGAGGCGATCACGACCCGGGAGCCGGACCACACGGCCATCTTCGCAGCGGCCAGTTTCGAGGACATGCCACCCCGGCTCATCAAGCTCGCGGCGCCGCCTGCGACTTGCTCGAGCTCATGGTCGATCTCGGCGACCTCCTCGATCAGGGTTGCCTCCGCGTTGTGGCGCGGGTCCGCGCTGAGCAGGCCGGCCGTGTCGGTCAACAGCACGAGGATGTCGGCCCGCAGCAGGTGAGCGACGAGGGCCGCCAGCCGGTCGTTGTCTCCGAAACGGATCTCGTCGTCGGCGATGGCGTCGTTCTCGTTCACGATCGGGACGACACCGAGCTCCAACAGGCGCGAGAACGTGTCGCGGGCGTGCAGGTAGCGCTGACGGTGGGCGAAATCGAGCGGCGCGAGCAGTACCTGGCCGGCAAGCAAGCCCTCGGTGGCCAGAGCGTCCTCGTAGACGCGCATGAGACGTGGCTGGCCGATCGCCGACAGGGCCTGAAGCGTCATCGGGTCGCTGCGGTACCCTCCGAGCTGCCCTATCGCGGCAACGCCGGCGGTGACGGCACCCGAGGTGACGACCACGACCGTATGGCCGTCACGGTGCAAGCCGGCGACCTCGCTGCAGAGCTTGCCGACCGCGGCGGTGTCGACAGAGCCGTCGCTGGCGGTCACCGAGCTCGTGCCGATCTTCGCTATGACGATCATTGCGCTCAGCGCCCCGACTCGTAGGTGAAGCTCAGCTCGCCGATGTGAACCGTGTCGCCGTCGTGAGCCCCGGCCCGTGCGAGAGCACGGTCGACGCCGATCCGCTTCAGGCGGCGGTGAACGTGCTCGAGCGCGTCCGGGTTGGTGAGATCGGAGACTGCCACCGCCCGCGCCGCCTCCCTGCCTGCCACGACGAACCCGGAGCCCTCCCGGCTCACCGTGACGCCTTCGGGTTCGGGACGGTGCACCACAGTTGCCTGGCGGGGCAGCGGCGCTTCGCCTCGGGCCTCCTCGACCAGGACCGCCAGCCGGCCGAGGAGCTGCGGCAGCCCGGCGCCGGTAACCGCGGAGATCTCGAGGTCGAGCCCAGGATCGGCCGAGGCGTCGGCGACCTGCGCAGGCGCGACCGCAGGCGTGCCACCGATCTGCGCCGGGCGCCGGTCCGCTCTCGATCCCACGATGATCCTCGGCCGCTCGAGCAGCTCAGGGCGGTACCGCCGCAGCTCCTCGAGAAGGATGCGAACCTGCTCGGAGGGTGCCCGGCCCTCGTCTTCTCCGAGGTCGGCGAGAACGAGAAGCACCCGGGCGCGCTCCACATGGCGAAGGAACTTGTGCCCGAGGCCGCGTCCCTCCGAGGCCCCCTCGATCAGGCCGGGGATGTCGGCCACGACGAACTCGACGGCGGCGTCCTGTCGGCTCGTGCCTCCGACGCGCACGACTCCGAGGTGAGGCTCGAGTGTCGTGAACGGATAGTCGGCGATCTTCGGCTTCGCGGCGGAGATCCTCGACACGAGCGTGGACTTGCCAGCGTTGGGGAACCCGACGAGAGCGACGTCGGCCATCAGCTCGAGCTCGAGGCTCAACCAGTGCTCCTCGCCGAGCTCCGCCTGTTCCGCGAAGGCGGGCGCTCGCAACCGGTTGCTGAGGAAACGGGCGTTTCCCCGCCCGCCCCTCCCGCCCGCTGCCGCCATGTAGCGGTCGCCGCTGGAAGTGAGGTCGGCGAGCACGTCGCGGTTCGGATGGCGGACGATCGTGCCGACGGGAACGGGCACGACGAGATCGGCGCCGTTGCGACCGTGCAGTTTCTTGCCGCCTCCGTGGCCGCCGTCGCCGGCGCGTCGGTGCGGATGGTCGACGAAGGAGAGAAGCGAGGCGAGATTGGTCGTGGCCTCGAGGTAGACACTGCCGCCCTTGCCGCCGTCGCCTCCGTCAGGACCCCCTCTAGAGACGTGCGCCTCCCTGCGGAACGAGACTGCGCCGGCACCCCCGTTGCCACCTTTCACGTGGACCTGAGATTCGTCGACGAAGGCCGATGCCATGCTCACTCACTCACCTTCGCAGGGCCCGGCGGGGACGCTCCCCGCCGGCCGGGCAGGCGGGACGAGACCTTCGAGAGGCGCACCGCAGGTTCAGTTCGACGCCAGGTCAACCGGGTAGAGCGCGAGCACCGCGAGCCATCCGCCCTGACGACGGAGGACACGGGACCAGAGCCTTTCGGGGTCGCCTGAGAGAACGTCCTGGTCGTAGCCCTCGAACACGTGCCACGATCCGGTCCCGATCTCGTTGGCAAGCTGTCCCGGCCCCCAGCCCGCGTAGCCGGTGAAGACGCGGATCTCGGCAAGCCGCACCGGGACGTCGGCAGGGTCCTCGTGCAGGTCGACCGTGCCGAGAGAGCCGAAGAGCGGCGCGAAACCGGCCGCCTCCGCAGCGTCGGGGAGCTCGGTACGCCCGATGCAGATCGCCGCGCTCGGCTGAACAGGGCCCCCGATGAAAAGCACCGAAGGCGCCGCCGCGAGACCTCCCCATTCGGGGACGATCTCGTGAACAGGAATGGGGCTCGGCCGGTTGAGCACGACGCCTAGCGTCCCGTCATCGTCGTCGTGGGCGAGAAGGAAGATGACGCTGCGAGAGAAGTTGGGGTCGGCAAGAGTCGGCGACGCGACGAGCAACGACCCCTTGCCGGGAATGCCGACCATCTGCCGTCGGGCGTCAGTCCTCGACCGGTACGACGTCCACGAGACGACGCCCGTGACGCGAGCCGAACTTCACCTTGCCGTCGGCCATGGCGAACAACGTGTCATCGCGGCCGCGGCCGACATTGTGGCCAGGGTGGAAGTGCGTTCCGCGCTGACGCACCACGATCGTGCCGGCGCTGATCGCCGTGCCGTCGAAGACCTTCACGCCGAGGCGCTGGGCGTTCGAGTCACGGCCGTTGCGGGTGGAACCCCCGCCTTTGGTCTTTGACATGAAACTGCTCCTTCAGCCCTCGACGGTCGCGGTGGTCTCGTCTTCCGAGCCCGCAGGCGCTTGCGGCGCCGCGCTTTCGGTCGCTGCCCCGGGGACGTCGATCGCTGTGATCTCGACGGTCGTGTACCACTGACGGTGCCCATAGCGGCGCCGCCCTCGTGCCTTGGCCTTGTAGGTGAACCCGACGATCTTGGGCCCCTTCGCCAGGCCGATCACGCGACCTTTGACGCTCGAGGCTTCCAGCGGGTCGCGTTCGGTCACGATACGGTCGCCGTCGACCACGAGCTTGGGCACGAAGCTCACCTCGTCGCCAGGGCCCGCGCTCAGCAGCTCGACGTCGAGCTGTTCGCCCACCTGGACACGTGCTTGCTTGCCGCCTGCGTCAATCACCGCGTACATATGGCGGCAACGATAGCGCAGGGAATCACAAGTCCTGGTCCGGGAAGATGATCCCCCGCCCAGCGCAGGTAGGACACGTCTCCGACAAGGCCTCGACAAGGCCTTCGCCCACGCGCTTGCGCGTCATCTCCACGAGCCCCAGCTCGGAGATCTCGTAGACCTGCGTCGGTGTCTTGTCGCGCGCCAACGCCGCTTTGAACGCCGCCAGGACCGAGGTCCGGTTCGCCTTGATCTCCATGTCGACGAAGTCGATCACGATGATCCCGCCGATGTCGCGTAGGCGCAACTGGCGGGCAATTTCCTCGGCAGCTTCGAGGTTGTTCTCGAAGACGGTCTCCTCGAGGCTCGAGGAGCCGACGTTCTTGCCGGTGTTGACGTCGATGACGGTGAGCGCCTCGGTCCGTTCGATGATGAGCGACCCGCCCGAAGGCAGCCAGACCTTGCGGTCGAGCGCCTTGTGGAGCTGCTCGTGCACGTGGTGCCGCTCGAAAAGCGGGAGCGCCTCGTTCGACAGGTCGTACAGCTCGACACGCTCGGCGAGCTCGGGGTTGAACTGGGACACGTAGTCGCGCACGATCACGAACAGCTCGGGATCGTCGATGAGGACTGACCGGTGCTCATCGGTGAGCTCTTCCCGGATGATCCGCACGGCCATGTGCGGCTCGGAGTACAAGAGCGCCGGCGCGGGCAGCTTGCGGGTCCGCTCGTCGATCTCCCGCCAACGGCCGACGAGCATCTCGACGTCGCGGCGCAGATCCTCGGCACTCGCCCCGGCCGCGGCCGTTCGCACGATGAGGCCGTGGCCCTCGGGTCGGACGTCGTCGAGGATTCTTCGCAGCCTCCGGCGCTCGTTGTCGTCGAGACGCCGCGAGATCCCATAGGTGGCCGACTCGGGCACCAGCACGACGAAACGGCCGGGGATGGACACCTCCTGGGTCAGCCTCGCCCCTTTCAGGCCAATGGGGTTCTTCGTGACCTGGCAGACGATCGTCTGGCCGGGCCGGAGGAGGTGCTCGATCCGATCGGCGCCAGCCTGCCGCTCGACGTCGTCCCGGTCGTAAGAAACGTCACCCCAGTAAAGCACCGCGTTCTTGGGGGTCCCGATGTCGACGAAGGCCGCTTCCATGCCCGGAAGCACGTTCTTCACTCGCCCGCGGTAGATGTTGCCGACGATCTGGTTCGCGTCGTCCTGCGGTCGGGCCACGAAGTGCTCGATGAGCGCTCGGCCCTCGAGCACGGCGATGTGCGTCGCTTCATGCTCGACGTGCACGCACATCAGGTAGCGACCGACCGGCCGGCCACGCCGATCTCGACCCGGACGTTGAACCTGGGCACCATCGGTGGCGAACGGCCCCGGGGAAGCGGCCGGCTGAGCGGACGTGGCCGCGGTCGGCACCGTGGACGCGCGGCGCGACTGCCCGGTTGCGGCGCCCCTGTTCCGGGGTGCCCGAGGGGCGGTCGCGCGCCCTGGACCCGTGCCGGCGTCGGCTCCGGAGCCGTCGGACCCCGCCGCGTCCGCCTCAGAGGATGCCGCGGCCGAACCGGCGCCATTGCCTGCACCGCGTGACCGTCCCCGCCCGCCGCGGCGTCGTCGTGAGGAGCCACCGCCCGCAGTGCCCGCGCCGGCTGCGGCTCCCGCGCCGTCGTCGTCGCCGTCACGCTGCGGTTCGCTCTGCTGGCTCGAGGAGAGAGACTGCCCCTTGCGCCCGTTACCCGACGGTACCGGAACGGCCTCGGATGCTTTGGGCAACGGCGGGGCTGGTCGGGTATCGCCGATCTTCGGCCTCGGGGACACCGCTGCCGCGCTTGTGCCGCTGGCCAGCGGGCCAGACGGCTCGGGGTTGCGCGAACCGTTCGCCACCTCGGGCGCATCGGCCGCGCGTTCGGGCGCGCCCGGTACAGACGCCGGGCGGCCGGTCGTCGGATCCAACATCGGGGAGATCCCTTCTAAAGGTCGCGCCAGCGAGCGGCGCGGGCGGCATCCCTCGAGCAGCACCGCTGGGAGTTGCCTCTCCGGTGCGCTCGGACAGGTTGCCGAGATTGAATGCGAGAACAGGTTCTTTGTCGTCTCGTTCGCGGGGCCCCGCGAAAGATTGGGAGACGGTACGGTCGGTGACAGCGAAAAAGACGTAGCAAGTGACGGCCGCAGCAGCAGCCGAGACGGCCGTAGCGACCGAGCTGGACTGCGTAAAGGCGCTTGACGTCGTCATCCTGAGCAGCAGTTTAGTCATCCACATGGCCGGCCCGGCGCCAAACGAGCTGACTTCTCAGAAACCTCCGCCTGCCCCTTTATGTTGCCTCACCCGAGAATCTCCGCTTCGAGGCGGTGCTCGAGAGGCGGCGTGAGGGCGCCCGGTGCGCGTCGAGCCCGATCAGGGAGCGTTCGACGGAGGATGCAGGTCGGCAGAACCGACCGGGTGGTTGGTCAGGTAGGTGAAGATCTGCCGGGCCACGGGAGCTGCCGCTGCCGCGCCGTAGCCCGCCTGATCGATCACGACGGCGACGACGTAACGCGGCGTGCTCGTCGTCGGCCCGAACGCGACGAACCATGCGGTTGGCTGCACGTTCGTGTTCGTGCTCTCGGTGGCCGTCCCGGTCTTGCCTGCNNGCGATTCGCATCCCGGTGTAGCCCTGGAACGTGGCATAGGCCGTCCCGTTCGGGGCGTAGATGGCGCCCTCGAGGCCGTCCAGGATCTGCGAGTAAGTGCCCGAGGGCAGGGCGACGTGCCCCATGACACGCGGCTTGAACTGCTCGACGACCTTGCCGGCCGGCGAGACGATCGAGTTCACGACCTGCGGGGCATAGCGCGTGCCGCCGGTCGCGAACGTGCCGTAGGCAACGGCCTCCTGCAACGGGGTGACGAGTGTCTCGCCTTGCCCGAAGGCCATCTCGATGTTGTCAGCGATGCCGTAGTACGTGCTGGGGAAGGCCTGCGCGTCTTCGGAGTGCTGGGTCTGGCGTAGCCGCGGGCTGTCAACCTGGCCGGAGTACTCGTTGGGGAGGTCGATCCCGGTGGGCTGCCCGAAGCCGTACCTCTCGGCGACGTCTTGGACGGGCGTCTGGCCGTAGGTCCCCGAGTCGTACCAGTAGTCCGCCCCGAGGGTGTAGAAGAACACGTCGTCGGAGACCGTGAGCGCCGTCGTCAGGTCGATCGGCCCCTGGCCTTTCTCGTTCTGGTTGTTGTAGTAGGTGCATTGTCCGCTGCAAGGCGGCCCGATCTGGTAGAAGCCACGGTCGTCGATATAGCCCCCGAGGCTGGCCAAGAGACCGTCGTTCAGCGCAGTGGTCGCGGTCGCGAGCTTGAAAGTGGAACCGGGAGCCCAGAGCCCCTGGATCGCGCGGTCGAGGAGAGGGTCGTGCTCGGCTTGGCTCGTCAGGAGCTGGTAGTGCTGGTCGGAGA
>PMVZ01000125.1:5242-10019 GCA_003166375.1 Acidimicrobiaceae bacterium | reverse complement strand
AGCTGGGAGATCCGCACGGAGCAACGCGAGCTACCGAAGCCGAACGTACTTTGACATTTAGATAATGTGATGAACTCTATTAGGCCTACCACTCGTTGCCTCCATAGCCTGAGGATGGTGCGATTATACTTACCTTGTGAACCGGTATCGACCGCAAGACGGCGAGGCGCTACATTTCAGCTGCTGTCGAGCTCGGCCTNNCTCACCGTCGGCAAGATCGAGGTACTGCTTCGTCTCCACAGGGAGGTCCCGTACCGAACCTCGGCGCGCTTCGCCGTCGAGCGCTGTGGTGCCGGCAGGCGCACGACGACGGTGCGGGTCGACGACCCTATGGGTGCCGAGAACTCCATCCAGACGATGACCAGGGGATACTGTGCCGGTGGTCTGGACGACAGGATCGGCACGCGTGGGCGGTCAGGTCCGTTCAAGCCCCTTTGACGTGTGCCCAACCTGGGTGCTGCGGGTAGGCGACCTGCGCTAGACAGAGGGCATCCGGAACGTATCACCCCAGTTCAGCGCACCCGGATGACACTTTCGGCACTCACAGCCCGATAACCGATCGACAGATCCGACTCAGCCCACAGTACGCAGCCGTCTGGTGCTGAGGTCTCGAATGGTCGGTCTCTCACGATCCGACGAGCTGATCTTCAGCGGGGGCTGATCCGGGGTCTGATCGTGAACGTCGTTCCGGGAGAGCCGGCATGCGTAGCACTCCGACAACCAAGTTCGATGGACCCGACCTAAGATCCACTCCTGGCCTTCCCAAGGTTGCTAGAGGACTCCACACCGCGCTCCGGATCAGTCTGCCAGTGTCCGGCGGTTCACGGCTTGCCTAGAAACGACGTGGGTGACCGAATCATGAGGTGCCATTGGCAATGACATCGCTCATGAGTGACCGGCGCCGACCAAGCCGACTTGCAATGATTTCGGTTGTAGCGATTGGCTTCGCGATCGGTCTCGGCACTGGTTCGTTCTTCGGTGCAACCGATGCGGGCGCCACTTCGCGCCTCAGCACCGTCGCGACCGGCCAACTCGCCGAGACTGCCCGACCCATGACGCTCACCGGCTCGAAGGCCATCTCAACGAAAGCCGCTGTGACGCACGATCTCGCCTACGACCTCGCCGAGGCCAACGGCAAGGTCGTCGCAGTTGGCAAAGCCGCCTACTACGGCTCTGCTTTCGGAAAGCACCTGATCGCTCCTGTCGTCGCCCTCGTCTCCACCCCTGATCACAAGGGTTACTGGTTGATCGGCGCCGACGGCAGCGTGTACCCGTTCGGGGACGCCCGTAACGAAGGCGATGCCGGTGGCAGGGTGCGGCAGGACCCGGTCGTGGCTGCCGCGGCGACGCCCGACGGTCGCGGCTACTGGCTTGTCACTTCGCGCGGCCAGGTAATCGCCTTCGGTGACGCCGAGAGCTACGGCTCGATCACGAAACCGATGAGGGCTTACGTAGTCGCGATAGTGGCCACAACTGACGGCAAGGGCTACTGGATCGCCTCCAGCACCGGAAGAGTCTTCAACTTCGGCGATGCCACGTTCTACGGCTCGGCAAGAGCGGGCACCCCTGGTCTCCCGATCGTGGCCGCTGCGGCGACGCCCGACAGCGGCGGCTACTGGCTCGTCGACTCAAACGGCAAGGTGTTCAGCTTCGGCGACGCTCTGCAACTGCCGACGTTCTCGCCGGTAAGAGCCACGTCGCCCGTCGTAGGAATCGCCGTCACGCCCGGCGGCACAGGAGCCTGGATGGCCGAGCGGAACGGCACCGTCCTCAACTTCGGCACCGCGACCGCCCGCGGCCCGATCACCGGCTTGCTGACCGGCTCACACGTCACCTCCATCGCTGCAATATGGGTGCCACCTCCCAGCACTCTCGCCTACGACCTCGCCGAGACCGACGGCAAGGTGGCAGCAATTGGCGGAGCCGCCTTCTACGGCTCCAGGGTCGGCAAGCATCTGGTAGCACCCATCGTTTCCATCGTCCCCACCCCTGATCGGAAGGGTTACTGGTTGATCGGCGCCGACGCCAGCGTGTACCCGTTCGGCGACGCCAAGAAGGAGGGAGGTGCCGGCGGCAAGGTGCGCCAGGACCCGGTCGTGGCCGCAGCGGCGACGCCCGACGGTGGCGGGTACTGGCTTGTCACCTCGTCCGGCCAGGTGATGGCCTTCGGTGACGCCGAGAACTACGGCTCGATCACGAAGCCGATGCGGGCCCACGCCGTCGACATAGTGGCCACCGCCGACGGCAAGGGATACTGGATCGCCTCCAGCACCGGAGGGGTCTTCAACTTCGGCGACGCCCTCTTCTACGGCCTGGCGAAGGCCGGCACCCCCGGTCTGCCCATCGTCGCCATGGCGGCGACTCCCGACGGCGGCGGCTACTGGCTCGCCGACGTAGACGGGAGCGTCTTTCGCTTCGGTGACGCGATGCACCTGGCACTGCGGGAGAAANNGCCAGGTCGCGCGTCGTGGGTTTTGCTGTCACCCCCGACGGGACGGGAGCCTGGATGGCCGAGCGGGACGGTACCGTCTTAAACCTCGGCACGGCGACTGACCGCGGCTCGCTCATGGGCGTGCCGACCACCTCATACGTCGTCTCGATCGCCGCGTTGCTGATGCCGGCGCCCAAGGCTCTTGCTTACGACCTAGCCGAGGCCAACGGTAGGGTCGTGGCAGTCGGGAGGGCCGCCTACTACGGCTCTGCTTTCGGCAAGCACCTGACCGCGCCCATCATCGACCTGGTGTCCACTCCTGATCGCAAGGGTTACTGGCTGATCGGTGCCGACGCCAGCGTGTACCCGTTCGGGGATGCGGAGAACGAGGGCGGGGCTGGCGGCAGGCTGCGGCGAGACCCGGTCGTGGCCGCCGCAACGACTCCGGACGGCGCCGGGTACTGGCTCGTCACCGTCACCGGCGGCGTCATGTCCTTCGGCGACGCCAGGAACTACGGCTCGATCAGATCACCGATCACGGGCCACGCCGTAGCGATCGTGGCCACCACCGACGGCAAGGGCTATTGGATCGCCTTTAGGACCGGGCGGGTCTTCAACTTCGGCGACGCCAGGAACTACGGCTCGGCGAGGCCCGGCAACGTCCGACAGCTGATAGTCGCCATGGCGGCGATGCCCGACGGGGGCGGGTACTGGCTCGCCGAAGCAAACGGGAACGTGCTCCGCTTTGGCGATGCGGTGCACCTGGCGACGTTCTATCCGGCCAGAGCGGCATCGCTCGTCGTGGGTCTCGCCGTCACGCCCGACGGCACGGGAGACTGGATGGCCGAGCAGAACGGCACCGTCCTCAGCTTCGGCACGGCGACCGCCCACGGCGCGCTCAAGGGCCGAGCGGCGAGCTCGCCAGTCACCTCCATCGCCGCCATGCCGGTTGCGCCTCCCCCGTCGCTCCAGTACCCGCACGGCAGCTTCGGCTACGACATCAACTGGCCCCAATGTTCCGCATCAGGGTCGTCTCAGACCGTAGCTCTCCCCGGGCCGCCGTCTTATCCTTCGGAGACCATCGACTACACCGTCGCCGTCGTCGGCGTCGATGGATGGGCCGTCGGCAAGTACAACCCTTGCCTGCAGGCGGAGGTCCGATGGGCGGCAAAGGCGCAGGGGACCGGCGGCGCACCCTACGACCTTTACATGTTCCTCAACTCGCCGTCGTCGTACGACACGATCGACCAACAAGGACCCGCTGGGACCTGCTCGCAGCTCTCCGCCGCCGCTCAGCCGGGCTGTCTCGCCTACAACTACGGCTACAACGCGGCTCAGGCCGCCGTGGAGTACGCGAACTCCCAAAGTGCGTCGTCACCGGTGTGGTGGCTCGACGTCGAGAACGACCTCTGCGGCCAGTACTGGTCGTGCAACCAGGCGTTGAACTCTGCCACGATCCAGGGTGCGCTCGACTTCCTCCACGCGCGGAGACTCACAGCCGGGATCTACTCGACTTCGCTCCAGTATCAGGGGATCACCGGCGGCTATGTGCCGCCGGGCCCGCAAGTCCCCATCTGGGTGGCCGGCGCCTACTGGACTTCACCGCCGTATCCGTCGAGCTTCGGCTATTACCCTCCCTCCGCGCTCGCACCGTACTGCAGCGCGAAGTACGCGTTCGCCGGCGGCGACACGTGGCTCTTACAGGAGACCCCCGGCCCGAACAACTATCCCTTCGACCCCGACTATGCCTGCTGAGGTTGGGGCGCAGAGACGCGAGATCGAAGAGTCAGTGGAAACTGGAGGACGCGAACAGGTAGAGGTCGAATACCGCAATGCCGCTCGTGCCGACCATGTTCTCTGCCGACCCGCTCAGTTGGCAGGCGGCGGTCCGGTGGCGGATCCACTCACGAGAGCGCGGAGCATTCCAGCGTCCCGAGCGAAGGCGTTGGCCAGGGCCGGCACGTCGTCGACCGGGATGTCCGGCGAAACGACGAAGCCCTCGCGGACCGTCTGCGCCGTGGCCTCGAGCAATCGGGCGCTGCGAGTCAACATGGCTTGGGGGAGCAGGACAGGTCCGGGCGGTTCTGCAGGGATCTCGTGCAGGAACTGCGCGAGAAGGGACATCAGCTGCAGTGCTCCATGGGCGCCAACGGCGTCGGCGTTGAGCTGACCGACTCGACGGTGAACAGGTCGCAGGCGATGATCGAGGAGGCCTGCGATCTCATGAACTGGCGCCAGGTGTCCCGCTTGGGTCCGGGACGGCGCTTCGGCGAGGTGATCCGCCGGATGCTCGTGGCCGAGATGTCTATCCCGATCTGAAGGCTCTTGCGGGGAGAAGCCAGCGCC
>PMVZ01000125.1:0-5229 GCA_003166375.1 Acidimicrobiaceae bacterium | reverse complement strand
GCAACAGAGGGTGAAGGCCATGGCCGATGGTGGTCGCTGGTGGCGAATACTGCCAGCTCAGGGCAGCGATCGAAGTTTTGGTGCCCTACGCCTTCACGTCTGTGCGAGTTCTGATGACAATATCGATGACACGGGCACCTGGTTGCGGGGCCGGGTCTCGAACTCGGGGCCTATTGGTTATGAGTCAACCGAGCTGCCGCTGCTCCACCCCGCGTCGCAGGGCGTCGCAGGGAGACACGAAATGATTATACAGATAGTTGTATCAATATGCAAGGATCTGTAGTCCCTCGCACAACAATGTTGTAGCCGCGTCCCGGCCCGCTGCCGTCAATGCCACGGGCCCAACTCATCGCGCGGGTGAAAGTTTGGGCAAGGGCGAGTTGGTGCCTCGGGATCGAGCTTGCGGAGCTGAAAGGCCCAGAGGTTGAGCTCACCGGAGTGAGCTCCTCGAGCGCACCGCGCCGTCCAAGTACTTCTTGATGGCGACGAACTGGCTGGCGCTGTCGAGGCTGGCCTCCGCGAGCACCACCTCGGTCTTGCCGCTGCCGAGATAGTGGCCCTGGCGGTAGGGATGGAGAGTCGCCTCGCGGCCGGCGTCGGAACGTACCCAGCGATAAAGCGTCGGCAGCGTGAAGCCGGTGATGCCGATGGCCTCGAACGCGTGCTCCTCGGGAAACAGCGCATGCCGACGCTCGGGCGACAGCGCGTCGAACAGTTCGGTGCTGGCCACGTAGTAGACGCGGGCGTCGATGCCGTCGTTCTCGAGCAGGGGCAGCGTCTCGGTCACGAAGGCGTAGGTCACGGCGCTCTCTTGCAGCACGACTGTCACATCGCCTGTCCCACGCGGGCGGCGTAGAAGATAGACGCCGGTCGTCGCTTCCTCGGGCGCCGCGAGGCCGAGAGCGCCTCGGTCGAGAACTTTCTCCTCGGGCCGGGTGACGAACGGCGCGATGATCGCCGGCCGTTGCGCAAGAGCGGTCGCCAGCAAGGGCCAGATCTCTTGTGGCTCCCAGGGCGTGAGGGTGACTGCCGCGCCGGCTGGGAAGTTCTCCTGGAAGAGTTGCAACGCCTGCGGGTCGGCGTGAGTCGGGCCGTCCTCGCCGGTCGCAAGGCCGGCATGGCCGCAGATCAGGATCAGCGACCGGTAGGGCTCGCCGCTGGCAGCCAGCCGCGCTTGGGCGCCGATGGCGTGCAGTCGAGCAGCGATATGACCGAGTGGTGCCATGAAGGCCCCGTAGGACGAGCCCACCCCGATGGCGTGGCCGTAGGCCGAGATGCCGGAAAGCACGCCGGCCATGGCGTCCTCGCAGATGCCGCCGATCGACAGCAGCCGTGCCTCGGGGTTCGTTGCGGCGTTCCAGTAGCCGGGGGCAAAGCCTGTCGCGATCGTCGCCGCGCTGGTCGAGCCCAGCAGGTCGGCGGACGCCGTTAGCAACGAGCCGCCTGACGCCTTGTTGAAGAGGTGCAACGAGCGGCCGAGAGCCTCGCGCAGTGTCGTCGTTGCACCGGGCTCGAGGCGCAGCTCCTCGGGAATGCCGGTCGCAGCGCGGACAGCAAGCTCGTAGACGGCCTCGACGCGCGGCGCAAGCGGGTGTGCAGCTCGGCCGTGCCGCTCCAGCCGCTCGCGGGCGGCGGCGAGCCTTGCGGCCAGGACCTGCAATGCAGGCAGGTCCTCCTCGAGGCGGCGGCGCACGATCTGTAGCGCCGCCCAGAAGCATTCCTCGCGGACTTGGTCGCCGCCGGGCCCAGCGCAACGGGGATTGGCGAGGTCGCAGGTCGGCAGCGTCGCCTCGGCTTCGCCGACCAGCTCGGCTAGCGCTTGGTGAAAGCCCGCAGAGCAGAGCTTGTGTCCGGCGCCGTGCGAGGCCCGGCCTTCGACGCCGTACTTCCAACCTTTGCGCGTGCGGTAGATCACCGCGGTGGGCTGGCCGTTGTCGATGGCCAGCGCGTGGCGCTGGGCGCCCACGATCTGCTGGAAGTCGTGGCCGTCTGAGACGTG
The DNA here is from genome assembly GCA_003166375.1 of Acidimicrobiaceae bacterium. GTDB lineage: Bacteria > Actinomycetota > Acidimicrobiia > Acidimicrobiales > Bog-793 > Fen-455. The sequence continues at coordinate 3,230 of PMVZ01000125.1, read as the reverse complement.
CACGACGTTCCAGTCGTGCAGGTAGAAGAGCTCACCGGGCTCCCACTGGACATAGTCGCCGGGCACGTTGCCCTCGCGACAGACGTGGTCGCTGTCGATCGAGGCCTGGTTGTAGTCGAGGTGCACCACGACGTTGGCGAGCGAGGCCGTGCCGGCAGCTGCCAGAGCCTCGCTCACGCGTCCCGGCGTGAGCCCGCCCTCACCTTCTGCGATGTGGATGCGCGGGCAGTTCTCGCCGTAGTGGTCGCGCGCTGCGATGGCCAGGCCGATGGAGCTTGCCAGACCGACACCCGAAGCGCCGGTGGCAAGGCGCACGAAGGGCGTCGCCGGCGTGGGGTGACCGTCCAAGGCCCGGGCGTGCAATGCGGCAAACAGCGGCATCGCGGTGATCGGGTTGCGGCGAAAGCCGAGCAGGTCCTCGAGACGCAGGCGGTCACGGTCGTCGCCGGGCAGCAGCTCGGGCGCGGCGAGGCGCGCGACCTCGTCGCGAAGCGCCCACATCGCGTACAGGCCCATTGCCTTGTGGCCGGCCGCGTACGACAGGACGTCGGCGTCTTGGCGGTCGGGGGCGGCAAGGTCGTAGTCGAGGCCGTCGAACAGGACGCCGGCCACGAAGCGCCCCGACGAGATCAACCGCCGGGATGCCCCGAGGTCGGTACGTAGTTGTAGAGCAACGCGCAAAGTGAGCGGTAGAGCATGTCGAAGGTCTCGAAAGCGGCGAGCTCGGCTGTCGTAAGCGGGCCCTCGCCATGTGCCGTCGTCTCCGCTGCAGGCACGCAGACCGCACGCCTAGACATCACTTGGGTCTCCTGCAAGATACGCCTTAAGGCGCCCAAGTCCCTCGACGATCTGTGGCGTGTCGATGCCCGAGTAGGCAAGGCGCACATACTGCTCACTCTCGCCAGGCTGCGGGCGGCCGAAGTGCACGCGTGAGCACACCGATACACCGGTTTCGTGGAGCACGGCGCGCCGGAAGTCTTCGACGTCGGTGAGTCCCTTGCTGCGCATAGCGCCGGTGACGTTGGGAAACAGGTAGAAGGTCGCCTTCGGCCTGTAGCAGCGGATACCGGGCGTGGCGTTCAACAGCCCGACGGCCGCGTCGCGCCGCTCCCGCAGGACCGAGACGATGTCGCGGGGACCGCTCTGGTCGCCCGTGAGGCCCTCGAGGGCGCCGTACTGGATGAAATGGTTGGAACAGGACTCGTCGTTGACGTTGAGCTTGGCGATCACCTCGATGATCTCTCGCGGGCCGATCGCAGCGCCTAGCCGCCAGCCGGTCATGGCGAACTTCTTGGAGAACGTGTAGAGGATGACGCTACGCTCGGCCATCCCGGGCAGCGAGGCCAGCGAGGCGCTCGTACCCGAGTAACGGATGTCGAAGTAGGCCTCGTCGCAGAGCACCGTGAGGTCGTGTCGCAGGACGAGCTCGGCGAGGTGCTCGAATTCCGCCGCCGAGCACTCGGCGCCCATGGGATTCTGAAGGTCGTTCAACACGAGCAGACGGGTGCGCGGCGTGATGGCGGCCTCGAGGGCGTCTATGTCGATGACAAAGCCGTGCTCGCCCTCGAGGTAGCCGTAGGGCACGGCGACGCCTCCGTGGAACTCGATCTGCGACTCGTAGATGGGGTAGCCCGGGTTCGGGTAGAGCACCTCGTCGCCGGAGTTCATAAGCGCGAGGATGAACTTGCCGATAACGGGCTTGCCCCCCGGCTGGATCGCGACGTTCTCCGCGCTGTAGCTGAGGCCATGCGAAGCGCTCACGTCGGCAGCCACGGCCGCCCGCAGCTGCGGAATGCCGGCGTTCGGGCAGTAGCCGGTCTTGCCGTCCCTGATCGCCTTGAACGACGCTTCCACAACGTTGCTCGGTGTCGGGATGTTCAGGTCGCCCAGATGGAACGGATACACGTGGTGACCCTGGGCGGCAAAAGTGGCCGCTTCGGCCGACACCGCGAAAGCGGTCTCGGTGCCCAGACGGGCGATGCGCCCGGCGATCCTGGGTCCGACCAGGGCCGCCGCCTCGCGGTCCCTCTCAACTGTCGACTCTGACTTCTCTGTCTGGTCGGATGGTCGTTGACCGGAATCCATCTTGCCCTCCATTTGTCTAATGACACCGCAGCCTGTCTCCGCCGTCCCATGACGATTGCATAGAGTTGATTAATCCGCAAACTAGTTTCATGGTTCGTGAGTTGTCCCATCACCTCCATGTGACCGGACTCGAACTGTCTAGTCGGACTTAGACGTTGCCCACCCCTGGGTAATCCTTAATAATGCCATCCAGTTAGTTGACAATGACCAACAATCCATGATCCCGAACGATCCAGCCTAGGCCGCGCAACCATCGCAGGCGGTCACCGTAGAGATAGCCCCATAAATACCTAGCGGCGGCCCTGTTGCCCTCTACGTCATCGGGGAACCGCGCCAACACGCGCTCAAGGTCGTCCAGAGTGCGAATCTCATCCCAACGGTCATGCCAATAAGATCGTATGGCTCTGTCGACGATCCTATTCTGGAGGCGCAGGTCCAGCACGGTCAGCAACAGGTTGGTGATGAAGTCGGGGTAATCCGAATCCGTCCCAATTGGCGGGGGTTTGGCTGGCGGCGGCGCGGCTCCACAAGCGCGGTCGAGGAGCGCCCGTTCGCCTTCATTCAATGGCACAGGCCTGAGCTTAGAACTGACCGATCGCGGCCTGCTTCGGACTTGGCATCAAAAGGCGGTTCACCTCCGACTCAGTCTTGTCGGCTGGTAGTTCCTTGGGAAAAGTGGGGCTGGTTTTCAGCCGTTTGGAAGAGGAAGGGTCGCCTTTTCAACGCGCTTGAGGTCAGCTCCTCGAGGATCATGGCAAGTCACGACCCATGAGCACGGAGTAGTGAACTATGAGCAACTTTTCATGCTGCATCCTTGCTGCACGCATCGTTGCTGCATGAGTACAGGTGGTTGAGTAACCTTCGACCTTCCAGTTCCCCGTTCTGTTCCAATCCGCCATCATGTTGGCGTGTCGGCGGCCATGAGATCCTGCACGGAGACGGCCAAATGATCGCGCGCTGGTGGCCATGAGAACCGCGCGCTGGCGGCCACAGGTTCTGCCCCGTTATTGACCGTTTCCCCGGTGGCATCCACCACCGGGGTGCCCCTCGTCGGTGTGCTGAGTGTGTTCCAGCACCCAGCTCCCGAGGAGGGACATGTGAAGTCTGACGAGGAGATCATGGAAGTACTCGAAGCATTCAATCTG
>PMVZ01000137.1 GCA_003166375.1 Acidimicrobiaceae bacterium | reverse complement strand
TAAGGCGCTCGCAGGGCCATTCCGTGACGTCTCGTTCGTGCCCACCGGGGGCATCGGCCCGGGCAACGTCGCCGACTACCTTTGTCTGCCGGCAGTGCTGGCGTGTGGTGGCAGCTGGATGGTGACACCCGCGCTCCTGGCGTCCGGGAGCTTCGACCAGGTCGAGGAACTAGCTCGCGGCGCGCTCGCGATCGTCGCCGAGGTCCGCGGCAAAGCGAGGACCCTTGCCTGAGGAGATCGAGTTGCGGCCTGTCGGCAGTTGCCGATGGGATCTGGTCGCCCTGGGCGAGATCATGCTGCGTTTCGACCCGGGTGACGGCCGAATCTCGAGCGCGCGCAGCTTCAAGGTCTGGGAGGGCGGGGGCGAATACAATGTGGCACGCGGCTTGCGCAAGTGCTTCGGGCTTCGCACGACCGTCGTAACTGCACTCGCCGACAATCCGGTCGGTCGTCTCATTGAAGACTTGATCCTCCAAGGCGGCGTCGACGTCTCGCACATCGCCTGGCGTCCCTACGACGGGATCGGTCGGGCTGTGCGCAATGGACTCAATTTCACCGAGCGGGGGTTCGGCCTCCGCGGAGCGGTCGGTTGCTCGGACCGCGGTCATACGGCAGCGTCGCAGCTCAAGGCGGGCGAGATCGACTGGCAGCAGGTCTTTTCCGTCGAAGGGGCGCGCTGGCTGCACTGCGGGGGTATCTTTGCCGGACTCTCGGAAACGACGGCGGCGGTGGCCGAAGAGGCGATGGAGGTGGCACGCCGGGAGGGCGTGGTTGTCTCGTACGACCTCAACTTTCGCCCGTCGATCTGGCAGGCCGCAGGAGGCACTCAGCGGGCGATCGAAATCAATCGCAGGCTCGTGGCCCTTGCCGACGTTATGTTCGGCAACGAAGAGGATCTCGAGGCCGCCCTCGGCTATGAGATCGAGGGGGCAAGGTCGGACTACTTGAACCTGGACATGCAAACCTACGCCACGATCTTGGGGCGCGTCTCAGCCGACTACCCCAACTTGAAGTTGATCGCGACCAGCTTGCGCCGAGTCAAGTCGGCCTCGATCAACGATTGGGGAGGCATCTGTTTCGCCTCTGGCCGCTTGATCGAAGAGGAGTTCCTACCTGACGTCCAGGTGCTCGACCGCGTCGGAGGCGGCGACTCGTTCGCATCGGGATTGATCTACGGGCTGCTCACCGGCCGGGACGTCGAATCGTCCCTCCGCTACGCGATCGCTCATGGTGCGCTCGCGATGACGACGCCTGGCGACACGTCGATGGCAACATTGTCGGAGGTCGAGCGACTCGTGTCCGGCCGCGGGGCGCGAATCCAGAGATAAGCCTACAAGGGAGAGTGGACGATGAGCTCAGACGAATCCTGGCTGGTCACGGGCATCAACGGTTGCATCGGCGCGTGGGTTGGTCTGACGCTGGCGAAGGAGGATAAGCGCGTCGTCGGACTTGATCGTAGCGACAGGAACTACCGCCTGCGTCTGATCTGTACGCCGGAGCAACTGGCACGGATCGGGGTCGTGAATGGCGACGTCGCCGACCTCGACCTCCTCGAGCGGACGCTCGACGAGCACGCGATCACCCACGTCGTCCACCTCGCTGCGCTCCAGGTTCCCTTCTGCCGTGCAGACCCGACGGGCGGCGCCCATGTGAACGTCGTAGGAACAGCCGCCGTCTTCGAGGCCGCCCAGCGGCACGGACTTTCGACCTCGCTCAGCTACGCGAGTTCGGCGGCCGTGTACGACGCCGACGGGCTGATTAACGCGGCATCACTTTACGGCGTTTACAAGATCGCGACCGAGGGCATCGCCCGGATCTTCTGGCAGGACAACGGAGTCGCGAGCTTAGGCCTTCGCCCCCTCGTCGTCTACGGGCCCGGGCGTGATCAGGGTATGACCGCAGGTCCCACCCAGGCGATCGTCGCCGCGGTCGCGGGGGAGCCTTACAACATCGCGTTCGGAGGCCGAACACAGCTCCAGTACACCGCGGATGTCGCGCGAGCCTTCATCGCGGCCGCGCGGATGCCCGCGGACGGTGCCACGGTCTTCAACCTCGGAGGTCCGGACATCGCGATGTCCGAAGTCGTCTCCACGATCGAACAGCTCGTGCCCGGCGCAAAGATCACTTTCGACGATGTGCATCTTCCGTTCCCGCCGCGACTCCCCGAGCCCGTCTTCCCGATGAACGTGACCCCGTTCGCGATAGGGATGAGTGAGACAGTCGAGATTCTCCGGCGCAACCTGCAGTGATGACTCTGCCGTGCCCGCTCGGCGACTCGAGGCGCGCCGGCTCAGTCAGCTGCCTCCCCTGGCCGAGCAGCCAGCTGAGGCCGCTGTAAAGGTGGTGCAGGTGAGCGATGTTCTCCTAAGCCGCGGGAAAGTGGCCGAGCGAGGTGTAAAACACGCGGTCCGAGCCCTGCGACACGCTCCATGCGAGTTGCGAGTGGAAAGCCGACGTCGGGCACATGAGCGCCGGGCCGGCTCTTGTCGAGGCCGTCCTGTCGTGGGCGCAGGAGTATGCGCGCGTCGGGCCGCAGGCTCCTAAACAGATAGGTCTCGTCCTCGAGCAACCAGGGGACCGGCAAATCACGAGTCGCCGGATGACCGGCGTCGACGGCGTCGATCGTCGGCTCCTGGGTAAACGGGTGGCATTCGAAGCGCGCCCCGATTAGGCGACCGAAATCGTCCAAACCGTGGCATGAATCTGTCGTGGAATGGATCGCCAGCACGTGGGTCTTGCCCGCGCACACCCGCTCAAGGATCTGACGTCGTTGCTGCTCGCTCCAGGGATCTCCCCGATCGTGTACAACGCAAGCACCCGGCACCGATCGAGCGCGTGCGGGGCCAGGTATTGCACGTCGTTGGTGTGCACAAGGCCGAGGCCAGCGACGTCGGCCATCTCCGCCAGAACAGTCGCCGACTGCTGAAGAACACGATGGACGCCAGGCACTCGTAGCGCACCCGAGGTGACGTCACGTCGTGAGGGGTGGGTGAGGGTATACCCGATCACCCGGAGGGTGAGTGGTTCCCCTGGATTGCCCGGGGCGCACGAAGCAGCGACAGGTAGGAGCCGTCCCGCAAGCAGCGTCACGACCGGAAGTACCGTATTGGACTTCGTCTGCCAGCACACGCTGCCCCAGTCCTTGCTGCCTGGTCCCACAGCTCCTGGCCTGGGGCCGATTCAGGGTGCCGTCGAGGAAAGGTCTCCCATCGGATACTAGGTGTTCGCTCTGCAATCACGACCCGCAAGGAACTGACTCACCCAAGGCAGCAAGGAACCCAAGCTCCGGACTGGCCCTCAGCCGCGACACTCGCACAGTCGCGGCCGGCATGAGGATCCCCTGGCTCGCGACGTCCTGGGCTGATCCCGTGAACTAGGTCTTCGGAAAGATGATCTCGCGCGCCTGCTCCAGGGTTGCTACCGGACAGCCCATCGCCGCCGCCAGTTCGACCGCCTCAGCCACGAGTTGGTGTGTTTGTGCGACATTCCCTTGCCTGTCGAAGGGGTAGTCCTCGGTACCAACGCGTATGTGGTCACCGGCGACGATCGCGGCGGCGAGGATGTCGATCTGCCGCTCGTCCATGATGCTGACGGTGGCGAGCGATCCATCGGGCAGATGGCGCCGCCGATAGAAATACTCCTCGACCGTCGGCGGCGACCATGAGCCTCCGGGCCAGCCGAAGAACAGGCTCGTGAAGTAAGGGGGCTCCACCAACTTCTTGCCGATCAGGTAGTTGAGGTTCCAGATCGAACCCGTGTGCCAAGTCTCGAACTCGAGCTTGACCCCGTACTCGGCTGACAGCTGCGCGTACTCCTCCAACTCCTCGCGCGGATGCAAGGCGTGGGTGTCCACTTCGGCGAAGGCCTCATCGTGATGGCTCGTAATGATCGAGATCATGTCGCCATGGTGTCGGAAGATTTCCATCCGGTCGGGGATCGGCTCGCTGGACATCCCGCACTGCAAGATGATGTCGGTCTTCGCCCGGACCGCTGCGATGTAGGTAGGCCAATCGTCGGCGTGCATATGCAAGATCGCTGCCCCGGCTTCGCGGCATAGCCGCGCCTCTTCGGCCATCTCCTCAGGAGTCTGCGGGTAGGGCACCTCCGGATGGAGCCAGCAGATGTTCGGCGTCGCAGTGATGATCAGCGGCAGTTTGCGTTGCATCAGCTTCCTTTCGTAGTCAAAACAGGCTAAAGAGAAGAACTCGCTCACACACCTAGGAGTTCGTGGGGGTTGTCGACGCACATCCGGCGGATCTGCTGCTTGTCTACGCCCACCTGCTCGTCTACGAGCAACAATGTTCCGCAGCTGCGCCAGCCCGCCGGACCCAACGAACGCCTCGTCGTAGTCGCGAACAACGTCGGATACGTCGATATGCGTTCGTCGTCAACGTGCACGATGGAACGCTCCGTGGCGGCGCTGCTGCACATCAGCTTCATGGCCGCGCCTCGATCTCATCGCGTGTGACCGCCGAGAGGTCGATCACCGACTCGCTACTTCGGATGGACTCGTAGACGGCCTCGACGATGCGGACCGCGTACACCGGGTCACGCGAGTCGATTAGCGGTGCCCGCTTCTCAAGGAGCGACATGATGAAGTCCTTGACCTCGAACAGGACGGACTCGAAGTGCCAACCGCCAGGATGCCACGCGTCGGGTCCGAACGGGACATCGATCGCCTGCCCGTAGTAGTCGTGTTGGCCCTTGAAGAGCTTGACAACCGGATTCGACATCTGGTCAATGAGGATTCCGCCTGTTGTGCCGTACAGTTCTAGTCGTTCGCTGTGCGGTATCTCGGACACCGAGGTGAACGTCGACGAGAAGTGAGCACCGCTCTTGAGCGATCCGGTCACCTCCGCGGTGTCTTCGATTTCGTTGGCGATGTTGAGTAACTTCTTCCCAACCCCTCGGACAGAAGCGAACTCGCCGAGCAGCCAGGAGATGAGGTAGAAGGAGTGCGCCCCGGTGTCGAGCACGAGTCCCCCGCCGAGTTCGAACTTAGTACGCCAGTTCCCCGGTTGGGAGAGATGTTCCTTCTCATTGGAGCGAAGCTCGGTACGGACGTGGATAACGTCACCGATAGCGTCCTCGGCCAGCAGTTTTGCGGCGGCCTGGTACGCGTGCATGTAGCGGGAGTTCTCGGCGATCATGAAGTGCACTCCGACCTTTTGCGCTGTGCGGTAGATCTCCACCGCACCGGCGTAACTCGGTGCGGCCGGCTTCTCGAGAATGAGGTGCTTGCCGGCGGACAATGCCTTGGTCGCGGTCTCCACATGGAGGAAATGCGGCAGGATCAGGTCGACGATGTCGATCTCAGGGTCGCTGAGCAACGCGTCGAGGTCTGTAGTCGAGCGTGCGCGGAACTCAGCAGCGAAGGCCGATGCGAGCGACTCGTTGACATCGCACACGGCCGTCAGCTCTACGATATCGCCGAGCTGTTGGTAGGCGATGGCGTGGGTTCGTGCGATCAGGCCAAGGCCGGCGATGCCGACGCGCAGTTTGCGCTCAGGCATGGATTGCTCCTCTTGTTGGTGGGTTTGACGGAGCGAGATATTCCTGCATTCAGGCGTCAGCCCTTCAGGGCCCCGGCAAGAACGTCGGCGCCGTAGCGGCGCTGTAGGACGTAGTAGATGACCATGACGGGCAGGGCTACGATGATCGCCGCGGCACAGGTGAACTGGTAGTTGCTGCCGTACTGCGCGCCGACGAAGAAATTCAGCGCGGCCGGTGCCATCTCTCGTGACGGGCTCTCGATCATCACAATCGCAAGCAGCAGATTGTTCCACGTCCAGATGAATAGGATCACGGCGAGTGCGAAGATCGGCGATCTGGCCGTAGGCACGATGATCCGCCAGAGGGTCTGCCACCTGTTGGCGCCGTCCGTGCGGGCTGACTCGAAAAGTTCGCGGGGAAACCCGCGGAAGAACGAGCTCATCCAGAACGTCCCGAACGCCATCGAGCCACCTATGTCCGGCAGGATCATCGACCAGTACGTGTCCAGGAGGTTGAGCTTTCTGAACTCGAAGTACAGCGGAATGATGGTCGCTTCGTACGGAAACATCAGCCCGAGCAGGAACAGACCGAAGATCATCTTCGAGCCACGGAACCTCATGGTGCCGAAGGCGTAACCGGTAAAGATCGAGAACAGGACGGATACCGGGACCACAGCCCCCGCGAGGATGCAGCTGTTAAGCAGTGACCGCCCGATACCGGCGTTGGAGTTGCTCCACGTACTGATGAAGCTCTGGAATGTCCAGTGGGCTGGCCACGCCAGGCCGCTGACGGGCACGTTCGGACCGTTAAAGGCCACGAGCACCGTTGACACGAACGGATAGATCGCGAACAACGCGAACAGGTACAGGACGACATAAGAGAGCGCTTGCTCGCGGCGCGAGATCATCATCTTCCTAGTCCTTCGTCCGCAAGAGCCGGTTGAGGATGAGCACTCCGGCCACGGTGACGATGCTGACCATGACTGCGATCGCCGCGCCCTGGCCAATCTCTCCGTTTTGGAACACGTCTTGGTACATCGTCAGGATGGGTGTGGTCGTCGTATAGCCGGGACCACCCTGAGTGGTCACAAATGGGATGTCGAAGGTGCGCATAGCCATGATGAACGTCATCACCAACGCCACGCGAATCTCGTGCCTCAGCCCGGGCACCGTCACCGCCAGGAACTCACGGATCGGACCCGCGCCGTCGACGCGTGCGGCCTCAAATTGCTCTCGCGGTATGTGCTGCGCTCCGGAGAACAGCAGCACGGTCACGAAGCCGAATGTGGCCCAGAAGGCGATGATCCCCACCGCCGGCAATGCCAGTGAGAAGCTGCCCAGGTAGGCGACTTCCGCGCTCTTCCCAATGGTCGCGCCCACGACGCCGTTCAGCACGCCGTTGGACGCGTAGATCCATCTCCAGGCGATCGCGACCGCCGCCAGAGCGACGGTGTACGGGAGGAAGTACACAAAGCGCAGAAAGCTCAACCCGCGGACTTTGGTGCGCGCGACGAGCCCGACAAGGAGCAGAGCGCCGGCGACTGGCAGCAGGCACGTGAAGATCACCATCACACCAGAAACCTTGAAGGAGCTCCAAGTTTGTGAGCTGCTGCTCAGGATGGACGTGAAGTTCGCCCAGCCAACCCCGACCTGGGGGCCGAGACCATCCCACTGGAAGAACGACTGCCGGACGGTCGCGATGATCGGAACGATGACGAAGGCCAGGTAGAAGGCGAGCCCCGGGACGATCAACCAGTAGGGCATCCCTCCCGCACGCTCGAGGCTGCGCCGTTTGCGCCTCCTTGCGATCCCTGTTCCCTGGCGACCACTCACTGCTGCCACCGTCGCTTTTCCAAGGCCGTTGACGTGGGCTCAGGCGACGCTATTTGTCCGGTGCCGGCAGGCCGATGATCTGACGTGCCTCTTCCGCGGAAGCGGGCTCGCGGTCCATAATCCGAGAGAGCTTCACAACCTCGTCCACGAGTTGCGCATTGCTGCTAGCCAGTGTCCCATCGGGCAGGTAGGGGTTGTCCTCCCAACCGACCCGGACGTGACCAGCGGTGGCCAGCGCGAGGGCGAGAATTCGCCACTGCTGCTTGGGGTTCATCACACTGACGTTCCAGTTGACGTTCGCGGGCAGATGGTTCACGAGATACAAAAGCGAGTCCGGCGTGGGAGGCGTCCACGCGCCACCCGGCCAGCCGAGAAAGAGCGTCGCCCAGATCGGGTCCTCGAGCAGACCGAGCTCGCGGATGTACTCGATGTTCCAGAAAGCACCGGTGTAGAAGCACTCGATCTCAGGCTTGACACCGTTCTCACGGGCTGCCTTGGCGAACGCTTCCAGCTCAGAACGCGGGTGAATCGCGTACTGCTCGTTCGCCGGGTAGGCGAGATCCGGGCGGAAGTACTCGTCGTGCACGTTGAAGGCGAAAGACATCATGTCGGGCTTCAGTTTCATGAGTTCGATCTTCTCCTCCAGGCGCGCGCTGGCGATGCCAAACTGGATGATCGTGTCGCGCTGAAAGCGGATCTTCTCCGTGAGAACCTTCCAGCCATCGAAATCAGTCTTGGAAAGCTGGCGGCCGTCCGCCTGAATAGTCTCCTCAAGGTGGTGGACGCCGTGGTGGTGAACCAGAGAGGCGCCGGAATCGATCGATCGGATGTACTCGTCTGCGATCGCGTCGAGGTCCTCTATCGGCGGCATCGACTTGTTGCCGGGATACGACATCGAGCTATCGACCGTGACGGTGATGATGACCTTGTCCATGCATTGCCTATCCATTGGTGGCTTGAGGTGTCCGTCTGGATTGCCAAGCGCTTGGTAGCAAGGATTCGAGGGCTCCACGCACTACAGTGCGTGGAGCCCTCGACTTCCCGGCTTATGTCACCCGCTCCTAGTTACAGCGGGTTCTTCATGTACTGCAACCAGTTGTTCTGGAGGTTCACACAGTACTGCTTCGGCGTGATCTTCCCGCCGATCAGCAGCTGAGCCTGCGCTTCGGAATAGGTCAGCATCGTCGGGGTTGCCCAGTCCTCCCAGTTGAACTCACCGCCCTCCGCGTTGAGCTTCTTGTACTGCGTCACCATGTCCTGCAGCAGCGGGTTGCTGTAGTGCTGGTCCAAGCTGGAAAGCAGCGCGGCCGGACGCCCGGAAGCGATCTGCGCCGCCACGGCCTGCTTGGTGGCGGTGATGTAGTTCAGGAAGTACCCCGCGCAGTCGGGGTACTTCGTCTTCGAGGAGATCGTGTACGGCAGGCTGTAACCGCCGACCGCCTCATTCTTGCCGCTATTACCTGCGGGGAACAGCATGAATCCGACGTTGTTGTGAAGTCCGGCGTACTCGTCGCCAAGCGCCCAGGTGCCCGTGATGAAGAACACGGCGTTACCCTGCGCGAAGTTAGCCTCAGCATCGGCGAAGGTCGTCGACAGGGCGTTGGAATTGAAATAGCCGTCCTTCATCCAGTTCTGCATGTCGGTCGCGGCCTGGATGCGACCGGCGGTGACGTACGTCGCGCCCTTCTTATTGAACACCCAGTTATAGATGTTCTGCGGGCTCTGGTACCATCCGTTGAACAGCGAGATGTTGTGCAAGGCCGGCCACCCGTCCTCGTCACCGAGCTCAACCGGAGTCAGGCTGGCTGCCTTCGCTTTGCTCAGCGCCGCGAGGAAGTTCGCCTTGTTCTCAAGCGTCGCCGGGTTGGTGATCCCGATCCTCTTGAGAAGCTCCTTGTTGTAGAAGACACCGACGTACTGGATTGCTTGGGGAAGACCGGTGAGGTCTCCTTCGCCCAAGATCTTGCCGTTCGCCGACAACTCGTTCACAGTGAGCGCAGACTTCGGGAACTCGCTTGCCCAGCCATAGGCCTTCTCGTACGGATTGAGGTTTAGCAACAGGTGCGCCTGCCACAGTGCCCCGTCGATCGACCATCCCTCGTTGCCCTGCATGACGTCAGGCGGGCTGTCGCTTGACATGACGAGCTTTATCGTCTCAAGCGAGCTGGTGAAGGACTTGGCGATGACGTTGACCTTCACGTTCGGGTTGGCAGCCTCGAACTTGCCGACCAGACTGTTGAAGCCGTCGAGAATCGCGCTGCCAGCCTCGGAGAACCCGACGTTCAGCGTGATGTTCTTCCCGTACTTCGTGCAGGCTGCAGAACCCGTGGTCACCCCGCTCGAGGCGGCTGAAGCCTGACTGGCTGTACTCCTGGTTGTGCTCGCGCCTGCGTTACTGACACCGGCCACAAGCGCCACGAAACCGATCATGGTTACCGCGGCCGTGATGATACGTCTAAACACCATCACTCTCCTCTTCTCTTCGCGTCACCGCGAACTGGTCGCGACTTGCATGTTGCTGTAGCTGCAACAACTATTTAATGATACATGTGAAGGGCGCTATAGGCAAGCGTTTTCTTTGGTAGCGTAGAGCAGATGATGTTGCGCTAGGCACAACAGATGAGAACTCATTGTTGCTGTGAGCGCGACAATGCAGCAGGATCGATACAGCAGGTTTGCATCAGCAGACCGCTTTAGGAGGAGATCTTGGTTCAGCTCACCGCTCAATCGATGCCAGCCTCGATGTCAGCCGCAGTCCTGGCAAACCTGCCCGCGACGGCCCTTGAGCTGCACTCCCGGCCGGTCCCCGTTCCTGAGCATGACGATGACGTCGTGCTCAGGGTTGAAGCGTGCGGCATCTGCGGCACCGACCTTCACATCCTCCGGGGAGAGTCGTATCGGCCTGACCTGCCGTTCATGCTCGGCCACGAACCGGTCGGAGTCGTTGTGGCAGCCGGTGCGACTGCTGAGTCCTGGATGGGGAAGCGCGCGACGATCACGCTTTTCACGGGCGATGGCACGTGTCCTGTCTGTCTCGCCGGAGACGAGCGACTTTGCCCTCACCTGCAATCGATAACGGGGGTGCTCGTGGTCGACGGCGCGTACGCCGAGTTCGTTCGAGTCCATGCGCGGCAGCTCGTCGAGGTACCCGACAGCCTCAGCGGTCCTGAGGTCGCATCGCTCGTGGACAGCGGCGCTACCGCAGCAAACAGTATCCGTGTCGCACTCGAGGCCCGGGCGGCCCAGGTTCTCGTTGTCGGGGCAGGCCCGATCGGGTTTCTTGCCGCAGAGATGCTGCAGGCCGACGCCGTCGCCCATCAGGTGGTGGAGCCCAACGAGCTACGCAGGGCGAAGCTCGCGGCGCTCGGGCACACCGTTATCGCCTCCTTCGATCAGGTCGCCGGACAATCGGACGTCGTCGTCGACTGCACTGGCGTGTCAGACGTAATGGCGCCGGGTGTCGCCGCGCTCACGCCGCATGGTCTGTACGTGCTGGCCGGCTACGCACGCGTCCCTGATTTCGACTTTGGCGTGGTGTCCCGCAAGGAAGCCACGATCAGGGGCGTTCGTTCCGGCCGGCGCGAAGATCTCGAACGGCTCATCTCCCTGGTTGCCTCGCGCAAAGTCCGGCTACCTGAGATCTCGACGTGGCCGCTCTCAGAGGTCAACGTAGCGCTCGAAGCGCTGCGGACGGGCGCGGTACCGGGCAAGGCCGTTATCATCCCCGACCCGCTGTGGGAGGCATGACATGCGCGTAGCTCTTGACCCGGCGATGCTCGCCACGACCCCGGTCTCCGACCTGTTCGCCGTGGCGCGGGATGCCGGTTACGGCGCCGTGGAGCTGTCCAACCGTCCCGACTTCATCCCCGCCTTCGGCGATGTCGTGGCGTCAACGTCCGACCTTGTCTCTGTTCGCTCCGCCGCAGTCGATGCTGGCGTTGAAATCGCCTCCGTGGCAATCATCCAGGCATGGTCGAATCCGGACGAGGGCCTGTGCCGCCAGGCCGTCGCGAACTGGCACTGCGGCATCACGGCGGCGATGGAACTCGGTGCCAGACGTCTCAACAGCGAACTATCGGGCGACCCGAACACCCCCGTCGAGTGCCGCGGCGCTTTCCTGCACTCGATAGAGGCACTGTTGCCGCGCCTCGATGCGGAAGACCTAGTGCTCTCCATCGAGCCGCACCCTTGGGACTTCTTCGAAACGTCCACCGAGGCACTCGAGCTGATCGACGAGGTCGGTAGCCCGCGAGTGCGTTACCTGCACTGCATCCCACACACCTTCTACCTCGGCGGAACTGCGACAGAGCAAATCCAGAGTGCCCGCGGCAGGTTCGACCACATCCATGTAGCCGATAGCTTCCGTCCGCAGCGCACCATCATCAATCCCCCAGGATTCGACCATCGCATCCATCAGCATTTCGACATCGGCGACGGAGAGATCGACTGGCCCGAAGTCACGGCTGCACTCAAGGCCGTCGGTTTCGACGGTCTTGTGACCGTCCAGGTGTTCGGATGGCAGGAACGTGCAGGCGATTCGTTCCGGCGCAACAGGGAGCGGGTGGTAGAGCTGTTCACTGGCAGTTCCGGCGTATCGAGATGACCACGCCACCCTCCGTGTCCACAGCGGTGAGCGCGCTCAGCGGCACAGCTGACGTCCCGGTAACGCTCATAGCGAGGACTATCCGCACGCTTGAAATCCTCGCGTCCGGACCGCTCGCCGCCGCGGAGCTCGGACGAAGACTGAGTGTCAACCGCAGCACTGCGCTCCGGCTGCTGTCAGAACTCATCGACGTTGGCTACGTCAGTCGAGATCCGGAGACGAAACGATTCGCGCTCGTGCCGTCGCGTTTGCTCGATCTTGTGGCAGGGCCGGAAACGCATGCGAACTGGAACCTGATCATGGATCCGGTCCTCGCCGAAATCCGAGACAAGACAGGCGACGCGACGATCCTCGGCGTACCGGCCCGCCAGACAATGGTGTATGTCGCGTTCTTCTCGACGTTCCACGTCATCACAATCTCTGAACGGGTCGGGACTGTTCGCCCCATGCACTGCTCGGCGCTCGGCAAGGCTTATCTGTCCGCTCTCGACCCCGTCGCCCTCGACAGCGAGCTATCACTGATGACGTACACGGGAGGCACCCAGAGTGCGGCGCACACAGAGCAGGAACTCCGTGCGCGCGTGCAGCAGGCGCGCGAGGACGGATACGCTCTCGACATCGACGAGACTTTCGAGCACGTCCGATGCGTCGCCGTGCCCGTCCGGGTCGGTGAATCACCGGTCGGAGCGATCGGGATCTCCGGACCGGCCAGCCGCCTCGAAGTCCCACGGCTGCGCGAACTTGGCCGATATCTCGTCCAGCGCCTGTCCTCACTCGGACCAGCTTCGACACTCAGCCCGCGATGACCATCGCCCCCCGCGCGACTGGACTGTAGGGGAGGGAAGTGGCCCAACTCATCAAGCGCACTACCGCGACCGGTGAGAACCGCTACGACGTGCGGACCCGCATCGCCGGCCGGGTGGTCACCCGAACCTTCAAGCGCCGCAAGGATGCCGACGTCTACGCGAATACGACGGAGGCCGACAAACTGCGCGGTGTCGTGGTGGACCCGAGGCGAGCCCGCGTCACGCTGAAGGAGTACGCCGGCCAGTGGCTCGCGCATCGCCCCGACCTTGCGGTGCGGACCCGCGAACTTTACAGCTGGCTCCTCGACCGACACATCCTTCCTACCTTCGGTGACATGGCCCTTGCCGATCTCTCACCTTCAGCAGTACGCGCCTGGCACGCTGCGCTTGCTGTAGATCACCCGACAACCGCGGCGAAGGCGTACCGACTCCTCTCGTCGATCCTGCGAACCGCGCTCACCGACGAGGTGATCGCGCGAAATCCCTGCCAGGTGAAGGGCGCTGCCGTGGAGAAAGCACCCGAGCGCCCCGTGGTGAGCACCGCCGAGGTCGAGGCTCTGGCCGAGGCCATGCCCGAGCACCTCCAGGTAGCGGTGCTGCTCGCCGCCTGGTGCCAGCTCCGGCGTGGTGAGCTACTCGGGCTGCGCCGGCGAGACATAGACATACTGCGGGGCGCCGTCTCGATAGTCGTCACTCGGACGACCACGATGGCAGGCAAGACGGTGGAGAAGGAACCGAAAACCGACGCGGGTCGCCGGACGGTTGCGATCCCGGGGAACATCCTCCCAGTGCTCGAGGACCACCTCGATCACTATGTCGCTCCGGAGCCTGACGCCCTGGTGCTTCAAGTGACCTCGCGCGCGCTCGGGATCGGATGGGATAAGGCCCGCCTCCGCATCGGCCGCCCCGATCTCCGCTTGCACGACCTTCGGCACTCCGGACTCACTTGGGCCGCAGCCACCGGCGCCAGCGTCGCCGAACTGATGCGCCGCGGCGGTCACGCGAGTCCTGCCGCTGCTCTGAGCTACCAGCACGCCACCGAGGACCGCGACCGGGCGCTTGCTGACGCACTGGCAGAGCTTGCACCCGTGACGCGCATCCATCCGCGCGATGGACGCGCGATAGAAGACTCAAACAGTGCCCCAGACGCGAAACCAGCCGGGACGTAAATCCCGGCTGGCCTGGTAATTCATCTAGAGCGGGCGACGAGAATCGAACTCGCGTTCTCAGCTTGGGAAGCTGATGTTCTGCCGCTGAACTACGCCCGCGAATTGCTCTCAGATTAGTCCTCTGCTTGCACCACCCGACGCGTGACCCTGGGACCGGCCGGGGGAGACGGAGGCGGCGAAAACGGAGCCGACCGTGGGACAGGTGGCAGCCACCACCTAGGCCCATGGGGGTGCTGGCCTGCTGGCGACACGACCTCGTCTCTGCGAGAAACGTCTGAGTGGGAAGATT
>PMVZ01000068.1:2226-4132 GCA_003166375.1 Acidimicrobiaceae bacterium | reverse complement strand
GCCGATCGCCTGGAGATGGGAGAGGATGAGGTTGACGCCATCGTTGACCCCTTCGTCGCCCTGATCACCGGGCCCCTCGGTGGCATCAACAAGAAATACGGTCGGCAGTCCCTCGAGATCCTCGGCGTGCTGCCGGCGGCCCTCGCCATGGTGACCTGGCGTAACAGGGTCAGGGACTTCGAGAGGGCACATTGCCCACCGAAACAACGCAGAGGAAAAGGACAACATGCCCAGGTCCCTCAACGAACGGATGGAGAAGAGGGCTTTAGCCCACGGGTCTTCAACGGGGCAACAGCCTTCGAGACCAACGGGTCAGGACTCGTCTCCCACCCCCAGCCCTCTTAAGGCCCGTCTCACCGAGGCCGCCGGCGCCGCCATCGACGCGACAGCTAAGACAGTCCCACCCGACCGCAACGCCAAGATGATGTTCCGGGCCCTCAANNGAGGAGTG
This sequence comes from Acidimicrobiaceae bacterium, assembly GCA_003166375.1. GTDB lineage: Bacteria > Actinomycetota > Acidimicrobiia > Acidimicrobiales > Bog-793 > Fen-455. Next base: position 3,681 of record PMVZ01000068.1, on the reverse strand, counting down.
GTCACGTAGCCTGGCAGCGGTATTCTTGTGGGTCGCAGGCGAAGAAGGAGAGGTGCAGGTCCATGCCGGTCGCATCTGGCACATTGAGCGCGGAGCAGCTCTGGTCGCGCTTGAGCCTTCGACGGAACGACCGGGCACTCCTGACGGGGGGAACGAGATCGGGCAAGTCGACCTTGGGGGACTACTTGGGCGCGAGCTTTACGACTCAGTACAGGAGCTCGGGAGCTCGCCGGATGATCCTCGACACGAAACCACGCTTCAAGGCGCAATGGCGGATGTCGGGCCGGACGGCCAAGAAGGTCTATAAGAACTGGGGGCATGGTGCTTACGTCCCCGACTCGATCCTGATTGACGACCCGGCCGACCTCCGCGCCGCCTGGGCGACGGGGCACCGTACCGTCATCGTGCAGGCCCCCTACGGGGGTGCCATCGGTCTCCAGTGCGCTTGCCTGCAGGCCTTCCTCAACGACTCGCGTTACACCCGGCCGCAGCTGGTCCATGTTGACGAGGCGCTCGACTTCTTTCATGGAAACGGGATGGCGAAGAATGATGTGATCGTGAAGCTTCCCCGTGCCGGCGCCGAGCGAGGCACGGGCTCCCTCTTCTGATCCCAGCGCACCAAGGGCTTCTCGCCGGCGCTCCTCGAGCTGATCAACATCCTCTACGCCTTCCGGCTCGACTTCGAGTCCGATGCCAAGCGCTTCCAGGAGTTCGGGTGCCCGCCCTTCATGCTCCCGACCGAGGACCAGGAGTTCATGTACTGGTCGAAAGCGCAGGACCGCAAGCACGTCTACGGGCCGTACCGCTTGACCATCTAATCGGTGTGATAATCTCCTCAGAGTAGGTCCTAACCCTGGAAGCCACGGGTTAGGACCTTTCGGCTTCCAGGGTGAAGACCTCCTCGTAAAGGAGGTTTGCCGGATGGCCTGGCAAGAGAAGATGGACAACGAGCTCGTCTTTCTCGTGGTCGTAACCCTCGGCGTGATCGCCATCATGTCGATTCTGACCTGGGCCGGTAAGGCAACCGGTCTTCACGGCGTTTCCGCCGCGGCGCAGCACCCATAAGGAGAGAACATGGCCACAGCACAACAGACGCAGGCGACTGCGCTTCCCGGTTCTCTCTTCGGAGTGCCGGGTGGGACCCTCCCCATCGAGGAGCCCGATACCACCCAGAGCCTGTCGACCACCCAGTCCCAGGCATCGCAGACACCGGTCAACGGGATCTTCCCGTTCAAGCAGACCGATGTCGTGCTCGGCTGGGAGCTTGTCGAGAACTACACCGCGACGGTGACAGCAGGCACCGGCCAGACGGTCACCGTCTCGCCGTTCTTCCCGTTCACACTGTTCGGTGCGACGAAGCTGAGCTTCCAGAACCAGTACAACGTCATCGACGTTGTGCAGATGAGGGACCTCGGATTCTTCCTCTCGTACCGGCCGCGCTGGTACCAGAACGAC
>PMVZ01000068.1:0-2147 GCA_003166375.1 Acidimicrobiaceae bacterium | reverse complement strand
ATCGTCCCGAACCTGGTGCTCAACCCAGCCCTCGGCACGCTCGACACCTCGCCGTACTACACCACGGCACTGACGCCGACGACCGACACCGCGACCGCAGTCACAGCCGCGACGGTGTCGACCACGATCCGGCGTTACGGGTTCTACTCGAGCAACGACGAGCGCGTGCTTCCCCCGGTCCAGCCGTGGCAGTACGCCCTCAAGTCGTTCCAGTACCCTGTAGCGAACCAGTCGGGGACGATCAACATCCCGCTCCCGAACGACGACGGCCAGATCCTCTCCCTCTGGGTTTGGCTCTGGGACCCGACGCTCAACTCGGGCGCCGGCGGCGGCGTGGTCATCGGTACGAACATCACGAACTGTCGTCTGCTCTACGGCTCGAGCCTGAAGCGTTATGACGACACCCCGTTTACGATGCAGTACCGGTGGGTGCAGCAGCACAACGAGCTCCCCCCGATCGGTCTCATCGGCTGGGACATGGCTCTGATGCCTGATGGGCGCCTCTCCAACTGGGGCGGCATCCTCAACACCCTGACCACCAACGCGGTCACGATCCAGCTCACCACACTGTCGACGTACACCTTCAGCTCCTCGGCCTACGCCATCGTCGGCCGCGAGCTCCTGCAGTACGTCGTCCCACAGTAAGGAGGTCAGATGGGCATCTTGAACCCCGGCTCTGCTGGGACCGCCGTCGTCAACGGGCAGCTCACGAGCCAGGCCCCGGGCGTGAGCTTCACGCCTCTCGGCTATGTGCCGTACGCCGCCCAGGGCGCGGCCCGGCCTCCATCGTTGCCGCCCTCGATCTACGGTTACGGCCAGTCANNTGCACCCCGGCAGCTCGCCGGCGCTGGTGATCATCGTCTTCCTCGGTATCAGCCTGTTCGTCCTCCACTTCGTGCATTTCCGCACGGTGGTCGATGAAGGTGCCAAGGTCGGCCCCATCGGGGAGAAAGCGAGCGCAGAAGCATGAGCGGCAAAGGGTGGATCCTGATCGTCGGCGTCGGCCTCGTGGTGCTGTACCTGGTCAAAAAGGGCTGACATGAACCTCTGGGGGCTTCTCATCGTCGCGGTGGGTGTCCTGATCATCGTCGTCGTCGCCAAGAACGGGGCGACCGGTGCGTCGGGTCTCATCTCCGCGGTACGAGGTGGGAAGTGAATGCCCGGCTCTCGCAACCTGGTCATCTTTCTCGGGATCGGGCTTGTGATCGTGCGCTTCTGGACCTCGGGCCAGCGCACGGCCATGTCGTCGCTCTGGAGCGCGGGCTCGACAACGAGCACGAGCTCGACCTCCCTCATGCAAGGCGGCGGCAAGAATCCATACTCGCCGGGAGGCCCCGGGCCAGGAACCTACGCGACGGCGCGAGGCGGTCGTTGAATGTCCCTCATGACGGAGAACCCGTCGACCTCGCACGATGCCCTGAAGCAGATCGGCCTCGAGCTGGCAGCGGTCGCCATCACCGCGGTCATTGCCGGGACGGGACCGAAGGCGGCGCACGCCATGGTCGCCCTCTGGTTGCTGTTGTGGGCGTTGTACCTGATCACCAAGTACGCCAAATAGGAGGCACGCAATGGACAGTCTGAAGTCGATACACATGCCGACGCTGGGCGTAGTCGTCGCCATCGTCGTGCTCGTGCTGGTCATCCACATGCTGACCAGCCACAAGCGTTAGAGAGGAGACACCATGCACAAGGGCTTCATGAGCTTGCTGTTCTTCGCGATCATCGCGGTGCTCATCTTGACGCACGCCCAGAGCTTCGCGGCCGCCACCACGGCTGTCGGCGGCCAGACCTACGGTGAGACCGCACTGCTCACAGGCAACTCGACCGCGGCCAGCGGCACGGCCATCAAGACCACGTCCTCAGGCGGCGGCAAGTACTCGGTGACGTAATGGCCAAGCAGAGCTTGGCCGTGACAACCGAGCCGTCCCTCGACCGGATCAAAGTTGACACCTATCGTCCATTCCCCCTGATCGGGGCGCACCCTTCCGAGGCCCAGGTCATCGGTGGCTACGCCATTCCTGCCATCAAGGTACGCATGCCGGTCAACGCCCCCGGGGTGCTGCGTAACGACTTCGTGGGTCAGCTCGCGAACACCTGGGACGGGCCCTCGACCATCTGGTCAGCCCCGAGCCAGGGCACCAAGTACC
>PMVZ01000117.1 GCA_003166375.1 Acidimicrobiaceae bacterium | reverse complement strand
CAGCTCCACTCGTATCTGTGCAGCTCAGCCAGTGTTTTTGCATTGGCTGTCTTCGCGTCCGACTGCTTCTATCGCGCGTTTATCGCGCGGTCTCAGCTGTCGGACGGAGCTGCCGGACTGGAGCCTGAGTCTCCGACGACGACCCGCGAAGTGCTCTAGGTCGCCGCGACACGCAGGCGCGAGTGCAACATGATCTACCTCGACACCAGCTTCGACCCCGACCCCGCCACCGGTCACGACAGCCTTTCCCCGCAACAGAGCGCCACCGGCGTGCTCGCCGGCGTGCTCGCCAACGAGGGTGCCGACCTCTCCGCCCACGAAACCCCCGAGCTCGCCCAGCGCGCAGCAGAGGACTTTGCCATCCTTGCGGCCGAGTACGACACCTTGGCCGCCGTCGCCCTGCAGCAACGCTTCGACGAGCTGCTCGAGCGCTCGGAGCGCGGTGCTTACCGACTCGAACAGATCCGCCAGAGTGACTCCTACGGGCCGCTCCTCGCCGCGCTCAGAGACGCCGAGTCACGAGGGCTCGATGAGAACAGACGTTTCCCCGAGCTCGTCGCAGCCCGTGGTTTCGCCGATGCCGAGGACCCGGCGTCTGTCATGAACGCTCGAGTGCGCCGATGGGCACAACGAGCCGGATCGAACCGCCGGCTAGGTGTGAACCTCGTTGCGGGCCTGATTCCCCGCGCCGTCGCGGTCACCGATCCAGACATGGCCCGGGCTCTCGATGAGCGAGAGATCACGATGCAACGCCGGGCGCGGGAACTGGCCGAGCATGCGGTCGCGCAGGGCCAAGTCTGGGTCAGCTCGCTTGGTGTGTCGCCTACCGACCCGATCGCCAGGGAACGTTGGATGCAGGCGGTCATGACCGTCGCCGCCTACCGGAACCGCTGGAACATCCCCGTCGATCTCACGGCTCTTGGCCCTGACAACCCTGTTGAACCCGTCGAAGCGCTTCGGGATCGTACGCGCGCCCGGGTCGCCTCGGAGCTTGCGATCAAGCTCAGCTCAACGCTCACGAGAGACGACCCCAGCCACGCGGTTGTGACCCAGCCTTTCCAGTCGACCCTGGGGATCTGAGTTCAAGCGGCCGGGAAAACTAACGTGGCCGTGTCCATGAACTCTTCGCACGGAAGTCGCCAGACCAGCGCAGACTCCGGTCGGAACTATCAGCGTCCGCACTGACGGAAGATGAGCTGGGTCGTCCTCTCCTGGAACGTCCTCATGGTCGTGTCCGAATGCAGATTGCCATCAGGGGCGGATCGAAACGCTGTGAAGGTTGCGAGCACGACCTGCGTGGGCCGATACCCTTCGACCATTCGGTGCTCGTCGCGAACTAGATCAAGGGTCAATCGTGATAATGCTGTCGCCACTCCCACCGGTGTTGGCGCTGGCAACGGTGAACTTGAGGTTATAGAGACCTGCCGGCGCGTTGCGTGGGATCGGTATCGCAGTAAGNNCTCCCGCCTCCACGCCCCGACCTCGACAAGACGCGGGTAGGCCTCGACCGGCATCCGCCAGCCCTGGTCGTCGGTCAGGTGGAGGTGCAGCACGTTGCACTTGTGAATGGAGATAAGGTCGATGAGCTTGAGCACGAACCCTTTCGGCATGAAGTGCCGGGAGACATCGAGGTGCACTCCTCGCCAGGCGAAGGCAGGCTCGTCGGCAACCTCGATCCCCATCAGCTCGATCGGTGGCGCGGGCTCGATGACCGCCGACCGCCACGACGAGTCGGGAAGGAGCTGGCGAAGCGTTTGCAGGCCGTAAAAGACGCCAGCCGGCCCGCTCGCGGTCACGGTGACGGCGCTGCCGGTGACGAGCAGGTGATAACCCTCGGTCGGAAATCGGCGCTCGTCACCATCCGCATCTCCCTCGAGCACGAGGCGGATGACGTTACTGGACGCCTCCGAGGGCCGAGCCCGGCCGACGATCTCGACGCGCCAAGCCGTTGCATGCTCGACTACCCGGCGAAACCAGCGGGCAACACTCGCGAGCTCGTCGGATGCCTCGATCGCCGTCCGGTGCCTACTTCGGGACCAAGAAGGCGAACGAGCCGCTTCACATCCAGTACGACTACGGCAGTCGGGTCGTACAGGTCGTTAACCGGACTCTCATGGCCAGTGGCCCACTTGCGGCCACAGTCCAGGTTCGCTCGGTCGAGGGCGTGGTGGTCGGCTCCAGCAGCCGGGAACTTCCACCCGTGGGAAGTGACGAGACGGTGGCAGTGGCTGAGCTGACGGTCGAGCCTCCCGGAGGCGTCATCGGCACGTACTTCCTCGAGCTCGTCCTCAGGTCGAGCGCCGATGGCGCCGTCGTCAGCCGGAACGTCTATTGGCTGTCCACCAAAGCCGATTTGCTCGACCTCGAGCACACAACATGGCAGTACACGCCAACGGCGGAGTTTGCCGACATGCGCGGGCTCGAGCGGCTTGATGCGCCCGAGCTGGCGGTCACTGCCGCGTGTACCCGACGCTCCGGCCGGGCGCACACTTCGGTCACGGTACGCAATGTCTCACCGGCTGGCACACCCGCCCTGGGCGTACATGCCTCCTTGCAGTCGTCCAGCGGGTCGTTCGTCGTCCCCGTGATCTGGAATGAGAACGACATCGTGCTCTTCGAGGGACA
>PMVZ01000356.1 GCA_003166375.1 Acidimicrobiaceae bacterium | reverse complement strand
CAGGATACCGAGCCCAGGGCTAATCCTCTCGAATCGATCCTGACCGGCTTCTACCACGAACTGCCGTCTTAGCTGAGAGCGTTGTCTTTCTCGTCCACAGCGGCGCAGAAGCTCTCCGTTGGGCAGGAAACGGATGTGAACCCGCCTCCGGCTGGGTCGATGCTCTCGGGCGACGACCACGACTTGCCGTTGTTGACAAGGACTGTGCCATACGAGTCGACGGCAACGCAGAACCTCGCCGTGGGACAAGTGACGGCACTCGGCGCGCCCGTGAATGGGTCGATCGTCCCTCCCCAGGACCAGGTGGCCGCAACACTCGCGACCGGCACAGTCACAACCGCGGGCTGCGCCCCGGCGAGGGCCGGCCACGCGATAGCTGCGACTGCAATCATCTCTACGAGAAGATGACCGAACACACGTCGCGTCATCGTGGCTCCTCCTGTCTGCGAGCTCGCCGGACGACGCCGGGCGTGCGCTCGAAGAGCACTGGTAGTTTGCGATCTGCAGTCACAGCAGTAGCTAGTATCCACCTCGTGCGGGCAACGCGGACCGGCAGCTCCTCGCCAGCGCGCGCCCTTTGAGAAAGCCCGCGGCCCGCCTCGCCCACGTGCGGCATCTAGGTTGCTTGGGACCGTCCAGGTGAAGGTGCTCGTCACAGGTGGTGCCGGCTATATCGGCAGCGTCGTAGCCACCAGGCTCCTCGAGGCGGGCCACGAGGTCACAGTGATCGACGACCTCTCGACTGGGCATCGTGACGCCGTGCCCGACGATGCCCAGTTCGTGCTCGACAAGGTACAACAGGTGTCGAGCACGCTCGGTCGGCGAGCCTTCGACGGCGTTGTTCACCTGGCAGCCTCCTCGCTCGTCGCCGAGTCGATCACCGATCCGCAAAAGTACGAGACAAACAACGTCGCCGGGACGCGCCATCTCCTCGAGGCCCTCCGAACGACCGGGATCTCCAGGATCGTCTTCTCCTCCTCGGCCGCCGTCTACGGCGAGCCGTCTTGGGTGCCGATCGAGGAGGACGCGCCGACCGTGCCGCTGAACCCCTATGGTGCCTCGAAGCTCGCCGTGGATCAGATGCTCGACGAAGAGGCCTCCCGGCACGGTATCGCCGCGGTGAGCTTGCGCTACTTCAATGTCGCGGGTTCCTACGCAAGCCTTGGCGAGAGGCACGATCCCGAGACCCACCTCATCCCACTTACCTTGCGAGCCGCCCTCGACGGCCGCCCGGTTGACATCTTCGGCGGCGACTACCCGACACCCGACGGGACCTGCATACGTGACTACATTCACGTCGCCGACATCGCGGATGCCCACCTGTTGGCGCTCGGTGCAGCCTCACCCGGCACGTGGCGGGTCTACAACCTCGGCAACGGAGAGGGCTTCTCGGTACGCCAGGTCATCGCTGCCGCCCGCCGGGTGACAGGTCTGCAGCTGACCGAGCGCGTCACAGCCCGCCGAGCAGGAGACCCGGCAGTGCTCGTTGCCTCGTCCGAACGCGCCCGCCGGGATCTCGACTGGGCCCCAAGGAGGCCGGAGCTCGACGAAATGGTCGATGACGCCTGGAACTTCGTCCAGCGACGGCAAAGATGAGCCCACTCGGAGCCTCGGGCGAGGGTTTCCGCCGCGTCTTTGGCAGGCCCCCGGAGGGAATCTGGTCGGCCCCCGGACGGGTGAACCTGATCGGCGAGTTCACAGATTACAACGACGGCTTCGTGCTGCCGCTCGCCCTGCCCTTTGCCGCACGGGCGTGCGCCGCCCGTCGCGACGACGATCTCGTGAGAGTCGTCTCCGCTCAGCGCTCGGAAGGTGGCGAGCTCCCGGTCGTCGAGGCCGTGCTGGATCTGCTGAAGCCGGGGACGACGAGCGGGTGGGCATCGTACGTCCTCGGCGTCATCTGGGCGCTGCGCGAAGCCGGCGCGGAACTCGCCGGTGTCGAGCTCCTCATTGACAGTGACGTGCCGATCGGGGCCGGCCTCTCGTCGTCCGCGGCGCTCGAGTGCTCCGTCGCGTTGGCGCTGCATGACCTCTACGAATTGCGGCTTTCGCGACAAGACCTGGCNNGCTTGACGCTGCTCGTCGTGAACACCGGAGTGAAGCACGCCCTCGGCAATTCGGCGTACGCCGATCGCGTCCGCGACTGCCATCGAGCCGCCGAGGAGCTCGGCGTCCCCGCGCTACGCGACGTCGCGCCGGAGAATATCGATGCCGCCCTCGCTCGGATCGACGACGACGTGGTGCGGCGCCGGGCTCGGCATGTGATCAGCGAGCAGAGCCGCGTGCTCGAAGTCGTCCGGCTTCTCGAGTCCGGACGGCCAGCTGAGGTAGGCCCAGTGCTCAGCGCGGGGCACCGCTCGCTACGCGAGGACTACGAGGTCTCCTGTGCCGAGCTCGACACGGTCGTCGACGTCGCGGTAGCCGGTGGGGCGCTCGGCGCCCGCATGACGGGGGGCGGCTTTGGAGGCTCGGCCGTGGTGCTCGTCGAGCTCGCCAAGGTCGAAGCGGTCACGCTGGCCGTGACACGTGCTTTCGCTGCGCGGGGCTACACCCCGCCGCAAACGATCGAGTTCGTCGCCTGCGATGGGGCATCGCGAGTCGCCTGAACGCCATCTCATCTATCCCCTGTCCGGGCGGCAGAATAGGCAGCCGAGCACGGCGGTGGCACGTGACTCCGCACGTGGGCTTCTTCGGCCAGATGTTCGGCGTCTGGGAGTGGTCCGAGATCATCTGGGTGGTGGTCATCGCACTGATTGTCCAGTTCGTCCTAAGGAGAACACGCTTCGGCGTGCGGGTCATCGCGACAGGTGGCTCTCCTTCGGGTCCTGAGCGGGCCGCTCCAGGAAGTCCGGGCGATAAGGGGTCCGCTGGCCACCTGGATGACGACGTCCCCCGTCAGCGCGCCA
>PMVZ01000038.1:11251-11709 GCA_003166375.1 Acidimicrobiaceae bacterium | reverse complement strand
TAGGCACGCCGGTGTTAGATACTGCAGTATCCAACGACTCGGGCCACGCCGGAGAGAAGCAGGTAGCCACCATGTCAACCGCCGCAGGCAGGCGAACGATGCCGACACACTTCGCCGCCTTCGGTGGGGTAGGTGGCAAAGCGCACGGGCCACACAACAAGCATGCCCAGCAGGTGCTCGCTCGACGAGCAGCGATCGAACGTAAGCGAAGAACGAGCAAGGCACGCTTGGATCACAGCAGGCCGAGCAAGGCGGAGCCCGAGTAGCGCCAGCCGACAGCTAGAGGATGTGCAGCTCACTGCTTGAGCGTCAGTCGCCGGGCGTAGGCACGCTGCGCCTCTTGCCGCGTCGACCTGGCGAGTAGCGGTCTGCTGCGATCACGGGGGTGCCATGCTGCGACCGGTGCGCAGATTCCGGACATAACCGCGGCAATGAGCGTGAATTACGATCAGTCGAAG
>PMVZ01000038.1:0-11141 GCA_003166375.1 Acidimicrobiaceae bacterium | reverse complement strand
ACTAAACGGACCAAGTAGTCCGAACCGGAGCCCACGCCTTTGAACATACCGGTCTTCTGGTGGGGCCGTTGATCGGCTCCGCGTAGCCCGAGTCAAAGGGTTGCTTGAGGATTCTCAACGTGACTCGTACCCAGGGGGCTCGTTTCTTGCCCAGAGCGTTGTCACACGCCGATCGGGACTGATAGCGATGAGAGCTGTCGTGCCGGTCCAACCATCGTTCGCGATGGTGTCGCTGTAGACCGTTCCGTTGCGTCCAACCGCGATGTCGTCGGGCGAGAAGGTACCGCTGACTCGAGGTGCAGTCCCTCGAGCGAAGGAAAGGAAGTCCTCGACACGCGAGCCTTCGATTCGAACGATCGAGTTCTGCCAGTCGCCGAAGACACTTCCGGCCGGCCCACTCGCAAGAGCGCCCGGCGATCCTCCGCCACGACGGAAACCACCGAGGTAGAGCACGCGGCCGCTCCTTGTCAGTTCGACGAGTCGGAATGCGTTGCCGGTCGAAACGTAGAGGTCACCGGTGCCGTCAAAGGCCAGTTCCGCTGGATAGAGCTGCAAAAAGCCACCGAGATTGGTGAACTCTCGAGAGGACGCGACGACCTCTATCGTGCCGCGGGTTGTGAGCCGGAGGACCTGGTAGCTGCTTCCGGAAGTGAAGTAGAGATCACCATCCGGCCCGTTCGTGAGGCCACTCGGATATCCGACGGAAGCCTGCAGCGCCGGTGTGCCGTTCGCGACGTCCCGCGACGACGACCCATCGCCGGCAACGGTCGAGATCAAACCGGCCGGGGAGATGGCTCTGATGCGATTGCCGTCAGCGAAGTAGAGGACACCGTTCCTCGCGAAGGTCATGTCGCCTATGGAATTCAATTCAGCGTCCGCAGCAGACCCTCCGTCCCCGGAGAAGCCTCGGCGCCCGTCTCCAGCGATGACCTGAAGCTTCCACTTGCCAAGCGCTCCAAGATCTGGTCGAGGCCCGTGTCGCCGATGTAGAGGTTGCCCTTCGGGCTGACTGCCAACTCTGTCGGGTATCGAAGAACGATTGGCGCCGCGCCCGAACTGGACAAGGCCGATGCCCCGTACCCTGCCGCTGCCGATATCACGAGGGCTGCGGTCAGTTTCGCGACCGTGCGAGTGCTCAGCTGCCTCCGGTTCATCGACCCCGATTCCGTCTTCCACGCCGCAGATCGCGGAGCCATCGATACCTCTCTGAAAAAGTTGAGTTGTTCAAGAGGAATGTAGTTCTCTTCGAGTTTGCCGTTCTCTAAGCTTTCCTCCGGTGCCCGCGACAACTACTCGGAGGGTTCTCCTGCATCCCTGCCGTCGTGCCAGACCTTCAACTCATTGAGAACACCATCCTGTTTTTTTTCGACAGCTCGGCTATTTCTGCTAGGGCGCAGGCCAAAAGAGAGGCCGTTGAGGGGTCCCGGAATCCCTGGCAAGCGTATTAGGTAGCCTGTCTTCGCTCAGCCCGCTTCAGAGTTCTCGCTCACCAGTTCGGCTAGTCGCGTTCTTCCGACTCATCGTCGCAGGAATCCGGCTCTATTTCTGCTTCGAACGGTGATGGTTCGCGCCAGTCCGGGTCGTCCTCTTTGTCAGGAAGAAGCAAGGATTCCCATTCTCCCGGTTTCATCCGATCGATGATCTCGGTCATCCTCTTCTGAGCCCTGCCAAGATCAACGTGCCGAAAGGCGCCAGGCGGAATCCTCTCATAACGTCCCGCGTAGAAGCCCGTAGACGCGCTCCATGCCTCTACCTTTGACCGCTCCCAAACCCGGGTGCGATTAGCGAGCACCGCCACCGGGGCAGGGAAGGTTGCCTCTCGCCTTACGAGTTTGTCGCCCTCCCCGCGCGCCAGTCCGAGCAGCTCCGCGATCTCCGTGAGGTTCATCAGGTCCACGTCTGCGAGGGTAGACGTCTTGCGATCAAGTGCGATGATTCCGCCGCAGGCTCCGAGCGGTCTCTGTCGTGAACGGGCGCGCGCGATCCTCGGTGAGCTGGTGCGGGCACTGAGGGAACTAGGGCAGCGTTTGCGCGTGCCATTCCGTTGAGCAGTTCGTCGCCACCACCTCAGGGCGGGGGCAGAAGGACAGACGGCTTAACAGTCTCATCGGTACCCTTTGACGAGTGGAACTCGATCCTCGCAGGATGTTCACCCGTTCACAGGTGTGGCGGGCATGGCAGCTGCAAGGTTGTGTTTGCAAGCTGTGCGGTCGCGCGATCCCCTTCGATCTCATGCACGGTGACCACATCGTGCCATGGAGCCTGGGTGGACCCACCACGATCGCAAACCTGCAGGCACTGTGTGGTTCATGCAATCTCCGCAAGGGGAGCCATCCCCAGGAGGTCGCCCAGGCTCTCTTCAGTGTCGAGCGCCTTGCTCCGGGCCGGGCCGAGTTGCGGCGATGGCAAGAAGAGGCGATGACGATCGTCCTTGGCGTTATCGAGCACGAACCAGTATTGGTCGAGGCCTGCCCCGGCGCAGGCAAAACTCAGTTCGGCTTGGAGGTCGCGTACCGGCTGGTTGCCGCCGGCCAGATCTCCCGAGTCCTGATCGTGGTCCCGACACTGGCGATTGCGGATGAATGGCAGCGATCGGCGTCGGTGGCAACCCCAGGGGCTCCCACCCTTCCATTGCGAAGTCAACGAGATTGGCGTGCAGTCGACCCGATCGGTGACGAATGGCTTGGAGCGATCATCACCTACCAATCGCTGTTTGCGTCTACCGAGATGTTTCTTGCGCACGCGACTGATCCCGGGCAACGCACCCTGGTGATATTCGACGAAGTCCACCACGCCGGGGCTAACGCGGCTTGGGGTGCCTCGGCCCAAGAAGCGTTCGCGTCCGGAGCTGCGGCCATCCTGTCGATGAGCGGTACCCCATTTAGGACGAAGCGGGACCCCATCGTCTTCGTTCCGTCAGAGGCCGGAAACGCGCGCCCGCACTTCCGCTACTCCTACGATCAGGCGATTCTCGACGGGGCGTGCCGACCAGTCCAGTTCGTCGAAGCTCGAGGTGAAACCACATTCCGCACCGAGGACAATCAAGTCCACTCGGTCACATTTGATGACACAACCCTGACTCGCGTCGGCGAACAACGCCGGCTCCGGTCGGCGCTGGAGTGGATCGGTGAAGGATCGATCGCCGAGATGATGCTGGCGCACGCGAACCGGTACATCATCGGGCTTCGCCAGCGCGGTGATCATGACGCCGCGGGCCTTGTCGTCTGTATCGACTGCGATCACGCAGACAGGGTTGCTGTTCACTTGGCCTCCCACGTCTTGGGCTTCCGTCCTGTCGTCGCATGTTCACGGTTGTACGACGAGAACGACCCGGATCCTGCCAACGCAATTCGCCAGTTCCGCGCGTCCCACGACCCGTGGATCGTCACCGTGAACATGGTGTCTGAGGGAGTTGACATCCGGAGACTTCGGGTCGTGGTCTATCTCACTAGTCGATTGACCCAGCTCGCATTCCGCCAGATCGTCGGACGCGTGGTTCGGACTGATCCGTCCAATGTCGACGATCACGGGCGCGTCTACTTTCCAGCGGACCACCGCCTCGTCAACATGGCCAAGCATGTGACCCAGGACGTAGACCTCCTTCCTGCACCCATTGTCATCGTCACAGACCAAGATCCTGCTCGGATCAGGATCGAAGGTGACAACGATGGGCTAGGCGTGCCATTCGAGACGCTTAAGACGGTGGGCGAGCAAGGCAACGTCTTCGACACGTATGGTCATCAGGCAGACGCCGCTCTCGTGGCGTGCGCACGGCTGTTCATCGAACGGGAACGGTTGACTGGAACGGATCCCGAGTCGCTGGCGATTGCCGCAGCCGACAACCCGGAACTTCGAGGCGCGCTGCTCACCTTACGGGAGGATCTATGACCGAGTACCCGGACGGTCCACCCGGGGTAGGCACGAGAATCATCCTGATCGGCGGACCGATGACTGTGGACGACGGCTCTACGTTGGACTCTCGACAGCCCGTGACGGGGGACCCCGCGTGCAACGTGACGCGCTCCAGCCTTGCCACCTCGTTGTTGTGGTGGATCACGGCATCATCGCTGGTCGGTCAGATCCTCGACAGCGCTGGAGATGATCCCTACGCACTAGTCATCGGCAATCGCTCGGTGGTAGAGCTTCGGCAGGACGGCAGACTCCGCCGGCTCGGATTGCGCTCCATCCTGTCCGGCGGCACAAGCACGGTGGAGTTGATCCGTACCCATCGACATGAGCCACTTCCTGCCGGCTATATATACGACGACAGTATGAGTCAGCTGTTCCCCGGAGGCGAGGGGGTGGGGTTCAGCCTGGGAGAGCCCGGGCAGCGTTGGCGGTTCCTCAGTGGCCTCGACTTCTACATGCCCTGGGCGGGGCCAAAACTAGGAGCGACCGTAATCGTCGACACGAGCGAGACACTCCTCGGGTCGAGTGAGACAGACGCCGGGCCGAGCGCGGGGATCGCATGGTTCTTTAAAAGACTCGAAAAACATCGCCTCTATAGCGACGACATAATGCTCGTAATGCCGCACACCTACCGTACCGAGAGCATCTTCCGTGGCTACGTCGAATGGGTGAACGCGGGTCGACCTTCTCAATTCCTTCTCGATCTGGGGGGACCCAGAACGAAATGGGATCCGACCGCGCCCCCGGATCCGATCGCATACACCTGCCCAGTTCCCGTGCAGGCTGATTTCACAGTGACCGGGCTCGTTCAAGACGGGGAATGGCAGGATCCATCTGATCTCGAGGCAGCTCGCTCGCTCTTGCAGGCGCGCTACGACCTCAAGATCGGTATCTGGGATCTCGTCGGAAACGCCACCCTCAGGCGTACGCTGCTTGAAGCGGTCCCATCTGCACCGCCGCCTCCGATCGCTGTTGCAATTCCACGCGCTGCGTCCCAACGCGCCGAATCCAGAGTCGCTGAGAAGGAGGCCGGGCAGCGCACCAGGCGTGTTGTTGCCGAGCATCTCCAGCCTCTGATCGAGCGTGGGTGGAAGCCGGGCCGCGGCGAAAGTTGGGCCCTTTATTTTCCTATGACCGAACCCGTCCTCTTGCATCCTGGCAGGGACCCTGTTGCGCTGGTCCAGCTCAAGCTCATGATCCTCAGACGGCAATGTACGGTGAGCGCTTTCACGATGATGTACCGCCAGTTCGACATCGGACAATACGTTCTGGCGCAACGGGCGCTCTTCGAAGAGATCGCTGCGCCCGACACTTGTCCTCTGGGCCACAATTCCGAACCCACGTTATGGCGGGGACCGGGAGGCTGGGCCGATGATGTCGACTGGGGCGAACGGGCCATCGCCCTCGTGGAACGGACGCAACTCTGGCGCGAAGCGTTCAAAGAGCTGTGCGAAGAGTGTTATCGCGTCCGCCCAAGGATGTTCGACCCCTAACGCCACTTGCCTTCCGGGTTGGTGGAAATCTCGGGTTCCACCGTTATCGTGGGTGCGTATTACTGCGCCAACGATGTCGGCCGGGTGTACGTGTTCACAAAGCAGGGAACGAAGTGGCCGCAGGTAGCCGACCTAGAGGCTTCCGACCCCGATGACCGTGAGTGGTCCGTCCTGCCCACCGTCTCACCCTGTTCTCCGGTTCGAGGAGGGCGTAGTGTTGCGTATTGCGCCGGTCCTTCTGGGCGTCCGGGAGGCCGGACGAGAACGAACGAGCGTGGGACCCGTCCTTTTCCGGACGCGCAGATCGGTGTAGCAACATCCGAACGCGCGAAAGGATCAGACATGATAGAGGTAGCAAGCGAACCCGCAGACCTATCTTCGTGGGACGGAGATGATCCTCCATTTTATCTCGAGATCTTCGGAGAAACTTCCCCCGCACTCGACACGAATTATGCAGAGGTGGTGCCGCCGAACGGGAGTGGACCCGAGTCGACAAGTAGTAGCCCGGTTTACGAGTACTGGTGGACGATGGGCCACCCAGGCCTCAAGCCGGAGCATCACCATCTAATCAATCGACCGAAGAACGAGCCGATCTGGTCGCACCTCGCCGAAGACGCGGCCCACGTGTATCTCTTCTTTCCGATCGATTACGGGTGGCGGGTGAAGGAAGTCGTAGCGACCGTCAAGTACCTCAGCCCGGTGCAGGACCAGCAGTCGCTTTCCGAACGCGCAAACACCGAGTGGCAGAAGATGCAACCGCTTGTCGCCGATGCTGGAACGTTGACTTCGGTCTTGGCGCCGGTTCCGGCTGTGGGCGCCGCTGCCGCGGCCACATCTTCGATCTTGACCGCGTTAAGCAAGCTGCAGATCGGGAGTGTGCCCCCGAGCGCCGCTGGCTACAACTGGTACGTGGAGAAGGTGACCACCGGAGCCGCAAGTAAGCACGGTGTGATGCAGGGCGTGATGTGGTCGATTCCGCGAACCATGTTCGAGAGCCTCGGCGGCAGATTGACGGGCAGTCTCGCGGTGAGCTTCATTCCGAACAAACTCCAGGGATCTGCTGATTGGGCTCCCAAATCTGGAGACCTGGTGGCACATGCCGGCGTTTTTGAGAAGGCACCTTTCGGGAAGGAGGAGCCAAGCCACTGGGTGCCCAGCCAGAGCACGTTCGTCCACCTGTCCATCACGCCGCATTGACTCGTTCGGGGAACACCGCTTCGGCTGAGTGAGTCATGCGGCGTGGCTTCGGCTGGCAATGGATGCCCGACCGAGCCGACTCGAGGTCGACCTCCGCGGCGTTGACATACTGTCGGGGCGACAAAAGACTCTGAGTGTGCAGAACCGGTATGCGGGAGACGTCGGCGACTTCATGAAGTTCGGACTGCTCCGCCACCTCGCTGCCGCAGCGACCTCCGGCGGCGCCGGGATGGCAGTCGGGCTCAACTGGTATCTCGTGCCGGACGAGGCGCACAACGCCGACGGCAGGCACATCGCCTACCTCCACCCAACCAACTCCTGGCACCCCAGCCTGGAAGCCTGCGACTCCGATCTCATGAGGCGACTGGCGTGGGTAGTGGCCCACGGGCACAGCGTCGAGGCGTTGGAGGCCTCCGGTGCTCTCCCCGCGGGATGCCGTACCCACCGGGAGATGCTCGACCCGGCCAGCGGCCCTACGGGTCGGCAGGGCTGGCACACCCGTGCCCTGATGGCTTTGGAGGGACCCGAAGTGGTCTTCGCAGACCCCGACAATGGTGTGCGCACAGCAGCCACGCGGTCGAAGTCTCACAAGTACGCGACGGTGGAGGAACTCGCCGACTACGCCCGACGGGGGCAGAGCCTCGTCGTCTACCACCATGCTGACCGCTCGGCGGGCGTCGAAACCCAGGCACAGCGCCGCCTGGCCGAACTCGCGAGCGGAGTCGGCCAACGGTCGGTTGGCACCGTGATCGCGCGCCGAGGGAGTTGCCGCTTCTTTCTCGTGACCGCCTCGGATGGTCACCACGAGCGCTTGGCGACCAGCCTCGACCAATTCGCCGCTCGCTGGTTCCGCCACGCCGATCTGGTGCGGTAGCCGAGCCGTCGAGCGGACTTGCCCGAGTGACGTGGAAACGCGCGGCACATGGACTTTCGGTCCGGTCCGGTCCGTGACCGCGACCTCGCCCGCGGTCACGTCACATCAGGTCGGAACGAAGGCCGCCTCGGCCACATCCCGATTACGAAGACGGCGGAGACTTCGGCCATTGGCTGAGGCCGGGGTGGCGGCGCGTGTGGTCGTAGACGCTCGGCTGTGCATGTAGGGAACGGCGGTGAAAAGCGACGTGGCCACGCCGACGGCGGCCGCGATTGTGGCCAAGCGCGGCTCCTTTCGTAGGAGGACGAACGCGATCGGTGTGACGAGCATTCGCCCGCGCATGAACTGTTTGACCTGGAAGCTCTCGTAGTTTGTTGAGAGCCGTCAACCTCCTGCAAGGTCATGGTGACGCGCAGACTGCGCAAGGCTAGCGTCTCTCAACGCCACGGGCCTGACGCGACAACTGATACGCCTCGACGCCTGCTTCCTGCCAACCTTCGATGGCCGATTCCAGCAGCGTCCGAACTTCGCGAAGCGCATCTACGGTAAGTGGAGTATGGATGGCTGGCTTATCTCGCCTTCTCGGAAAGTGGATCAACCACTCGCATTGCCCCTCCGATCCAGGGCCTGCTTCTTCAGAACCACCTTCGATACTGACGACATGCGTCGAATGGACAACGGCGTTACGCGCTTCGAGGGCTTCCTTCGCACGCTCCAACCATGTCATTGCCCGCTGACGTGATTCACACTCGGGGAGCTCTCCGAGATCGGCCTCGGCCTGGTTGATACGGGTCCCTATCGGTGTGTCGTCGAACAGCTCGCGCGGTTTCACCGCATGGCAGATGAAGTAGGTCACGTCCTCGAGATTGATCGCCATCCACACGATCTGACCGAACTCTGTGATCAGCTCGTCCGGAAGTTGTGCAGGGAATCCCACGGAGACATTCTCCTTCCGCGGAGACTCGAGGTCACGGATCTCGAATGACCGACGTCCGAACCGTCTCCGGTTCCTCGACGGAGACGCTGCGGCCATGGCTCGCTTCGTCGAGTGCTGCGCTCATGGAGTGGAGCGTTGGGAGAAGCCTCCAGTTCCGTGCAACACCACGAGGCAACGCGTTAGGAAACCGGCGCTTACGTGCCGATTGATGAGGCCGGGCTGGGAGGTGAGGACCCGGAGACTGCCCTCAATCAGGGCACACGCCTCGGTGGTGAGCTGGCGGACTTCGTCGTCGAATGCCATTAGAGCGTAGGCGTCCTAACTTAGGTCGCCGACGGGCCGTGGCCCTGCACCAGCGTCGGGAGCCCAGTGGGCGCCAGGGCCTTTGCCAGTCCGTCGATCCCACCGAAGTCGTCAAGTGTGGACGATGGCGGCCACCAGAGCTTGGGATGCTCGGGCTGCCAGATGGATAGCAGGGCCTTCTTGAGGTCGTCCGGGAGCTCTCCGGTAAGTCTCCAAGTCGACTCGAAACCGAGAATATAGAAGACCACGTTGAAGAGGCGGACGAAGATCTGATAGCCCGATCCTGAATACGATGCTTCTCCTGCCTTCACGTCGGTCTTGTACGGCTGGTATCGGAACTGCGCGGCATGATCACCTCGCGTAGTCGGTGTGACTACCGCAGCACTAAGCCAGACCTGAATGTTCTCCGGGATGCGATCGCTACCTCGGAAGCTCGAAGCGTGGCTGCAGGGAAGGTTCTCGCCGTTCGGGCTGAGAGTTGCGTCATCACTGCCGCCGTCTTGAACGCCCACCTAGCAAGCGCCAGCTGCGCCGACGAATCGAGCATTGTCTGCTTTCCAGTCGCTGCAGCTTGGAACATTGAGAGCAGTACTGGCTTGGCGTCATCCTCCATGGCGCTCATCCACACGTTGTTGCAGTCGGCGCAGACGATCTTCAGCGTCTTGGAGAAGGCTCCGCCCTGTTGGATGATCGGCACGTCCGAGTCCTGAACGAGCTCACGCACGCCCGTACCCTTGAATCCAAGGTGCCGCAGCCAATCGGGGAGAACGTGCTCCTGTGTTAGAGGACCCTCGGCACCACAGAAGAAACACCTCTTTGGTTTGGCGGCGACGGGAGGGCCTTTCCTCCGCTTCTTTCCCGAGGTCATGCTGAGTCCGCCCAGTGGATCACACGCTCGGATCCGGCCAGGCCGGATCGTCAGCTACGCCGGCAAGCTCAAGATCCCTCTGACTCGCGAGCGAGTATGAGAAGACAGGGCTGCCGTCTTCGTGCCGCTTGGCGTTCGGCGTAACCTTGCCAACTGTGCGGCCGAAGCGGATCAGGACGCCATCGGGATGTGCAACCACTGCCTCGATCCGCTCGGGATATACCGCCACCGCGCCAGGGACCTTCTGGCCCGTTCGCGTATCCCACATGTCGATGCTCCATGCAGTGTCCGGATTCACGGCGAACTCGTAGTCGCCAGCTTTCACGCGCATGTCGTCCCACTTCGCTCGAAGCTCCGCGGTCCTGCGCCGCACCAGCTGCATCGGAACGCCATGCGACAGAGCGGTCTCGATCGGCACCGCGGTCAGGTCGTACTCGATTCCGTACCCAAAGTGGTTCAGCAGCCCCTCGATCCGATTCACGGGTATACGGACGCCGCCAGCTTCCCACCGAGCGACGGCGGGCTGTTGCAAGCCGAGCTGTTCTGCCAGCTCCCGCTGCGATAGGCCGGCGTCTTCGCGCAGCTTCTTGAGCACCAGCCCGATGTCCCGCGCCTCGGTCATAACACATCATGTTATCAGCCCGTGGCCTCCACCGCAGCTGCGTGCCGTAGCCTGAGCTGGCGAGGGACTAGGGCACCAAGGACCTGTCGGGAGCTGATCGAGAGGCGGCGCGCGAGACTGGACCAATGGGACATGGGAATCGCTAGGCCGAGTGACCGGCCAATTTCGCCAGATTGACTACCGAGTCGCCTTGGCTGGCGGTTTGTTCGACTCGCCGGGCGTCTATGCCGTCTTGGTCGGGAGCGGCATGTCATCCGATGCCGGGATCCCGACCGGGTGGAAGGTCGCCCAGGAACTCGTTCGGCGGGTAGCTCGTGACCACAGAGTCGATATCGATGAGACAGGGCTCAAGCCGGAGGAGTGGTGGGCGCAGCAAGGGTACGGCGAACTTTCGTACTCGAACCTGGTGGAAGGCCTCGCTTCGACTGAACTCGCTCGGCGCGATTTGCTCCGTGGTTTCTTCGAGCCCACTCCCGACAACGCGATCGAGCCAAACCCGGCTCACCGTTCGCTTGCACAGCTCTGTGCGATGGGTCTCGTCAAGGTGATCATCACCACGAACTTCGATCCCCTTATCGAACGAGCACTCGCCGACGAGAATCTCAGCCCGCAAGTGATTTCGAGCGAGTCGCAAGTGCATGGAATGAGACCGCTTCATCACGCTCCGCTCACCGTTATCAAGGTCCATGGTGACTACGCCTTGCCCGAGCTCAAAAACACGGATCTTGAGCTTTCGACCTTCGGTCCGGCTATGAATGAACTCCTCGACGAGGTGTTCGACCGGTTCGGTCTCATAAGCGTCGGTTGGTCGGCCACGTGGGACCGCGCGCTCCGAGAAGCGATGGAGCGACGAGCCACCCGGCGGTACCCGACGTATTACGCAGCGCACGGGGGTCGGTTGAGCGAGGCAGCCGAGCGCCTTACGACACAACAAGAGA
>PMVZ01000301.1:628-3253 GCA_003166375.1 Acidimicrobiaceae bacterium | reverse complement strand
GTGTAGTACAAGATGCGCTCGGTAGTGGTGGTCTTGCCCGCGTCGATGTGGGCCATGATCCCGATGTTGCGGGTCTTGGCCAGCGGGAACTCTCGGATGGATGATGGATTGGCCATCGCCTTGCTTCGTTTCTCTAGTCGGTGGTGAGCTGCGGTGTCGTTTCTGTCGTGTTCACCGGCAGAGGCAAAATGCGCTTTCGCTCCGCGGGCGCGCTGTCACGCTACGCCGGGCGCGTGGACATCCGGTTGACACCGGGACGACACCTGGCGTACCGCAGGCACTTACCAGCGGTAATGCGCGAATGCCTTGTTCGACTCCGCCATCTTGTGGAGGTCCTCCTTGCGCTTGACCGTAGCGCCGACACCGTTCGAAGCGTCGAGGATCTCGTTGGCGAGCCGGAGCGCCATCGTGCGCTCTCGGCGCTGGCGCGAGTAACCGACCAGCCACCTGATCGACAGCGTCGTCGCCCGGCGCGGGCGGAGCTCCACAGGAACTTGGTAGGTCGCTCCGCCTACGCGGCGGCTGCGAACCTCGAGCTCGGGTCGCGCGTTGTCCAGCGCTCGCTTCAGCAGCTGCAGCGGGTCGCCACTCGTCTTCTCGCGCACGACATCGAGGGCGTCGTACACGATGCGCTCGGCCAGTGAGCGCTTTCCCCGAGAAAGGACCTTGTTGCACAGCTGGGTCACGAGCACCGACCGGTACACCGGGTCGGGAACCAGCTCGCGGCGGGGTGGGGGGCCGTTGCGGGGCAACTCAGGACTCCTTCTTGGCGCCGTAGCGGCTACGAGCCTGGGCACGGTCGCGCACGCCGGAGGTGTCCAGAGTGCCACGCACGATCTTGTAACGGACACCTGGGAGGTCCTTCACCCTGCCGCCGCGCACGAGAACGATCGAGTGCTCCTGCAGGTTGTGGCCCACACCAGGGATATACGCAGTGACCTCCGAACCGCTGGTCAGCCGCACGCGCGCAACCTTGCGGAGCGCTGAGTTCGGCTTCTTCGGAGTCGTCGTGTAAACGCGCGTGCATACCCCCCGACGTTGCGGCGCCCCCTTGAGCGCGGGGGTCTTGGTCTTCGTCCGCTTGGATGACCGACCCTTGCGGACGAGCTGGGCGATAGTGGGCACGCGAACCTCTCTGGGATTCCTTGTTGAAGAACCGTGGGCGCAAGCCTGCGCCGACACGACGAGCTGATGATAGGAGCCGACACCGCTCTCCGGCAACATTGTAGGCCGCGATCAGGCGGAGCCTTCCTCGGCGGGCCCGAGGTCGCTGAGCGGGTCCTCTTCAGCCACGACCAGATCGTCGGTCGGACCGAAGCTCGCGTAGGCGCTGCCCGCGGTCGCGTACGGGTCCTCCTGCTCGTAGGGGGTGCCGAACGCGGACCGTCCGACGTCCCGCAGCCACGAAGCCAAGTTGTCCGTATTGGCCTCGCCCACATCGGCGACCTCGAGGTCCGAGGACCAGAAGGACATGCGCTCGGCGTCGGGCGTGCCCACCTCCACGCTGCGATAGCGCGTCATGCCGGTGCCGGCAGGGATGAGCTTGCCGATGATGATGTTCTCCTTGAGCCCGAACAGCTGATCGGACTTGCTCTCGATCGCAGCCTCGGTGAGCACGCGGGTGGTCTCCTGGAACGACGCCGCCGACAGCCAGGAGTCCGTCGCGAGTGACGCCTTCGTGATGCCCATGAGCTCGGGGCGGCCTTCCGCGGCGCGCTTTCCGGCCTGGACCAGCTCGCGGTTGACCGCGGCGTAACGCTGGTTGTCCACGCGCTCGCCTGGTAGGAACGGCGCGTCACCGGGTTCGGCGACCAGCACCCTGCGGAGCATCTGGCGCACTATGAGCTCGATGTGCTTGTCGTGGATCGACACGCCCTGGTCTCGGTAGACCTTCTGCACCTCTTCGACCAGGTACTGCTGCGTCTCACGGATGCCCTTGATCTCGAGCAGCTCCTTGGGGTCCTTCGGCCCGTCCACGAGCGCGTCGCCCGGGCTCACTTCCTGGCCTGCGACGACCTCGAGGTGAGCCCTCGCCGACACCGGAACGGCATCCTCGCTGCCGTCGTCCCCGACGACAACTACGCGCCGACCCGTGTCGTCCTCGTCGATGCGGATCACACCCGAGGTGCGCGACAGCACGGCGGCGCCCTTCGGCGTGCGTGCTTCGAACAGCTCGACGACACGGGGAAGACCGTGGGTGATGTCCTCGCCGACGATGCCGCCGGTGTGGAACGTCCGCATGGTGAGCTGGGTTCCCGGCTCGCCGATGGACTGGGCGGCGATCACGCCGACCGCCTCGCCGAGCTCGATGCTGCGACCGGTCGCGAGCGACTGGCCGTAGCACGCGGCACAGACGCCGTGGTTGGCCTCACAGGTGAGCACCGACCGGGTACGGACACGGTCGATCGCGGGGTCGGCGGACAGCTGCTGGACCTCGAGGTCGCGGACGACGCGACCGGCCTCGAGGACGCTGCCGTCGGAGAGCTTGACGGGCTCGATCAGGACTCGGCCGTAGAGCCGGGTCTCGAGGTAGCTCCGCTTGCCCGCCTGGTCCTGGTGGATCCCCTCGATCCAGATGCCGCGGGTGCTGCCGCAATCGGGTTCGCGGATGATGAGCTCCTGGGC
>PMVZ01000301.1:0-587 GCA_003166375.1 Acidimicrobiaceae bacterium | reverse complement strand
GCGAGCGTCTTCTCCATCGCACGTCCGACCTCGGAGTTCGCCGAAGTCCAGATCTCGATCTCCTTCTGGCGGCGCTCATCATCGGTGATGATTCCTCGGCGGAACTGGTTCTCCGCCTTCTCCGCCTCCTTCTCGTAGCGGTCGAGGATCTGCTGCTTGTCCGGCGGCGTCTTCACGTCGTCGATCGAGATGGTGAGCCCGGACCGTGTCGCGAACCGGAAGCCGAGGTCCTTGATCCGGTCGAGGCTCTCGGCCACGAGAACCTTCGAGTAGTGAGCCGCGATCTGCTCCACGATTGTCGCGATCGAGGTGGCGCGCTTTCCGATGACGTCGTTCACATACCCGAAACCGACGGGGAGAGCCTGGTTGAAGAAGAGGCGCCCGGCCGTCGTTTCGAGCTCGTCGGGTTCCTCAGTCAAAGGCGCGTCGCCATGGCGGACTCCCCGGAGGGGGAACTCGAAGCCATCAGGGCCGCGGCGCAGCCGGATCTTGGCGTGAAGGGCGACGTTTCCGTTTTCCCAGGCCTGTTCCACGTCGTACAGGTGACGGAAGACGCGGCCTTCGCCCTTCGCCCCGTCGACCATGAG
>PMVZ01000071.1:4586-4771 GCA_003166375.1 Acidimicrobiaceae bacterium | reverse complement strand
CCCGGTGGCGCGCTCACCGCCCTTGCCGAGCGCCATCGCGGACAGCTCTGGGCGCTCACCGACAACCTGCGCCAGAGCGACCCCGCCGAACGCGGTGCGCTCTGTGAGCTCCGAGACGGCGACATCGCGGCTGCCGTCAGCTGGTATGCCCGTAACGGCCGGGTCCATCCCGTGCCCGACCGCCG
>PMVZ01000071.1:0-4548 GCA_003166375.1 Acidimicrobiaceae bacterium | reverse complement strand
ACCGCCGTCGACCCCGAGGCCCAGACACTCACCGCTATCACCCCCGACGGCCGTCAGCTTCAGATGGGGCTCGACGACATCAGCGCCGACCGTCTCGCCTACGGCTACGCCATCACCGCTCATCGCGCCCAGGGCACGACGGTCGAAGTCGCCCACGTCCTCGACGACGGTGGTGGCCGGGAGCTTGCCTATGTGGCCATGAGCCGCGCCCGGAAAGCCAGCCACGTCTACACCACCGCGACCGATCTCACGCAAGCGGCACAGCGTCTCGCGTGGTCCTGGGATGACGAGCGCCGCCAGCAATGGGCCACTGACCAGGCCAGTGCCGCCCAGCACCTCGTGGAGCTTCGCGCCGAGCACCGAGAACTTCTCGCGAGCATCCCGCCTGGCGTCACCGACCAGCTTGCTCACATCCACGAACAACAAGCCGCGCTCGAAAAGGACCTTGCCAACCTCCGCACCGGCGCCGGACGATGGGCGAACTCGCCCGTCCGAGCCAGTTACGAGCACCTCCAAGTCGCGAGGCGAGTCCACGAGGAGAACCTCCGCCGCGCCCAAGATCCCCGCCATGGGCTCCTCGGTCGGCACCGAAGCCGCGGAGACCTTAAGACCAGTGCCGCAACGCTCCAAGTGGCCGAGCGTGCCTGGCAGCGTACGACCGAACCTCACGCTCGGCTTCTCGAAGACGAGCGGTCCCGGCTCGCCGCCGAGGGCGGCGAGCTCGAAGCTGCGCAACAAGCGAGAGCCGACTTCATCAAGGCCCATCCTGAGCTCGTCGACCGAATCGACCAACTACGCCGATCCATCGAAACCCAACACGCAAGCCCACATCGTCCTCGCGCCTTTGCCACGAACACTCCAACCCCACCACCGATCATGTATGGGCGGAGCCTGGGGCCTTCCTACGAGCGGTCGCCCTCGCCCGCAGTTCCCATGGGTCCCGAGCTCTGAGCCCGACCCCACCCTTGATGGCACTGGACCACACGAAAGCCGGGAACATCGCCCTCTTCGGACAGTTAGCGAGCGCTCCCTGCCGACCATGCGTCCCTCTAACTGCCGGAGTCGCCCCCAACGGGCGTCGTTCTGTACGCCCCAGCCCCGGCAGCGAGACGGGACGCATTTCGGCTCGCCGACGGTCGAATCCAGCCTGCGACAACGCCAGGGAACAGCCGGAGGAAGGCGCCTGTTCTGGGGGAACGTTCACCAACGAAGGCCCGGGTCGCCGGCCTAGGCCCTTAAGCCTCAGTTGGTGGCGAGGCCCGATAGGCCCGTTGACTACGACGCTTGAGCTGCCGAAGCAGCGCCCGCGCGCCGAGCATGTTCCGGACGGCCCGTCAGTGGCAGTGATTCGGAGGCGATGCCGCGTCCGTGTCCGCGGATCCAAGATCGTCTGAGTACCCGGCTTCGAGCCGTGGCCACTGCGAGGTGGGTCGACCGCCTGGCCACTCCCACAGGGGTGGCCACTCCGGAGCCCCCGCGAGGGTCCGAGTCGCGTGCCCGCGCCGCGGCCAGCCCGCCGGCGAGTCCTCCCATTCTTCCTGCCTGCCGAACACGGTGAGGTCCATGAGCGCGTAGCTGTAGTCCAGCACCTCAGCTCCACGGCGGTTAGTCCAGTACGTCTCGAAGACCCGGTCGCCATCCCGCAGATAGCACACCAGATGGAACAGACCGTGTTCTCGGCCGACGAGCAAGGTATCCAGCGAGGGCTGGGCCGAGTACCAGGGCATGTCCCAGCCCATGAAGGTGCGGTAGCGGAGGCTCTCGTTGAATGACGCGTGCGCATCGCCAGGGCCGTAGGCGGTATTCCGCCCCTGGCAGAGCACCGCGAAAGTGATGTCGCGGGAGTGCAGGTAGGCAAGCTCGCCCACGTGACTCATCACCCACGTGCAGCCTTCGCATTGTTCGGCCGCAGGTCGACCCGGCCACCACATGAAGTAGTAAGCGATGAGCTGACGCCGGCCTTCGAACGCGTCGAGCAACGTCACTGGGCCGTGCGGCCCGAGCAGCGGGCTATCTGCGGCGACCTCGACCATCGGCAGCCGGCGGCGGGCGGCGGCGATCGCGTCCCCTTCACGGGTGTGTGCCTTCTCCCTCGCTCGTAGCACCTCCAGCTGCTCGTCGAACGTCGGGCGGTGGACCACCGCTGGTAGAGGCGTGTTCTCATCCTGGGCCATCGGCACCTCCCCTAATCGCCTGTTCGCGGCCTTCGGGCCGGTCCCCAACACGGTAGCGACGATCGGCGATGTCGAACGAACAGAGTCTCGCCAATCCTGACCTCCATCCACGAAGTGCCATACCTGGGCAGTCGTCGAGTACAGAACGCGGATACCAAAGAGCAGGTCAGCCGGGCAACAATTCAACGCAGACGGATAGGGTGCAGGTTGCCGCGAGACGCGGACAAACCGAGTTGCGTAGCTAGCTCAAGGCGGGTCCGGCCGCAAACGGGAGGGGTGGGTGGTGCCGATGCACAGATTCGTCGGCCTTGCACTCGTGGTGGGACTGCTTGGTGCGCTCACCGCTAGTGTCGCAAGCGCTTCCTCAACGTCGACGGCCGTCCTGAAGCTCACGAGTGTCGTGGCGGTCTCCTGTCCGAGCTCCCGCGACTGCTTCGCCGGTGGGACCGCGGCGCACGGCAACGTGGTCCTGGACACGACCGACGGCGGCGCCAGCTGGTACGCGGAGAGTGAGTCCATCGCGATCTCGGTAATCGACTGCCCATCGGCGACCGTCTGCATCGGCGGGGGCCTCGGCGACAAGGTCCTCGTGACCTCCGACGGAGGCAAGACCTGGACCGTGCACACGGTGTCCTCCTCGCTGGCAGAGGTACAGGCGCTCTCGTGTCCCACGACGACCGACTGTTGGTCCAGCGGGTTGGCCACGGACTCGATCGACGTCGTGGTGTACCGCTCGAGCGATGGCGGCGCCTCGTGGAACCTCGTGAAGACACCGAAGCTCACCGTGCCGATGTCAAACCTCTCGGGCATCTCCTGCGTCAACCGCGATGACTGCGTCGTCACGGGTTACGGGGTGCTGAAGACGCGAGACGGTGGGACCAGCTGGACGAGCATCAGCCTGAAGCGGTTCGTCCTCGACGCCGTGGCGTGCATGTCGAAGAGTGACTGCATCGCCGTCAGCAACGTCACCTCCGCCGTGCCCTCGCACGAGTCAGGCTCTATCTACACGACCGCTAACTTCGGCTCGCTCTGGACGAACCGCTTGACCGGACGAAGAGTGACGGATCTCGACAGCATCTCGTGCCCCTCGACAAGCCGTTGCGTGAGCGTCGGCGGGGGCTACACGCCGAAAGGCACGTCTCACTACAACTCCTGGGGGGCGATCGAGACGACACAGGACGGTGGCACCTCCTGGAAGCAGCAGAAGGACGTGGGCGTCTCCTACCTCTTCGACGTCTCCTGCGCCAAGGGGTCACCGGACTGCATCGCCGTCGGCGTGGCAAAGAGCGCCGGCGCCATTCTCAAATCCACCAACTAC
The DNA here is from genome assembly GCA_003166375.1 of Acidimicrobiaceae bacterium. Lineage (GTDB taxonomy): Bacteria > Actinomycetota > Acidimicrobiia > Acidimicrobiales > Bog-793 > Fen-455. Next base: position 1,056 of record PMVZ01000071.1, on the reverse strand, counting down.
GACGCCAGATGGAAGCCGGTGCCGGCTCCATAGCAAGACGCGGCAACGACCGATCCGTGGCGGGGGGCTGCAGGGGCCGGACAGCGCCCAAGCAGTCCCGGAGCGGACGAAGCCGCACCTCAGCGAAAGGGCCTTCCTCGCCCGCCCGTTGACACCAGCTGAAGCCGGGTTAGAGCGCTGTCCGCCTCATGTGCTCGAACAGGAGGCGTCCAAGCCGTCTGCCGATACAAGCCACGAAGATGAGGCCGAGCTCGCCCACAGTGGATCGCCTTCCAAGCTGTAAGGCTCACGTATTCCATATCGGCGCGGGCACTCAGACAAGAGCGCATACTCAGCCATCTGGGCGAGCTCGAGCCAAGGTCCCGTCGCGACTGAACGACGGTTTCTCGAGTGGACGAGCCTCTGGTAACCGCCGCCGCAATTCCCTCAGCACCCACACGAGCTGACCCAGGATCGCGAGCGCCCGTTCACGGGACGCGATCCCCGTTCACGGCTAAGCCCGCTTGGCGCCTGGGGCATAGCATCCCCGTTGTCGAAAGGAATTTGATGTCCATCGATCAGCTAGTCGCTGTCGTCCCGGTTTCAGACATGAACACGGCAATGCCGTGGTACGAGCTTCTGGTGGGTCGTCCTCCGGACAACCATCCGATGGAAACACTGGTCGAGTGGCGGATCACTGACACGGGATGGATTCAGGTATTTCACGACCCGGAGCGTGCCGGGTCCACGCTTCTGAACTTTGCGGTTGACGATCTGGATCGGCAGGTTGCTGAGGTCACCGGGCGAGGTTTGTCACTTGGCGATATCCAGCCGGCGAACAAAGGTGTGCGCCTTTGCACCGTCATCGACCCGGACGGCAACCGGATCACGTTCATAGGTGGCTTTCGCGACGTGTATTGATCGGAAAGCACGCGCGTTCCGGAGTGGGTCCACACTTACCCGTGCCTTCCAGATTCACCGCTACCGCCGACGTAGCTCCCTCAACGCCCGCACGAGCTGACTGAGGAATTCGCGAGCGCTCGCTCACGCTAAAGCGGCTCTTCGCGTTGAACTGGG
>PMVZ01000186.1 GCA_003166375.1 Acidimicrobiaceae bacterium | reverse complement strand
CCGTATTACGCGAGACTCATTAGAACGCATGAGTACGCGTTCCGGAAGGGTTCATGCGACAGCCTCTTCTCCTGGGATTTCGACGAGAAGGCGCGTCGTTACGACGAAGAGCTGCTGTGCGGGCGCTATGTGATCACGACCTCGCTCGATGCATCCGAGGTCGACTGTGCCCAGGTGCTGCGCTACTACCGCAGCCTGCAGAACGTCGAGCGTCGGTTCCGGATCACCAAGGATTTCCTGGCGCTGCGGCCGGTCTTCCATTGGACCGAGGACCGCGTTAGGGGCCACGTCGCCCTGTGCATGATGGCGGCGACGATCGAAGCGGTCATTGCCAAGGACCTCGTTGCCGCCAAGGTGATGGACCCCAACATCGCCTTCCAGAACATGACACCTCGCCAAGCGCTCGCCGAACTGGCCGAGGTACGCCTCGAGCTCGTGAGCGCCGGTGAGCGCAGCATCGAACTCGTCAGCAGGCCGACTCAGCTACAGGCCAAGGTGCTACGGGCCCTCGATGTGGACACCTCCAGCTGGGGACAGGCCACAGTCGCCTGAGCTGGGCGAACAGATCCCGCGTAGTGGAAACACTCTCTCCGCGCGCCATCATCTACCTGGTCTTTCGCGAATCACCCGCCGAAGTCCGGCCGGAACGCCGTTGCCGTTCGGTCGGCACCCGCGCGCCATCCAGCTGGTTCTAGCTACTCATTCGGCTAGATTTTGAGAACGGCGATATGCGGAGATATACACATGGGACGGCCTACTAGTGACGTGACAAGTTCACGTTGGTGGTACCCCAGGGTCGCGCCACTGCACAATGAGCGGAGGCGGGAGGTAGTTCGAAGAGGGATGTTCTTTGGCATGAGTCTGATCCGAAAGCACTCGTCACCTACGAGAACGTCACCGTGACCGACAAGGTCCCCGTGACTAACCTGGCGGGAGTATCGATAGCCATTGACGCGCGTACCATCCGGCATCCAGGAACCGGGGTCTACGGTTATCTCAAAGGTGCGGTGCAGTGTCTCCTAGAGACGCACGCACAAGTCTCCTTGCTCACCAATTTCCCTACGGACAATTACCAGAAGCTCTTCTCTGCGGCGGAGTGGGTCGCATTCGGCAGCCGACGAAATCTCATCTGGGACCAGTACGACCTCCCTAGACTTCTTCGCAAGAGGTCATTCGACCTCTACTGGGCTCCGGCAAATAACGGTATACCGTTTCTCCCTGTGAAGAGAACATGGACGATATCCACGACTCACGACCTCGTGCCGCTCAAGCTGCCGAAGATGTACCTCTACCGCCGTCCCTTGTTCGCGCTTCCCTACCTTCTGTGGACGAGTGCCGCGATGCTAAGCAGCGACACCGTCTTTACCAATTCCGAGTCTTCGGCGCATGACATCAGGCGCGCCTTCAGGCGCCGAGCGACCATCATCCCTCCAGTGTTCGACGACCTCCCAAGCTCTGCGGCCACCAGATTAGTTCCAGTCGACATCAGGAACAAGACGTACGTCGTCTACAACGGTGGACTCGACCCGAGGAAGAACGTGCCCAATCTTCTGGCTGGCTTCGCGATCGCTGCGCATGAATGGCAAGGTCTCCGGCTCGTACTGGTCGGAAGCGGCTACACAACGTTTGATTCAGCGATAGAGAACCTGGGGATTTCCAAGAAGGTCGTTCGCACGGGCTATGTCGATGAGGAGACGAGATGGGCTATAATCAAGGCCGCTGTGGCCATGGCGTACCCGTCGCTTTACGAAGGATTCGGACTCCCGTTGCTGGAGGCGTTCGCTGTAGGAACGCCGGTGCTGACCGCTGCAAACAGCTCGCTCCCCGAAGTGGCGGGAGACGCTGCCGTCTACGTCGACCCGCGCGACCCGGCATCGATCGCCAGGGGAATTCTCGAATTGCGAGATCCTGAGATTGCTGCGGACCTGCGCACCAAGGGAATGAAACGGCACTTGCATTTCGACCCGGCCGTTTCGCGTGAGCGCCTGGTCGTCGAGCTCCTGAAGGCTGCGCAGCGCGGCAAGGGGCGGTCGTCGCGACGAAGCCACGTGTGACGCGCTTGACGTAATCCGGTCGATCATCCTCCCAAGAGCCTTGCGTAAGTCTCTAGGTGTAATCGGGCCGCGGTGGGCCAGTCCATGGCATTCGCGTACTGCTTCGCTGCGCGTCCCATATCCGAACGAACCTGGTCGGTCAGTCGAGCGGCTCGTTCAAGGGTTTCCACGAGACCTTGTCCAAGAGGGTCATAGCGGAGCGCGGTCTCCTCCGGCACGTCGCTCAGGGACCTTAGGTTCGGTATCAACACGGGTAAACCGAACGATTGTGCGAGGACGACCGATCCGCTGTTGGTGATAGCACGAAAGGGGAAGGCGGCGAAGTCGGCGGCCTCAAGGTACTTGGCCATCTCCTCGGTAGGTATCCGGTCGAATCGAACAATCGCGCGTTTGCCGGCGCGGCCCGCGAGTTCCAGGAGCGTTGTTCGATAGACGGCGTCGCTACAGGCGCCTGCCACGACGACCTTTATGGGGTTGGAAGGTGGCAAGCTTCCGGCGGCTTCCAACAGCAGATCCGCCCCCTTATAGCGCTCGATCCTGCCAATCAGGAGCACGACGACGTCATCTGCCACCAAGCCAAGCGCTTTTCTCGCCGCCTCCCGTCCGAGCTCTGTCGGGTACGCTGCGGCGAAGGGGCCAGACGGGATCACTCGTACATCGGTTGCGCCAAGCTCGACGAGATCGGCCGCGGTCGCGCTTGACAAAGCGACCACAGCGTCCGCTCGTTCGATGAGGTATCGGCGCGCTTGGCCATCGTCGAAGAAGACCTGATCGTGTGGCAATAGGTCGTGGGCGGTCCACACAATACGGTAGCCGAGGGCGTCTGCCGACCATAGGTAGAACCAGAACCACCACTGCATGACGCGGCGCGCCAACACCGCGCGGGGGGCCCACGGTAACGAGAACTGGAACACCCAATGGATGTGCAGGATGCGGTAGCCGGCGAACCGGTACCGCACCAGCAGCAATGGAGCGACCAACAGGTTGAACGTCTGGGACCCGCTCGGACCTTCCGCGTAGCGAACCTGCGCTCCACAAGCGGTGACCTCTTCGTAGAGCAGACGCTGGAAGGGGTTCCCATCCTTCGGCGTGACGAGGACGCGAACGGGTGCGCTCACTTAGAGAGTCCGACCACCTCTGCCAGGACACCCGCGCCCTCGACGAGATGATCGAGGAGGACGAGCAACGGGGCGTCTTCGTGGCGCGCGCGCCAGAGGGGAACAAGGAGTAGGAGCGGATAAGCGCGGTACCTGATCGTCAGCGGCATACCGAGGAGGAAGAGTGGGTAGACAACAGGTACCGGGTTCTCTTGGAGAGCCACCTTGAGGCGCCGCGGGTGCTTGCGAAACAGGCGTGCCGCTCCGACGCCGTACACGAAAGAGCGCCGCATCTGACGGCGCACGTCTCCCCATTCGTGCTCGACGACGGCGTCCGCGACCCAGCGCAGTCGGTACCCGGNNTCGTCGGAGCTGCGGGGACGTAGCGTTCGGTGGTATTGCCCCACCAGTGGGGTCCCGAATAGATGCTCCGACCCTGCGATACAGCCGGACCGCAGGTGACCCACTCTCCTTCATCAAAGATGGGCGCGAGAAGACGACTGAGCCAGTGCGCCCGTGGGATACACCCACAATCGATGAAGACGATCACGTCACCGCGCGCGCGAGCGACTCCGATGTTGCGCTGATGCGGAATGGTTACTCTGACACCTTTAGGTTGCTCGTAGTCGTGCCACGCGACCCACGGGTGGTCAATGCGGATCCGGTCGAGACGCCGCTGGGAGGCGTCTATGACCACGACCTCGTCGAGGAGGCTTGGCGTCAGCCTCTCGACGGCATCGAGGGTGTCCGAGAGGCCGGGCTCGTCCTTGCTGATGATGACCATAGAAACCTTCATGATTCTGCATTGTATCCCCGGTAGCGGGGGCTAGTTTGTCGTGGGGCCGCGCTCACCGTCGGCCGAGGCGAGCTTTGGTAGGGTTTGCAAAGGACCCTATGCGAACCATGTTCAACGTCTTCGTCAACGCGCGGGGCAGCATCGTCGAGACCGAGATCGCCGAGTTGATTGCAACGGCAATGCTCGATCTGGGTCACGAAGTCGTCTTCCCTGCGCCCGGCCTGCCCGAGGCCCACCGCAACACCGTGAACCTCGTCGTGGCCCCGCACGAGTTCTTCCCCCTGCAACCAGACCGCACCGAACGAGAGCTGTTGCGCGCCGCCAAGGCCAGCGTGTCGATAGGGATTGAGCAGCCCGGCACGTCATGGTTCGAGCTTGGGACGTACTACGCAAGCCTAGGTAGCAGTATCCTCGACATCAGCCCGTACGCCATCGCCGAGCTCAACCGACGCGGACTGGATGCCACGCACTTGCAGCTCGGCTACCACCCGAGCTGGGACCGATGGGGCGGTGACCCTTCGCGGCTTAGGCACAAGGACCTGTTGTTCCTCGGGTCCATGACCGAGCGCCGCTCCCGTTTCCTCGGGGACGCGGCTCCGCTGCTCTGGGACTACGAAACCGACATCCGACTCTTCGAGTTCAACCGGCTCATGAGCAAGCCGCAGGCCAACTTTGTGACCGGAGCCGAGAAGTGGCAGCTGCTTGCCGACAGCCGGGCCCTCCTCAACGTCCACCGCAACGACGTCCCGTATTTCGAATGGGTGCGGGTACTCGAGGCGGTGACCAACGGCTGCCTGGTCGTCACTGAGGCCTCCACGGACTACGGCCCCCTGATAGCCGGCGAGCACCTCCTCGCCACGCCCTACGAGGCGCTCGGGGCCTACGCCGTCAGCCTCCTCGCCGACGAGCCGCTGCGCCAAGAGATAACCACCTCGGCGTACGACTTCATCCGCACCAAGCTCGAGCTCACGTCCATACTGGCTCCGATCTGCGAGACCCTGTCCGAGCAGGCCGCCCGGCCAGCCCAACTGGCGCGGTCGGCTCCTTACTATCGGTCGTCATCCGACCGGCATCCGGCGACCAAGGGAGAGCTCCTCGAAGCCGCCAGAACCGGAGAGCTGAGGATCCGCACGAGGATCAAGGATCTTCGCGATAGCGGGGCGGAGCTGGCCCAGACCCCCGAGGCCCCGCTGCGTTTCGGGGACGAGCACAACCAGGAAGTCACGACCAGCTCGGCGTGGGACGGCTTCGAGGCCCAGGTGACGGTCCTCGTCACGTCCTACAACAACCACGACTTCATCGGTGAGGCCGTCGCCTCGGTCATGGCCTCCGAAGGGATCTTGGCCGAGATCGTCATCGTCGACAACGGCTCCCAGGACACTTCCGTCTCACTGGTCCGCTCCGTGATGCGCGACCACCCTGAGTGCCCCATGATGCTCATCGCGAACTCGGCCAACGCCGGTGTCGGGGCGGCCCGCGATACAGGCTTCGGCGTGGCACGCACCGAGCGGGTATTCGTCCTCGACGCCGAGAGCTACGTGTTCCCCTCGGCGCTGCACAAGTTGTCTGACGCCCTCGACCGCGCGCCCGACGCCGCCTTCGCCTACGGGATCATCGCCTGCCCCGGCAGGTCCGGCGCCGCCCTCGACCGCGCGCCCGACGCCGCCTTCGCCTACGGGACTATCGCCTGCCCCGGCGAGTCTGGCATCATCAGCCACCTCGCCTGGGACATCGAGCGGCTCCTCGAGGGCAACTACATCGACGCCATGGCAATGTTGCGTCGCTCCGTGTGGGAGCAGGTCGGCGGGTTCGGCGCCTTCTGCAGCCTGAGGGGCTGGGCGGACTACGAACTGTGGCTGCGCATAGCCGCCTACGGCTGGGAGGCCGCGTTCGTGCCCGAGCTGCTCGCGTCGCACCGGGTCCATGGCGTCTCCCAACAGAACACCGTCGAGCTTGACACCGAGCCGCTCGAGCACGGAGCTCTGCGACCGTTGCCCGTTCCTCCCCTGCCCCACGCTGGCGACGACAATGAGCTAGCAGTCAAGGTTCGGTCAGACGATGGCACACTATTTGAGAAGGAATCTGGAACATCAGCTGAACCGATGGAGACTCGTGTGGTGCAGACCCCAAGCGACCCCGACGACAATCCGAGGATCCTGGCTCTCGAGGCCGAGGTCGGCGTCCTACGCCAGCGCGTCAAGCAGCGCGAGGCCGCCATGGCCGTCTTGAACCGGCGGCTCGTGGCTCTGGAGCGCCTCGACCACGGTGGGGCCGGGATCCTCGAGCACGCCATCGCCCTCGAGGATGAGCTGGAGCGCCTACGCCAGACCAGGATGTTCCGCTGGTCGGCGCTGCTGCGACGCGTGTACACCCAGGCCCGCCGCGTGGCCGGGGTGTGACAAGCTCCCCGTCTCGTCGCACGTCGGAGCCGCATCCCGACGTCGTCAACGACGCGCACTCGTCGGCCATTGGCGAAATCCGAAACTGACCGGGAAGAAGTCCGCTTCAAAGATCGGCTCGAGCACGATCTTGGCCGCGGTCATCACCACGCGATCCCATACTGTGGGGATGCCGAGCGGACGAGTCTGTCCCGCCCTCCCCGGCTTCGGTATGTATACGCGCCGCAGAGGCGCCGGCGGGCAAGTCCTGACCCGCAACCAGATCGTCCCTATGACGTAGTTGCTCTTCCAGCTGGCAACAACGTATCGCTGCTTTCCATTGCCGGACGGCCGGAGGTGTCGAACCGTTTCGGCCTCGTGTCAAAGGGCTCACTGTCAAGGTGGTAGCAGTCACTGAATTAATGCGCTGCTTGCGGCCGTCGCGCCTTACGGGAACAACAGGTACCTGCCAAAACTTTCGTCTCACCGTCAGCCGGGCAAGCCAAGCCGAACCGCTCTTGGTGCGCTCCGGTCCGCGGCCGTCCTTGTTCGCCTTGACTATTGACGCATGGCTATCTCTGCCGCGTTCATTCATGCTAACGGTCTAGATTCTCGGTCATGAGAATCGCTGTTTGGCACAACCTGCCGAGCGGAGGTGGCAAGAGGGCGCTTTACGATCACGTGAGCGGATTGGTCGCTCGTGGTCACCACATCGAGTCGTGGTGTCCTCCGACGGCCGACCAGGAGTTCCTTCCGATCGGCGATCTCGTGCTGGAACACATCGTCCCCCTCGACACGTTCGATCCCCTCGACACGATCGGACGCCTCAGCTGGAGAGGGGTCGTTGCGCGTCTATCAGGAGGGGGAATGCTGATCCCCGCGAGTCTCAAGGCTATGGATCGGCACAGCCAGGGTTGTGCCCAGGAGATGGACCACGGGAGGTTCGACGTCGTCTTGGCCGGAAGCAGTCAGTTAGTCGCTGTGACGGGGCTCGCGCGATATGTCAGGGGCCCAGCCCTGCTGTATCTTCAGGAGCCGTACCGTCCGCTCTATGAAGCCATGCCCCGCCTTCCCTGGCCCGCGCTGGACGGTCCAGAGGGTTTCCAGCTCTCCGCGGTTCGCGACCGCTTGCAGGACGCGATTTGGGTACGCGGACTAAGGATCCAAGCCCGGCAGGAGCTCGCAGGAGTCCGAGCGTATGACCGGGTGCTGACCAACTCCTACTTCAGCAGGGAGAGCATGCTGCGGGCCTACGGCATTGACGCAGCAGTTTGCTACCTCGGAGTGGACACCGAGCGATACAAGAACATGGGCCTTGCGAGGAAAAGGCTTGTGGTGGGCATCGGAGCATTCGTTCTGCAAAAACAAGTCGAGGTCGTTATCGAGGCTGTCGCCCAGGTCAGTTCACCTCGTCCCGCTCTTGCCTGGATCGGCAACTGGAAAGATCCCCACTACCTCAGGCAGCTCGTGGAACTCGCAGAACGGCGGGGGGTGGCCTTCACTCCATACGTGGGCATTACCCACCAGGAGGTAGTTCGAGTGCTGAACGAGGCAGCCGTGATGGCGTACGCGCCGAGACTGGAGCCCTTCGGGTACGCGCCGCTCGAGGCGGCTGCCTGTGGGTTGCCTGTGGTTGCACAGGCTGAGGGAGGGGTGCGCGAGACGGTCATCGACGGCGAGACGGGCCTCCTCGTCGGCAACCACAGCGAACTTCACCTTGCCTTGGAACGGATCCTGAACGACGAGGTGCTCGCTCGCCGGATGGGCGCAGCAGCTAGACGTCGCGCCGAGTCGACTTGGACGCTTTCGGCGGCGACGGATCGTCTGGAGTCGCACCTGGTCGACCTGGTCGAAGGGAAGCGTGGGTCGGAAGGTGCTGATCTTGAACAATGACTTTGACGTGAACTGAAACCATCGCTGTCGGTTTCGATCGCCGTTGCGCGTCAGGGGCCCGATCAGTGTCGTACGCTCGTGATCACTGCTGTGCCGGGGCCGGGTCCGGAACCATTGCCGAGGCTACGTAGACCGCGCGGAGGTCCGCAATACGGGGCGGATGGCAACGGAGGCGGAGACACCTCCCGTAGCCGCCATGCGTAGACGCGCCGATTCTCAGCTCGCGAGAGCCTCCAGCACCTTGGCGGCGTGACCGTCGGCCCGCACGTTGTACCAGGCGCGCTCGATCCTCCCGTCTTCACCGACGAGAAACGTCGATCGGATGACCCCCACGCTTTTGCGCCCGTACAGCGTCTTGGGGCCGAAGGCGCCGTAGAGCGCCATCACCTCGTGGTCGGGATCGCTCAGCAAGGCGATCCGGAGCCCGTACTTCGCGCGGAACCTCTGGTGCTTGGAACCGCCATCGGGGGAGATGCCGAGCACATCGACCCCAAAGGCCGCATACTCGTCGACGAGATCGCTGAACTGACAGGCCTCTTTGGTGCAGCCGGGCGTGTCGTCAGCGGGGTAGAAGTAGACGACGACCCGGCGGCCCACGTAGTCACCGAGCCCGACGATCGCACCGTCCTGATCGGGCAGCCAGAACGAAGGGGCCACGTCTCCTTTGACCAGAGTTGTCATTCCTACATGATCGCACTACCGGCGATGAACCTGGCGAGCTGGTATCGCCAGTAGCCTTGTCGGAGACAGCGAGGAAGTACATGACGACGGATACGGAAGTCGGGACCACATTCGCGGGTCTCGGTGTTGCGCCCGAACTGGTCGAGGCGCTGGAAAGCCAAGGCATCAGGCGCCCCTTTCCCGTACAAGAACTTACGATCCAAGACGCGCTGGCGGGTCGTGACGTGTGCGGCAAGGCGAAGACCGGCTCGGGCAAGACGCTCGCATTCGGCTTGCCCATGCTCATGCGAACTCCTCGCGCCGGATCCGGCGCACCGACGTCTCTCGTCCTCGTACCGACGCGCGAGCTCGCGGTTCAAGTCGCCGACGTGCTCGAGATTCTCGCGAAGACAGTTGACAGGCGGGTGCTCGCGGTCTACGGCGGCACCGACCTCGATCGCCAGGCCCGCCAGCTCGCCAAAGGCACCGACATCGTCGTCGCGACTCCTGGCCGGCTCATCGACCTGGCGGACCGTAAAGCGGTCCGACTCAGCAAGATCTCGACTCTCGTCGTCGACGAGGCGGACCGCATGGCGGACATGGGCTTCCTGCCGCAGGTGGAATGGCTGCTCAGGCTCATGCCCGTTGAACGCCAGACGTTGCTCTTCTCCGCGACGCTGGATTCGGCAGTCGACCAGGTCGTCCGCCGACACCTCCGGAACCCGGTCCTGCACCACGTACAGGCGAAGCAGGTCACGGTTGAGGAGATGGAGCACCGATTCTTGAAGGTGCACCAACTCGACAAGGCAAAGGTGTGCGCCGCCATCGTCGCAGGCGCGACCAAGGCGTTGTGCTTCTGTCGCACCAAGCGTGGCGCTGACCGGCTCGTTGACGACCTTCGCCGCGAAGGCGTGCGCGCGGCTGCTATTCACGGTGACCTCCGCCAGTCCGCGCGCGAGAAGGCGCTCGAGGACTTCGCCAACGGGAAGCTCCCGGCTCTCGTCGCAACCGACGTGGCGGCCCGGGGCCTCGATATCGACGGGGTCGACGTCGTGGTTCACTACGACCCGCCCGAAGATCACAAGGCTTACCTGCACCGGTCGGGCCGCACGGCCCGAGCCGGTGAGGGCGGCGTGGCCGTGACGCTCGTCCTCTGGGACCAGGAGCTTGCCATCGAAAGGCTCCAGCGACGCATCGGCCTCCAGCTTCCAATCGTGGAGATCTTCTCGAACGACCTGCGTCTCGCCAAACTGGCGGACTGGTCGCCCGAACCGATCAAAGCGTGACCGGCGACCGCCTTTACTTCCGCCAATTGCTGGTGGGCCGCGACATCGCGGTCGACGATCCGCTGGCCCGCCAGATGGTGAACCTCGTGTACCTGATCGGGGACCGTGCAAGTGGAGAGGCCGTCGCCGTCGATCCCGCCTACGCGCCTGACGAGGTGATCGACATCCTCGAGGCCGACGGGATGCGCCTCATCGGCGTGCTGGCCACCCACTACCACTCTGATCACGTCGGCGGTGACCTGTTCGGCCGGGACATCCTGGGCATCGCCGAGCTCCTCGAACAAGTCGAGGTCCCGATCCACGTCCACCGAGACGAGGTCCCTTGGATCGAGCGCTCGACGGGAGTGGGCCGTGACAGCCTCGTGCCCCACGAGAGCGACGATGTCCTCCAAGTCGGCGAGATCAAGATCCGTCTCCTGCACACTCCGGGCCACACCCCTGGAAGCCAGTGCTTCCTCGTGGCCAATCGCCTCGTGGCAGGCGACACGCTCTTCCTCCAGGGCTGCGGGCGGACGGACCTTCCCGGAAGCGACCCTGACGCGATGTACGACAGCCTGGTGAACCGCCTCGCGATACTTCCCGACGACACCGTCGTGTATCCGGGGCACCTCTACTCGCCCGATGGGTCGGCTTCCCTCGCCGAGACCAAACGGAAGAACCCCGTTCTCGCGCCCCGCAGCGCCGAGGAATGGCTCGCGCTGTTCGGAGGGTAGCCGCCCAGCTTGAGCGTTGCTCAGACGACCTCGCCGCGAACACCGCCGTCCGCGACCACTGGAAAGGATGCAGCCTTCCACGCCTGCATCCCCCCGGCCAGGTTGAGGGCGGGCAATCCCCTTTCGACCAGAGTCGCCGCCGCCGAGCACGTCCGGAAGGCTCGGTCTGTCATTGCTGGTGCCTTAGTACTGTTGTCCGAATGAGTAACGCCGGCTTCACCCGAAAAGCCGCCGCCATGACGACGGTGACTTTCGACGCTCCCGGCCTCGGCGACCGGAGCTACCTCATCAGCGACGGTGAGGTGGGCGTGGTGGTCGACCCGCAGAGGGATCCGTTTCCTTATCTGCAGGAGGCGGAGAAGCTGGGGGTCAGCATCACCGCTGTGCTCGAGACCCACGTTCACAACGACTACCTCAGCGGCGGTCTGGCACTCTCGCGAGCGACGGGCGCCACGTACGCGATACCTGCAGGCGAGCCGATGTCGTTCTCCGAGGAGTTCCGCGCTCTCGACGACGGCGACACCGTCGCCGCCGGGCGGCTCGAGGCCACTGCCATCGCGACGGCCGGCCACACGGCTCACCACCTCGCCTACCTGGTCAAGTTCGCAGACGGTGGGGATGACGAAGAGGGCGGAGAGCATGTCGTGTGTACCGGCGGCTCCCTGCTGGTCAACGCGACCGGACGAACCGACCTCCTCGGCCTCGCGCTTGCCGAGCCGCTCGCCCATTCGCAATGGCGTTCGGTCCGGCGGCTCTTGACGACACTTCCGAAGCACGCCCGGATCCTTCCGACGCACGGGTTCGGCAGCTTCTGCTCCGCCACGCCGACCCAAGGCGATGTCACCGGGGTGCCCACGATCGGTCGGGAGCTCGAACAGAACCCGGCCGCGCTCCTCGACGAGGAGGATTTCGTCGCGACCTTGCTCGGCGACCCGTTGCCGATCCCGGCGTACTACCGCCACATGGCTCCGTTGAACCGCAAGGGGCCGGCCCTGCCGTCCTTCGCGCCCGCCCCCGAGCTCGACGCGGACGCCCTCGAGGATGCGATCCGAGGTGCCGAATGGGTCGTCGACCTGCGGCAGCGACGGGAATTCGCCGCTGGTCATCTTCCCGGAACCTTGAATCTCGAGCTCGGTGTGAACCTGACGACCTACCTCGGCTGGATCGTGCCCTGGGAAAGCAACCTCGTCCTGGTGGCCAACGACCCTGCCGAGATCGACGAGGCCCGCCGGCTGATCGCCCGTATCGGCCGCGACGAGCTTTCGGGTGCGGCACTTTGGGGGACGACCGTCCCAGTGCCAAGCGGTCCGAAGTTTGCCAAGAGCAGCCGGCTCAACAGTTACCCAGTGGCAAGCTTCTCGGATCTTGCGGAGGCGTGGTCGGACCGGAAGGCGCCCGGGCCCCAGGTGTTGGATGTCCGGCACAGTCACGAGTGGCGGGCAGGCCACCTGAGTGGTGCCCGTCACTTGCCCCTCCCTGAGCTGGTCGGCCACAGAGCTGAGGTACCGACGACGGTGCCGGTCTGGGTGCACTGCGGTGCGGGCTTTCGGGCCGCGGCCGCGGCCTCACTCCTGTCAGGCTGGGGCGCGTCACCGATATTCATCGACGACACTTGGGCGAACGCGGAGGAGACGGACCTCCCGATCGTGAAGCAAGGCCACTAGAGCCGCCTCAATCCCGGTACAGACCCGATTCAGTGGCCATCAGGTTGTGAATGACCACTGACAGTAGTCAACTGACCGCCAATAGTGCTATAGTTCCCCAATGACTACGAGCTCCAATTCCAACGCGGCTCATGGAGTCATGCTCAGCAGCTTCGACACACACACCGACCAGCTGGACACGCAGGCAGGCCTGCTCTCGCAGCTCGATGCCGCTGTCGAGAACTTCATGGGCGACTTCCCGTCCGGCTCGGGGGGGCTCAGCCCGGTCATCGTGATCTACAGCGAGTTCGGCCGCCGTGCGCAGTCGAACGCGAGCGGAGGCACGGATCACGGCTCGGCAAGCAATGTCATCGTCGTGGGCCCGTCAGTGAAGGGTGGCCTCTACGGCGAACTACCGAGCTTGACGAAGCTGGACGACACCAGCAACTTCAGGCATACGACCGATTTCCGGCGCGTCTACGCGACGTTGCTGGCTGACATCATGGGCGTCGACCCGAAGAGCTTCCTCGGTGCTCCATTCGCACCTATGACGTTTCTTCCCTGACCCGGCCGCCAAGGCTGGAACAGCCGTAGCTGCGCGCTGCGCCAGCAACGATCGCACGCTGCCAGGAGCCGTTGCTCAAGTCAATCGAGCAACCGCGAGAGCCGTTGCGAACAGGACCGTCGCCCACGCCAAGGCCCCAAGTGCGCCCTCGAGAGGGGCGAGCAGGTAACCCCGGTCGATCGCGCGGACCTCGCCGCTGGAGCTCGTGACGGTACCTTCGACATGCTCGGTCCGGCGGCGCAAGGCCCGGGCAGGCGTGCTGAGGCGCCGCTGAGCGACCGACAGCCCGAAAGCCCCTAGGGCCGCCAACACAGGCGCCAGGGCCAAGGTCTTCGTCTGGGCCACGTACGCGGTCAGGACCGGGAACGCTCCCCAGCCGGCCGCGAAGCCGGCGTCGTTGTGCATGACGCCGCCGAACAGCTCGGCGTTGTAGGCGACAACGATCAGCGGCCCGATCACTATGAACGGCACGAGAACCCAGCCGGTCCTGGTCACGCCAATAGCGCCGAGAACGACGGCCGCGGCGAGGCCTGTCACGCTCGCAGCAACAAGGTATTCCGAGCGCAGCTGCGTTCGCAGCGGCCGGCCGTGCAACTCGTCGAGGGCGTGTGCAGCGACCCCGACAGCAAAGAAAAAGGCAAGCAGCGTGGCCAGCAAACGGGTCGTGTTCACGAACGGGGCCAGGCAGGCGCCGACCACTATGTACGACAAGTGCCACGCCGTGTACGGCGGGTGCAGAACTATCCACCAATCCCGCCAACCACCGGTCCCCACGGCATAGAAAGCGGGTGCTACCGAGTCATGAGTTGGCGGGGCGTCGTCACAAGCTGGCGGGGTCTCGTCGCGAGTGGGCGGGACGCTGGCGCGCTCGTCAGCCACCGGATCGCCGGCCCCACATTACGAGCCCTCCGCCAAGGCTCATGACTCTCGTGCCGACCTCCTCGAACCCCGCCTGATGCCAAGCGTCAACCGTCCAGGCAACGGGATACTTCTTGTACAGCGTCGAGATGCTCGGGCCGAGGAAACGTCCCACCCGGTACCACTCCAGGCCGCCTGTCGCGAGTCCTCCAACTGGCAGCAGAAAGCGCGTGTAGGCCCACCACCACCAGCGCCAGAAGCGGCTGGGAGGCACCATGAACTCGAGGCTCGCCACGAGAGCGCCTGGTCGCACGACGCGGGCAAGCTCGCTCAGGGTTGCCAGCGGATCGTCCACGTAACGGAACAGGTATGTGAAGGTGAGCGCATCGAACCCAGCATCAGGAAACGGGAGCGCCTCGGCTCGGCCGTTCACCAGTTGGACACGCCTCACCTGGTGGGCCTGCGCCACGTTGCGCTGCCCGATCCTCAACATGCTCAAGGTGAGGTCGACGCCCACGACATGTGAGCTCGTACGGTCAGCGAGTTGGAGCGCGACGCCTGCTGTCCCCGAGGCCACGTCAAGTACGCGCCGAGGCGAGCCCGGCACGATGTGGTCAACCATCGCCTTGCGCCACCTGGCGTTCTGTCCGAACGACAGCCACTCGGCGAGATGGTCATAACGGGCCGGCAGGTCCGCGAACAGGCGCTGAGTGAACCGGTTGCGGTCGCCGGCGATGCCCAGGCTCATCGTTCCTCCAACATGCTCATGGCTCGTAACGGTACGCGAAGCAGCGATCAGGCGGGCGACATGAAGCCGGCGGTTCCGGCGCGGTGCGAGCGGAGCTCAGGCCAGCGGCTCCGGCGTGATGCGAGCAAGGCGCAGCGCCAGCTGGCGGACGAAGTCGACGGGCTCGGGCCAAGGAAACCCCGGTGCCGATGACTTGAGGCTGACAGTCCCGTGGAGCGCAACCCAGATCGCGGTGCTGTCAGCGATCGCGTCGGTGCTCGCCGACCGGCCTGCTGTGATGCACGCAGCGAGCGCGTCCACGAGAAGNNGGCTTGCAATAGTCCCTCCAAGAGTCTTCGCTGCCCAGCCGCGGTTCAGTGAACAGCACCCGATAGCGCGCCGGCCGTCGAAGGCCGAAGGCCACGTACGCCTCACAGCCGGCGACCAGGCGCTCGACGGGATCGTCGGATGCCGCGAGACGCGCCTGCGAAATGGCCTGGGTCAGCTCGTCAAACACCCGTGCGACCACTGCCAGCATGATCGCTGCCCGATCCGGGAAGTGGGCGTAGATCGACGGAGCGGCGATCCCGATCTCGCGGGCGACAGCGCGAAGCGTCACCGCCTCATCGGTCCCTTCGCGCTCGATGAGAACGAGCGCACCAGAAACGATGTCCTCGGTCAGGCGGGCGCCTTGTCCTCGTGCGTTGCGCTTGTGTTTGGGTCGTTCCTCGGAATGCAGGCGGTCACTTCTCACCTGGACGATCGAGCCGGCTCGAGGATCTCTCACGGTTCTTACTTTACAGCCGTTAGTTCACCTGTCTATACTTACGAGCGTAAGTCAACAGCCGTTAGTTCGGAATGAAGGAAAGGCCACGTGCGCGCCAAGGTCACCTCTGCTCCATCGACGCACCCTCAGGCGACCGGTGGCGCTGCAAGCTCGCAGTGGCCCGACGGCCACCCGCGGCGCAAGCAGATACTGCTCGTTCTCTGCCTGAGCTTGTTGGCCGGGGTCATCGACAACACGGTGCTCAACACCGCGCTGCCGACGCTCGCCAGAGTGTTGCACGCGGGCACGAGCTCGTTGCAGTGGATCGTGGACGCGTACACGCTGTGTTTCGCTGCCTTACTGATCCCTGCCGGGGCGCTCGGCGACCGCTACGGCCGTCGCCTGTCGCTCATCGGCGGTCTCAGCGTCTTCGCCCTCGGCAGCCTGGCCGCTGCCCTCGCTCCGAGTGCCGGCGTGCTGATCGCCGATCGAGTCTTGATGGGCTTCGGCGCCGCTTTCGTCATGCCCGCGACGCTCTCGATCCTGAATGCAGTCTTCCCTCCGCGTGAGCGGGCGCAGGCGATCGCGGCATGGTCGGCAGTGGCCGGTGTCGGGGTCATCATCGGCCCGACTCTCGGCGGCCTCCTCCTTGCCCACTTCTGGTGGGGCAGCGTGTTCCTCGTGAACGTCCCGATCGTCGCGGTTGCCCTCGCCGGCGTGCTCTGGGTCGTGCCCGAGACGGCGGAGCCGGGGCGACGCCCGCTCGACGCCGTCGGCACGGTGCTGGTCGGCGGCGCGCTCGTAGCGATCGTCGACGCCATCATCGAAGCCCCGACCCGCGGCTGGACCGGGCTCGAGACGCTCGCCGAAACGGCCATGGGTCTGGCGGCACTCGCGATCTTCGTCGGGTGGGAGCTCCGGGTCGAGCACCCGCTCATCGATCTGCGCGTCTTCTCCTCCCGGGCGTTCTCGGCCGCGTCGGGCTCGATCACAGTGACCTTCTTCGCCCTGTTCGGCAGTCTCTTCGTCTTCACCCAGTACCTCCAGCTCGTGCACGGCTACAGCCCGCTCTCGGCCGGCGTCCGGGCGCTCCCCTTCGCGTTCGCGACCGGGGCGCTCTCGCCGCTTTCGCCGGCCTTGGCCAAGCGACTCGGCAACAGGGCTCTCGTCTCGGCGGGACTTGCCCTCATGGGACTGGGGCTGCTCGATCTGTCCACCGCAGGAGTCGACACCGGGTATCCCGCCTTGGCTCTCGCTGTCGCGATCATGGGAGCCGGCATGGGACTCGTGATGGCTCCGGCGAGCTCGACGATCATGACGACGGTGCCGGCCCACCAAGCCAGCGCGGGCAGCGCCGTCAACGACACGATCCGGGAGGTGGGAGGAACCCTCGGTGTCGCGATCGTGGGCAGCATCGCTGCCGCGGTTTATCGAAGCCGTCTCAGCTCGAAGCTCGCCGCTCACCACGCGCCCGGCTTCGTGGTTCACATCGCCACCGGTTCTATCGCCGCCGCCGATGCGGTCGGCAAGAGCATCGGCGGCGCACGCGGCGGCGAGATCGTGCAAGCTGCACACGAGGCGTTCACAAGCGCGATGGCACTTGGAATGCGTGTCGCGGGTGGGATCGCAGTCGCCGGTGCGGTCGCAGCATTCGCCGTCATCCCCCGGTCGCCCCGACCTCGCGTCGCGAGTTTGGCGCCGGCGGATGTCGAGCTGGTCGCGACAGGCTCGGCTGCCTGAGCGGCGTCCCGGTGTCCGGCTGCGAAGACCCCGGGTCCCACTGTTCGGACGCGGAGTCGGACAGACTGAAGCAGTGACCGATCCCAGTCCTTCAACGGCTGAGATCGGCTTCCAATCGGTTTTTGAGACGCGTCGCCTGCTCGAGCAAGGCTCCGTCACTTCGCTGCAGATCGTGGAGGCCTTGCTACATCGCATGGCTGAGGCCGACTGCGACGGTCCCGGACTGCACGCGGTGCTGGCCACCTGCCCTGAAGGGATCGAGGCAGCGCAACAGTTGGACGCCGAGCGCCGTGAGGGCAGGGTCCGCGGCCCTCTGCACGGCATTCCGGCACTTGTGAAGGACAACATCGACACCGCAGGCAGCGAGGGCACGACGGCGGGCTCGCTGGCGCTGGCGCTTACCCGGCCCACCAAGGACGCCGTCGTCGTGCAGCGGCTTCGGGCGGCCGGCGTGATCGTCATCGCGAAGTCCAACCTCTCCGAATGGGCCAACTTCCGTGACAAGCGTTCCTCGAGCGGTTGGAGCGCCACCGGCGGTCAGTGCCACAACCCCCATGTGCTGGACCGATCGCCAGGAGGTTCCAGCTCGGGGTCGGGTGCTGGTGTGGCTGCCGGCTTCGCCCCTCTGTCGGTCGGTACCGAGACCGACGGGTCGATCCTGTGCCCGGCGGCTCTCAACGGCGTCGTGGGGATCAAGCCGACCGTCGGCCTCACGAGCCGGACCGGAGTGGTCCCGGTCTCGTCGAGCCAGGACACCGTTGGGCCGATCGCGAGGAGCGTTGCCGAGGCCGCGGCATTTCTCGGCGTCCTCGCCGGCTCCGGGGCAGGTGCGGACCCGCTCGACCCGGTCACGACGAGTCGCCCGGCCGATCTGCCCAAGGATTACATGGCCTTTTGCGATCCTGACGGGCTCTCAGGCGTGCGGGTCGGAGTCCCGCGCCGGCACTACTTCGGCTACAGCGCGGAGGCCGACGCCCTCGTCGAGGCTGCTCTGCAAGTCGCCCGAAAGGCGGGCGCAGTGATAGTCGATCCTGCCGGCGTCGCCACGGCCGAGGCCATCTCGCAGAGCAATGACGAGATGACGGTGATGCTGCACGAGTACAAGGCCGGCGTCGAGACCTACCTAGCTACAAGGCCGACCGCCCCAGGCCAACCCCGCACCGTCGCGGAGATCGTCGCGTTCAACCGAGACCATGCAGAAGACGAGCTCGCCTTCTTCGGCCAGGGCATCCTGGTCGCCGCCTGCGAGGCCGGCGGCCTCGAAAATCCAACCTACCTCGAGGCTCGGGAGCGCAACTGGCGAAGGGCGCGCCAAGACGGGATCGACGCTGCCTTAGAGGGCGCAAACGCCGCCGTGCTCGCCTTCCCGACAATGGGCCCGGCCTGGTGCATCGACCACGTCAACGGCGACTCACACACCCGTGCGGGCTACCAGGCCGCGGCCGTCGCTGGTTACCCGGCGATAAGCCTGCCAGTCGGCAAGGTGAGCGGACTTCCGGTCGGGCTTTGCCTCGTCGGGAGTGCTTGGAGCGAGCCACTGCTCATCCGGGTCGCCTTCGCTCTCGAACAGGCGCTCGCGCTCTGCAATGACATGCGGCCGGCCTGGCGCTCGCGGGTGGAATGACCCACGAGCAGTCAACTGCCGAGTGAGAAATCGCTCTCCGAGCTTTCCCGCAGCCGAGTGACGAGCCGGTCCACGAAGCCGACCTGACCCTTCGAGAGCTTGCGCCTGGCTGATGCAGCCGACACCCACGCGGCGCGATCAACCTCCGGCCAAGACGCCATCTTGCCCGAGTGCGGCGGCCACTCCATCTCGAACTC
>PMVZ01000177.1 GCA_003166375.1 Acidimicrobiaceae bacterium | reverse complement strand
AAGCCCAGCACGTGGCCACCAAGGCGGTGCATGGCAGCCTCGGTCGCCAGGCGCGTGCGAGTGCTCGGCTGATAGAACGCTGTCAAGAGCGTCTTGTGCTTGAGCAGGTCCCCATTCCGTCGTTCTGCGGCGAACGGCTTCAACCGGTCGGCCACCGAGAAGACCTGGAAGTACTCCTCTCGCTCCATGTCCTTCAAGGACAAGATGTCTCGACCGAGGAAGCTCCTCATGTCGTGTCTCCCCTTTCACTTTGCTGATCGGCGGCCCTTCGCACCTTGTCGAGGCGCGACACATAGCCCGCACCGGCTTCCTGCCGGATGAAAGCTGTTGACCTAAGTCGTCTTGCCTCATCGTACAAGCCGTCCGCCGCCGCGTGGGGGGCGGTAGCGGCGAACCGTGCGGCAGTCGATGACCCGCTGCTCAGGCCCACAAAGAGCGCGCGCGGCGAGCGAGCTCGCCATGGGCGGCACGCAGGTCCACGCCGACGAGCGAGCCGTCGGTGACGACCGCATCGCCTCCGACGAGAAGGTGGAGCACCTGGCGGGACGGCCCGAGCACGAGCCCGGCAATCGGGTCGGCGATGTCGGCGATGTCGTCCGCCGGCCAGACCGCGATGTCGGCCGGCGCCCCCACCTCGAGACGCCCGAGGTCGGGGCGGCCGAGGCACCGGGCGCCGCCCGAGGTAGCAAGCTCGAGTGCCTCGCTCGGCGTCAGGGCGTCCGGTTGACCCGAGCGGAGGCGAGCAAAAAAGAGTGCCTGCTTCAATTCCGGCAGGAGGTCGCCTCCCTCGTTCGAGGCGACGCCATCGACGCCGAGCCCGACTGGGGCCCCGGCGTCGAGGAGGTCGCGCACCGGGCACAACCCCGACGCCAGGCGGGCGTTCGAGCTCGGGCAGTGCGCCACGCCGGCGCCAGCTGCTCCCACCCTTAGAACCTCCGACGCGTCGAGATGGACGGCGTGTGCGTACCACACGTCCCCGTGCAGCCATCCGAGCTCGTCGACAACATCGAGCGGCCGTTTGCCAAAGCGCGCCAAGCAATCGCGTTCTTCCGCGACCGTCTCGGCGAGGTGAGTGTGCAGCCGCAGTCCGAGCCGGCGGGCGAGTGCGGCCGACTCCCTCATGAGCTCCGCGCTGACAGAGAACGGGCTGCAGGGTGCCACCACGACGGTCACCCGGTCACCGTCGTGCAACCTGGCCACCACGGACTCGGTCGACGCGAGAATCGTGTCGGTTCGCTCGACGACGTCGTCAGGAGGCAGGCCCCCGGCGCTCTGGCCGAGATCCATCGAGCCACGAGACAGATGGAGGCGAACGCCGACGCTTCGTCCCGCCGAGGCGATGGCGTCGAAGACCGAGTCGTCGCCGCGCGGCACGATGTAGTGGTGGTCGGCCACCGTCGTCGCCCCGCTCAACGCGAGCTCGGCCAGGCCAACTGTTGCCGCCACGGCGACGTCCTCGACGGAAATGCGCGCCCAGACCGGGTAGAGCTCCTGGAGCCACGTGAACAGGTCGCAGCTGGTCGCACGACCGCGGGTGAGCCACTGGTACAGGTGATGGTGGGTGTTGATCAGTCCGGCTGTGACGATGCCGCCGTCGCAGGCGATCACCTCATCACCCGACCTGGGGGCGATAGCACCGATCTCGGTGATCACTCCGCCTTCGACGGCCACGTCACCGGGGCATCGCGCCCCGCGCAGAACCTTCCGTATGGTCACGCCATGTAGTACCGTGCGCCGCGACGAGCTGTCAACCCGCTGACAAGGCTCTGACTTGCTCGTATCTCCGGAGCCACTCCAAGGTGAGGCCCGATGCAGGCCGCTTGCCGGGATCGGCATCAGCAGGGAGAATCATTCGGTGAACATCTACGGACTCGATTCAGAAGTCGTCGACCCTGCCGCTGTCGAGCGGACCGCGCAACGCTTCCGGGAACAGCGGATCGTGCTGCCGACCTTCAGCCAGCTCAGGGACCCGCGCACCGCGCCGAGCGCGCTCAGCGCGCAGTTGAGCAGCGTCGACAGGAATGCTGCTTCGCCCGCGAACCTGTGGCGGATCCACTGGTACAACAAGCTCGACGGAAGCCTGGGAGGAGTACCTGAGCACGTCGTGCTGACCAAAGAGCTGACCGGTGTCGACGCGCCGATCGTCGTCGCCTTCGGCGACCGCTTCCCGATGATCGGCGCCCACAAGGTGCTCGCCGCATACGGTTGCCTGGTGCCAAGACTGGCGACCGGCACCTTCGATCCCACCCGCCACAGGGCGATCTGGCCGTCGACCGGCAACTACTGCCGCGGCGGGGTAGCCGTCTCCAAAGTGATGGGCTGCCGGGGAGTGGCGGTGCTCCCGGAGGGAATGAGCCGTGAACGTTTCGACTGGCTCGAGCGGTGGGTCGTGGACGAGAGCGACATCATCAAGACCCCGGGCACCGAGAGCAATGTCAAGGAGATCTACGACCGTTGCCACGAGCTCGCGCAGGACCCTGGCAATGTCATCTTGAACCAGTTCTGCGAATTCGGTAACCACATCGTCCACCGCCTCGCGACCGGTACGGCGCTCGAGCGTGTCGCCGAGCATCTTTCGTCTTCGCAGCCCGAGCTCAAGGTCCGGGCGTTCGTTTCGGCGACAGGATCGGCCGGCACGATCGGCGCCGGGGACCACCTGAAGGACCGGTTCGGGTCGCTCACCGTCGCCGTCGAGGCCCTGGAGTGCGCGACCTTGCTGTACAACGGGTTCGGCGAGCACAACATCCAGGGGATCGGCGACAAGCACGTGCCCCTCATCCACAACGTGATGGGAACCGATGTCGTGATCGCCATCTCGGACCGTGCCACCGACTCTTTGAACGTGCTCGCGAACACCGACGCGGGTCGACGCTACCTGGCGAGCCGCGGCGTGCCCCCTGAAATGGTCACGGCTCTCTCGTCGTTCGGTCTTTCGAGCTGGTGCAACGTGCTGGCCGCCATCAAGCTCGCAAAGCGGCTCCACCTCGGCGGCGACGATCTCGTGCTCACGGTCGCCACTGACGGTGCCGCCATGTACCCGAGCGAGCTCTCCGAGGCACTCGAGCGCGACTGGACGGACGGGTTCACCGAAGTCTCCGCAGCCCAGGTTTACGGAGAGCACGTGCTCGGCGCGAGCGAAGACCATGTCCTCGAGTGCACCGACACCGACCGGAACCGGATCTTCAACCTCGGCTACTACACCTGGGTCGAACAACAGGGGGTGTCGATCGAGGAGTTCGAAGCCCGCCGCGACCAGAGCTTCTGGCGTTCGCTGCTCGATCTGGTCCCCGTCTGGGACGATCTCATCACCGAGCTGAACGGCCGCTCGGGCGCGCTGCCCCTCGCCTGAAGCTGGCGAGCCGTCCGCTGGCGCTACGGCCCCGAGGCACTCCAGCATGCCGACCTGAGAGACGGGCATCCCCCATCTCGCGCGCAGTCTCCAGTACGTTCGCACGCGTGAACCGAGTTCTGATCAGCGCGAAAAAGAGTGACAAATGAGCCAGCGAAACGCTCGGCACCGTCGAAACAACGGATCAGGCGGCGGCAGTTCCGGTTTTCGGCGACGGCTCGCGGGCCTGGGACGTGGGCAGCGCATCGGCCTCGTCGCCGGCGCGGCTCTGGTCGTCGTGGCCGTCGTCGTCGTGGTCGCGGTTGTGCTGTCGGGCGGGAACACAAAGGGTGCCTCATCCTCCTCGACCACCTCGACCACCAAGTCCAATTCGCAGACCACCTCGACGACTCGGCCGCTTCCCGTTGTGCCGTCGAAGATCTGCCCGCTCACGGGCCGGGTGCCGGCCGGTAACAAGGCGCCACAACGAGCCGCACTGGCCGTGAAGATCGGCAATGACCCGTCCTCTCGCCCGCAGAGTGGCCTCGACCAGGCAGACATCGTCTACGAGGAGATGGCAGAGGGCGGGATCACGCGCTACATGGCCGTCTACCAGTGTCAGAGCGCAGCTTTGATCGGCCCCGTCCGCTCGGTCCGCTGGGACGACTGGAACATCCTTCAGCAGTACGGGCATGCCATCCTTGCCTACAGCGGCGGGATCACGCCATGGACGGTTGAAGTTGCGTCGCTCCCGTGGATCTACAACGCCACCGGCAGCATCGACCCCACCGCCAACGCCTTTTATCGCTACAACTCCTCCGCCTTGCCGGCGAGCCTTGGTGCGCCGTACAACTACTACACCTCGACCTCGGCGCTTTGGGGGCTGTTTCCCGCCGCCAAGTCCCTTCCACCAGTGATGTTCCAGTTCTCCACGAAAGTCCCGGTCGGCGCCACTCAGGTCGCGTCCGCGTCTGTCCCGTTCTCGAGTGCTTCGCCCGTCGTCTGGCAGTGGAACCAGGCGTCTAGGCAATGGTTGCGCTTTTACAACACCCAGCCCGACGTCGATCCCGCCGGGCGTCAGCTCCGCGCCACGAATGTCGTGATCGAAATGGTGCAGACCCAACCAGGGCCCTACAACGAAAGCGGCCCGGACAGCCGCGACGTCGAGAGCATCACGACCGGGACGGGCACCGTCTATGTGTTGCGCCACGGCGTCATGTTGAAGGGGACCTGGAGTCGCCCCGCCGGTTTGAACATCACGAGGTTCTCGTCAAACGGCAAGCCGATCACCCTCGAGCCTGGCACCACATGGGTCGAGCTGGTCCCCGACTCGACTGCGGTCAGCTTCACGAAGTGAACCACGCGCCGTCGCTGCGGCCCGACAGCCTGCCGGGCCGGTCCGGTCAGAGTGCCCGGACCGCCTTTTCCAGAACCGAGAGCGCCTCGATCAAGAGATCGTCCGAGATCACGAGCGGCGGAAGGATGCGCACGACGTTGTCGTAGGTGCCGGCCTTCAACAAGATGACGCCCTCGGAGTGGCATGCGGCGAGAACCCTCGAAGCAGCAGCAGGATCGGGCTCCTTAGTCAGCGGGTTGGCGACGAACTCGAGCGCGGCCATGGCCCCGATGACGCGGACGTCACCGACAGCCGGCACTTGCTCACCGAGATTCCCGAGCCGAGCCTTGAATATCTCGCCGATCTCCTGCGCGCGACTCACAAGGCCCCGGGACTCGATCTCCGACAACGCACCAAGCGCCGCGGCACACGACACGGGGTTGCCGCCGAAGGTGGAGCCCAGCCCGCCGGGATGAATGGCGTCCATGATGTCGGCTCTCCCTGTGACGCCACCGATCGGAAGTCCGCCGCCAAGTCCCTTGGCCGTCGTGAGAAGGTCGGGGACGACCCCCAAGTGCTCGCACGAGAACATCTTTCCGGTCCTCGCCATGCCGGCTTGCACTTCGTCGGCGATGAAGACGATCCCGTGCTCCTTGCAGTAGTCCGCCAACCGCGGGAGGAAACCCTCCCCGGGGATGATCACGCCACCCTCACCCTGCACGGGTTCCACGAGCAGGCACGCGATCCGGTTCCCGCCGATCTGCTTGTCCATCGAGGCGATCGCCAGATCCGCACACGCCTCGCCACACCGCTCGGGCGGCGCCCCGCCGGCACAGCGGTAGGGGTAGCTGAACGGCTCACGGTAGATCTCAGGAGCGAAAGGCCCGAAGCCCGACTTGTATGGCATCGCCTTGGCGGTGAGCGACATGGTGAGCAGAGTGCGGCCGTGGAAGGCGTGGTCGAACACGACGACTGCCTGTCGGCCGGTGAACGATCTGGCAATCTTCACGGCGTTCTCGACCGCCTCGGCGCCCGAGTTGAGAAACAGGCTGCGTTTCTCGTCGGTGCCCGGAGCGAGCGCGTTGAGGCGCTCAGCGAGTGCGATATACCCCTCGAAGCCGGTCACCTGGAAGCAGGTGTGAGTGAAACGCTGCACCTGCTCGGTCACGGCCTCGACAACCAACGGGGCACTTGACCCGACGTTTAGCACCGCGATCCCGGCGCCGAGGTCGATGAACGAGTTACCGTCGACATCGACCACGATGCCACCGTAGGCACGCTCGGCGAAGATCGGCATCGTGGCTNNGTCCGGACCTCGCGCACCTGGGGGACCTCAGCGGACTCCAACACGATCACCACCTGCCGTTTGGGCGAGCACGCCGCCTTACGCGCAGCCTCGCTCGCGTTGATTCGATTGCCATGGAGCTTAGTAGCGAGATTGGCGCCATTTGCGTGCCGCGTCGGCTGAAGCTCGAAGTGTCGCAGGCTTGCGGCACCTCAATGGGTTCGCCGCCTCGTCTGCGGCAACGTGATCGCCTTCTTGGCCCCGCGGCCCCGGTATGCTCCGGCGGTGCTGCTCACGAGCGCTCATCACTTCGCGCACATCATGCTCGTGGCCCGATGGAGCGGTCTTGGCCACGCGGTAGCTCAACAGAGCAAGATCACCTTCTTCCAGGCTGTGGTGCTCGGATTGCTTCAGGGCGTGAGCGAGCTCTTCCCCGTCTCGAGCCTGGGCCACGCTGTCGTCTTCCCGGCCCTCTTCCACTGGCACAACCTGGTCGCATCGGAGAGCAAGCCCGAGTCGTTCTGGCTCGCCTTCGTCGTCGCGCTTCACGTGGGGACAGCACTCGCTCTCGTCGCGTTCTTCTGGAGGGACTGGAAGGCGATTGTCGGCGGCTTGGTTCACTCCGCTCTCAGCCGGACAGTCACGACCTCCACCGAGCGGCTCGGCTGGCTTCTCGTGGTCGCGACCATCCCCGCCGGCATCACCGGTCTCATTTTCGAGCATGAGCTCCGGGTGCTGTTCTCCAAGCCGCTCGCAGCCTCGATCTTCCTCGTGATCAACGGATTCATCCTCTTCGGGGGAGAAGTTGCCCGACGCCGCGCCGAGATCCGGGAGCGGCGCGGCCATTTGCCACCACGGGAATTGAAGACGCTCGACTTCAAGGAAGCCGGCGTGATCGGAACGGCACAGGTTCTGGCACTGCTCGCGGGCATCAGCCGCTCGGGCATAACGATGGTGGCGGGGCTGATCCGGGGGTTGGACTACAAGGATGCGGCCCGGTTCTCGTTCCTGCTCGCAACCCCGGTGATCCTCCTCGCCGGGCTCTACAAGATCCCCGACCTGCTGGGGACTCTCGGCAACGGCGTTCGCGGTCAGGCACTCGTCGGCGCCTTGTGCGCATTCGTCGCTGCCCTGATCTCGGTCCGGTTCCTGACGCGGTACTTCAAGACTCGAACCCTCTGGCCCTTCGGCCTGTACTGCCTCGTGATGGGCACCTTCTGCGTCGTCCGCTTCGCCTGACGGCGGCCGTAGTCTGGCGAGATGGCCATCTGCGAGACCCCAACCGAACGCAGCTGAAGTGGTGGCGGCAATCGGGGCCGTGCTGCCGGGCTGAGCCTTCAGACCGAGCGGCCGAGCAGCGGAGCCATCCCACGAGCTCGAGGAGCTTGACCGATGGTCGATGTGAGCGGTGATCTCGTTGTGACGCGGTGGCTGACCATCCCTGCCGGCGAGCTCCGATGGCGATTCTCCGGGAGCGGTGGACCAGGTGGGCAGCACGCGAACACCTCGAACACCAAGGTAATGCTGACCTGGAACATCGAGACGTCCGAGGCGCTCACCGACTTCCAACGGACGCGGCTTGTCTCCGAGCTCGGGCCCGTCATGCGTGTCGTGGCTGTTGACGAGCGCTCGCAGTCCCGCAACCGAGACATCGCGCTCGAACGCCTGCGCGACCGGGTGCGGGCTGCGCTGGCCGTTCGTGCCTACCGGCGGCCGACCGCGCCGACAAGGTCGTCCGTCGCCCGTCGACTCGCGGCAAAACACCAGCGATCGGAGCGCAAGACCGAGCGGCGTGCCGACCCGGGCACCGAGGACTAGGCCCCTGAGCAGGGATAACCGAGGCAGCCCAGACGCCACGTGGCAGGCGGTGAGAGAGCGCCCCCTCCCGGGCGCCGGCGCGGCAGAACCTCGTCAGAGGCTGCTCTCCAGGACAGATACTCTGGAGCAGCTCCTCGGGACATCCGAGGGTTTCGTCGTGCAGCGGATCCAACGATCCTGAGCACGTCGATCACGCTTGGTCCACAGAGAGCGCTGGCGCAATAGGGATCATGGCACTGGACACCGCCGATACGGTGACAGCCGGCGCTGCCNNCGGTTCGGCGCGACTGCAGGCGTGGCGGCAGTCCTCCTCGGGCTCTTCCTCGTATGGATGGCGTCCCATCCGGGTGCGCACCGTTCCACCGCTGACATCGATGTTGTCGTCAAGCTCGCCGTCGCTACGGTCGCGGCCGCCAGCTGCGTCGTGTTCGGCCGCCGCGCGGCTCGCCAAGTGCGCCCTGCTTGGATGTGGCTCGGAGCCTTCGCCATCGTCTGGGCAGTCGGGGCAGCTGTCCTCACCTGGTACGACTTCGCGAAGAGCGGTGCCGTGCCTTTCCCCTCGGCGGCTGACGCGGGTTTTCTTGCCGCGCTGCCACTTGCCGCAATCGGGGTCCTTCTGTTCTCCTCAGCCCCTGGGCCCGGCGTCTCTCGGACACGCATGCTGCTCGACGGCAGCATCGTGGCCGGATCTCTCCTCATCGTGAGCTGGACCACCGCGCTCGGCACCGTGTACCACTCGGGCTCGGGCAGCGTCTTCTCCCAGGCAATCGGTCTTTCCTACCCGATCGGCGACGTGATCGTCGCCACCGTCGGTATCAGCGTCCTCGCACAAGGTCGCAGTCGCCAGCGCGTCCCGCCCGTGCTCGTCGTCGGCGGGTTGCTCTGCCTGACTGTCGCCGACAGCAGTCTCGCCTACCTGAGTCATCTCGCATCGTTCCGGTACGACGCGCTCGTCGACGCCGGTCGCGTGGCCGGCTTCATGCTCATCGCCCTTGCCCCACTCTGGCCGCCTGACCGGACTACCACTCAGCGCGATGAGGTCGAGGGGCCGTCGCCGTGGCAGGTCGCGCTCCCCTACCTCTTCCTCGCGATCGCGATCTTCGCGGCCGCGCTCAAGGGAACCCAGTCCCGTCACCTCGACCTGTTCGACGTGGTCGCCGGGCTGTGCGTCATCGCTGCGGTGCTCACCCGGCTGGTGCTCACCCTCGTTGAGAATCTGCGTCTCACCAGCCAAATGCGCTTCGCGGTCACCACGCTTCGCGCTAACCAGGTCGAGCTCGTGCATTACGCCCTTCACGACTCGCTTACTGGCCTGCCGAACCGGGTGCTGTTCGGCGATCGCATCGAGCACGCGCTCGCCCGACGCTCGTCGCCTACCCGCCGCGTCGCCGTGATGCTCTGCGATCTTGACAGCTTCAAGGACGTGAACGACACGCTCGGCCATCCCAGCGGTGACGAGGTGCTCATCGCGGCCGCCGATCGTCTGAGCTCGTGCGTCCGTCCGGCCGATACCGTCGCACGCATCGGGGGCGACGAATTCGCCATCCTCATCGACGACGCCTCAGGAGTCGACGAGGTTGCGTCGGTCGCCGCCCGTGTATGTTCCGCGATGCGGACCCCGTTCACTGTTGCGGGACGCGATTTCATCGTGCAAGTGAGCGTCGGCATCGCGATGGCCAACCAGTACGACACCCGCAGCGAGAAGCTCCTTCAGGATGCGGACGTCGCCCTTTACGCAACCAAGGACGCCGGGGGTGACGATTACACGTTCTTCGAGCCACGGCTCGGCAAGGCTTATGTCGACCGACTCGGGCTACAAGCTGAGCTGTCGGCGGCTCTCGAGAACGGCGAGCTCTTCATGGAATACCAGCCCGTCGTCGAGCTGGCTTCCGGGCGTACTGTCGGTGTCGAGGCATTGTTGCGGTGGCGTCATCCCCGGCGCGGCGTGCTGAAGCCTGTGGACTTTCTCCCGGTCGCGGACAACTCCGGCGTCGCGGTGCAAATCGGTGCTTGGGTTCTGGGCGAGGCGCTGCAGCAGCTTCGGGGGTGGAGGGAGCGGATCCCGGCAGCCGCGCGCCTCTGGACGGCGGTCAACGTCTCGGCGCGACAGCTGGCCAGTGGCGATCTCGTCAGCGCTGTCTCCAAAGCCATGAACGCGAGCGGCCTGGAACCAGAGTCGTTGCACATCGAGCTGACGGAAAGCGCTGTGATCGACCTCGTCGACTGGTCCTTGCTCGTCCTGACAGACCTGAAGCGCCTTGGGGCGAAGCTGGAGATCGACGACTTCGGCACGGGCTACTCCTCGCTCGCATACCTGAAGCAGCTGCCGATCGACGGCGTGAAGATAGACCGTGTCTTCGTGGACGGTCTCGGTACCGACGGTCGTGATGCCGTCATCATCGAGGCAGTCGTCTCACTGGCGCATGCCTTGCAGCTGAAAGTGGCCGCCGCAGGTGTCGAGACCAGCCGCCAGCTCGAGTGGCTCCGGACTCTCGGATGCGATTACGGACAGGGCTACCAGTGGAGCACCCCGCTGCCGGCTGCCGATCTCGAGCAGTGGCTAAGGCGCGACTGAGACGTGGTGCTCCGCTGGCAGAGTCTCACTTTGCGACACGCGGACTGAAAAAAAGCGCTCAAGACGCAAAGGCTGCACGCCGATCAACTAACCCGTGTCGCGCTCTGACAACACCGGTGCCCCAAGAACCACACGGCGACCGTGTCCAACCTGACCATCTCGGCGGTCGCCACACCTGCGGCCGCCAATGTCATGTACCCCGGTGGCAACGGTGACGCCGCTGTCTGCGGCGTCACGGCCTATAGGGAAACGGGCGTGGCGTTGACCACTGCACGGCCAAAGTACACTTATGCCAGTCGATGGACCCGAGGCGAGGAGTGAACATGATGCGGCTCAGGCGCAGGATCGTGACCATCGCCGTGAGCGTCGTGTGCGGCCTCGCCCTTGCGGCATGCGGCCAACAAGTCGTTGCGCACGTCACAGCAGGCGACTCCGTTCGCTCAGCTCTGACCAGCGCGTTCGACAGCCCCACGACTCAAATCACCGTCACCGCACAGGGCCTTCCTGGACAGGCCGCCGTCGTCGGCAACAGCGTCTCGGTGGTGCTGACAACGTCCAAGGAGAGTGGCTCGACTTCCATTGAAGATCAGGCAGTGGACATCTCGATCAACTATCAGTCCGCATATCTGGTCGACCTGCGCTCGGTGAAAGGGTCGGGGTACCTCCGTCTCAATCTCAAGTACATCGAGGGCCTTGCCGGCCCCACCGCGATGGCATCGGCATCAAAGACGCTCGACGAGCTCGCTCAGCGTCCTGGCTTCGGATTCATCCACGACGCCCTGCTCGGCGACTGGGTCGGTGTCTCCACGAGCACGCTCGCTGCTCTAGGCCACCAACTCGCCCCTCAGCTCCCAAGCGCCTATTCATCTATCTCCTCTATCTCCGGTCTGCAGAATGCCAGCGGCATCAGCTCTTCTGTCGTCGACTCCTGGGTGCAGTCGGTCCGCACGTGGTTGAGCGTTCACCAGACCAAGCCGGGCGAGTACTCGCTCAGCCTTCCTGTTCGAAGCTTCGCCGGGTCGATTCTCAAGAGTCTCGCCAAGCCTTTGTCGACGTATTCGAGCGAGCCGTTCCTGTCCCCGTCGCAGCTTTCGAAGACCCTCAACGAGATTCCAACCGACCTTTCCCTTCACACGAACCTCTGGGTATCGGGAGGGTCCGTGAGCAAACTGCAGATCCTCATTCCGAATTCCACCGGGTCCATCGTCATCGCCATCTCCCACCCGGCGGCATCAGTCCAGGTTCCGGCCGACGCGACGATGCTGACCGAAGGCGACCTCACGACCATATTCGGGACGGTTTCAGGCCCGCTCTCCAAGGCATTGGGCTCCAAGGGTGGCGGCGTGTTGAGCTCGCTCTGAGCCGGGGTACCGCCGAAAGTCAGGCATTTCGGCCAGCCAGGTAGGCGTTTGCCACACGCTCGTCGATCCATCGCGGCACGGGGACGATGACGTCCGCCATGGGCACCTCGGCAAGGGCGGCGGCCGTCCTCGGCCTGCACTGGCCATGATGACACCGTCACGCAGATCGGCGAGGTCGGCAGCGGTCAGTACGTCTCGCGCGCCTCTGCCACGGCCTTTTCGGTTCTTGTAAGGCTCGCCCACCGCTACAGCTTGGCTTGCCGGTGTGGCACCGGCGCGACAGCACCGACGGGCCCCTCGCCGGTCGAGCCCGCCGTGCTCAGGAAACGCTCGTCGACGACAGGGTCTGCAGCGAATCGGTCAGCGACGGGAGGAAGGTGAACCCGTGGACACCGTGGCCAACCACCGCATAGTCATAAGTCGTGAAGAGCCACACCCAGACAGCGTTGCGCGTGAGGGTCGCCGAAAGCTCGCGGTAGTACATCAGGCGGGCCGCGGACGAAGACGATGCCTCACCTTCTGCAAGCAGGTTCTGGAGCCTCAGCGAGCTGTACCCGGCGGACACTCCAAGGTCGGCCTTCTGACCGAAGTACCGGCCGTACATGGTGTAGGGGTCCGGGTCGGCACCGTTCCAGGCAAAAGCCGCCTGGAAATCACCGCTGAGCCAAAGCTGATCGTAAGCAGCACTGGCCAGATTCTGGATGTTCATCTTTATCCCTACCTGGGCCAACTCACTTTGGGCTGCCTGTGCCTGAGCAAGGCTCGTGGGGTCCAGGGCGACCGAGGTGATGGCGGTGAAGGAAAAGCCCGACGGGTCACCAGCCGCCACGAGATAGTTCTTGGCCGCCACAAGGTTCGTGGTGGGACACACCACAGAGACGGGATCTGAGGCGAACGGCCCGACGGGGATCGGCCCTGCCACTCGGCCCTGTCCCGAGACCGCGTCATCAATGACATGTTCGCGGTTGATGGCACACTCGAGCGCCCGCCTGTTGTTCACGTTTGCGAGCGGGCCAGTCCTGTCCTGGAGCATGAGGGCCCGGTACGAGAGGTCAGGAACCTTCTGCACCTTGTAGCCGGTCAGCCTCTGGGCAACTCCCGGCTGGGTGAGCAGGCCCAGCTGGACGGCGTTCGCCTTGATCGCCGTGGCGATCGAGCCCGCCGTGGGCATCATCTCGATCTTCACGGTCGCCTGCTTCACACTGCCACCCCAGTAATGCCGGTTGGCGTTCAGGACCATGTAGTTGCCAGGGCGCCAACTGGAGAAAAGGTATGGTCCCGTGCCGTCGGGCTTTGTCTCGACCGTGCCCGCAGTGATGGCCTTGACCGAGAGCATCGACAGGTTCACCGATGTGAGCCCCGACAGGATCGAGGAGTCAGGCCTGCTGAGCACGAGCTTCACGACGTAGCGGCCCGACGCCACGATGGACTTCACGGCCGATAGGTACGAAGCCGAAGCATCACCTGTCTTCGGAGCTAGCGCCCGATCGAGTGACGCGACCACGTCGGCCGAAGAGAAGACCGAGCCGTCGTCGAAGGTCACGCCTCTTCGCAGCTGGAAGGTGATCGCCCGGTTCCCGTCGCTGAACGCCCAGCTCGTCGCGAGGTCAGGCACTAACTGCAGCTTTCTGTCGTACCGGACAAGCTGGCCGTACACGAGCCCGAGCGCCTGGAAGTCGACGAGATTCGTGACCGTGTCAGGGTCGAGATTCTGAACGCCCGAGGTGCTCGCGACCACGAAAGCGCTCCCATTGGAGGCATCGGAAGTCTGCACACGCGCTGCCGCGCCTGCGGAGGAGCACAGCGCACACGCCAACGCGACGCTCGTTCCAAGCGCCATGACACTGCGGAGAACGTTTCTATGCCTCACGAACCACTTCCGAGTCGTTAGTGCGCGAGAAGAGACGCTAACACATTATTGCGGTTAGGTTAAGTAACCGGCCGGTGAGTTGGCCGATTGTTGACACGATCGCCGTCAGGCTTTCCTCAAACGGCGAGAAGCCCGGGCCTTTCCCGGGCTTGAAGGGGACGCGATCGCGCGTTGTGCACCGGACGGGCGCTCGCTGCCGCCTGTAGGCGAGAATGAGTCGACATCCAGGACCAGCCCGTCACAACCAAGGGAGCACAAGATGGCGACCAATGCCGTCGGTACTCGTCTGTGCGACGTACTGCCCGAGAGCCGGGTCGACACGACCGCGATCACGCTCACCGTCAACGCTCGCGACGGTGGCTTCTACGAGTACCGGCCCAAGGCCGTCGTTCGCGTAGCAAATGAGAAGGAGGTGATCGCTCTGCTCGGTGTCGCCCGCGAGATGCGCCTGCCGGTCACTTTTCGCGCCGGCGGCACGAGCCTCGCGGGCCAGACGGTCGGCGAGGGGATAATCGCCGACTGCAGCCACGGCTTCACCACGATCGAGGTCCTCGACGACGGTGCTCGGGTGCGCGCCGAGCCAGGGCCGACCGCTGAGATGGTGAACCGGGTGCTGCGCCCATACGGGCGCAGGATCGGCCCCGATCCGGCCTCG
>PMVZ01000187.1 GCA_003166375.1 Acidimicrobiaceae bacterium | reverse complement strand
GTGACATTTGTTCAAGCCGAGCGTGGTGTGGCTGGCAGCCTCGATGGCATCTTGGGGCGGTGATCAAATAGCCAGTCCAATCGCCGATGACGTCCCGAGCCTGGAGCAGCTGCGAGAAGGGTTGCTGCGCCAGAGGTACTTCGCCGACGACGGGATCCTGACCGCGGTGTACTTGGCGCTGGTGCTCGGGCGGCCCCTCCTCGTAGAAGGCGAGCCGGGCGTCGGCAAGACGGAGCTGGCGCGATCGCTGGCGGGGTTGCTCGGGCGCGAACTAGTCCGGCTCCAGTGTTACGAGGGCCTCGACGCGGCGCAGGCGCTTTACGAGTGGGACTACCCCCGCCAGCTGCTGCACGTTCGGGCGGGCGACCAGGTCGGGGACCTGTACGCGGATGAGTTCCTGCTCGAGCGCCCGCTGTTGCGAGCTGTCAGGTCAGGTGACCGGGCGGTGCTCCTCATCGACGAGGTCGACCGATCCGACAGCGAGTTCGAGGCGTTCTTGCTCGAGTTCCTGGACGCGTTCCAGATAACGATCCCCGAGCGCGGCACAGTGCGGGCCGACAAGCCACCGCTCGTGATAATCACTTCAAACCGGACCCGCGAGCTCCACGACGCGTTCAAGCGTCGCTGCATGTACCACTGGATCCCCTTCCCGGAGCCGGAGCGTGAGCGTGAGATCATCCGTGCCCACGCCCCCGGAGTCGACGAGGCCGCAGCCAAGGCTCTGGTGGAGGCAGTACTGGCCGTCCGCTCGCTGAGGCTTGTGAAACGCCCCGGGACCGCCGAGACGATCGACTGGGCGCGGGGCGTCTCAGCGCTCGTCCAGCAGGGTCACGCGTGGCCCGACGCGTTGCGGCGCTCGCTCGGTCTCCTCTTGAAGGACCAGGACGACGTGGAGACGGCAGTCGCCGAGATCCAGGTGCTGAGGACCGCCCCCGGGAGCCGGTTGTGAGGACCGCGGCCCGCCAGGCAGAGCATCTGGCCGTCGAACACCTGCAAGGGTTCGTCACGGCTCTCGCGCGAGCGGGTGTGGTCTCCGGTGTCCAAAGGCAGGTTGACTTCCTCCGAGCTGTTGCGCTTCTGCGGCCGTCCTCGCCGAGCGAGCTCTACTGGGCGGCGCGCGTAACTCTCGTGCGTGCTCTCGAAGAGGTGGAAGCCTTCGACAGCGTCTTCGCGGCGTGGTTCGGCGGCGGGCTCGTCCCGCTGGCGCCCCCTGCCGGGCGCCCGCCGCCACGCCTGTCGGTGTCGCGCCGCGGACGCGTTGTCGCCGGCGCCGAGGGCGACGCTGTCGGCCGGCGCAAGGGTGCTGGGCACGAGGCCAGCGTCGACGAGGTGCGCAGCAGAGGCGCCTTCCCGGCCACATCGATTGCAAAGAGGCGACTGCTGGCCGAGGCGGAGGCCGCGCTCAGCGAAGAGCTGCCGACCGAACGTGCCCGCCGGCACCGTCCGGCGCGGCATGGTGAGCGCCTCGACCTGCGACGGGTCTTGCGCGCCGCAGGCCGAAGCGGTGGGGACTTGGTACGACTGCAGTGGCGCGACCGGCTGCGACGGCCGCGCCGGGTGCTATTGCTCGTCGACGTCTCGGGCTCGCTGCGCCAGAGCTCGGGCGACGCGCTGCGCTTTGCGCACGCGCTCGTCCGCACCGTGCCGCGCTGCGAGGTGTACACGTTCGGCACGCGTCTCACCCGTGTCACGCGACAGTTGGCCAAGCGCGACGTCGACTCCGCGTTGGACGGCCTCGCGGACGTCGTGCTGGACCTCAACGGCGGCACGCGGATCGGGCGGGCGCTCGAGGAGCTCCTCGCAGACGCGCGACGTACAGCGACGGCGCGCGACGCCTTGGTGCTGATTGTTTCGGACGGCCTCGAGCGTGGTGACCCAAGGGCGATGGCGACGGCCGTGGAACGGCTCGCTCGGCTGGCGCACAGAGTTGTGTGGTGGTCGCCGCTCGCGTGCGACGCGAATTACCAGCCGCTCACGCGGGGCATGGCGGCGGTGGTGGGCGATCTGGACGACCTCGTCGGCGTTTGCGATCTCGCCTCGGCCGTCGACGCGGTGCGGCGGCTATCTGCGGTTGAGGCAGGGCCGCGCCGCTCAGTACGCGCGACCCGATCAACAGTGGACACAAAGTGAAGGCGAACGCGGGGCACTGATGAAGACAACGGAGCCGCTCAGACCGGCTGAGCTCGGGGTGCCAGACGTCGTCGACAGTCACCACCACATCTGGCGCATGGCCGATCTGCCCTGGCTCCAGGGGCCGATGGTGCCTCGCATCTTCGGGCCGTACGAAGCCGTACGTCGCGACTATCTCGTCGACGAGTACGTGCGAGACGTGACCGCAGAGGGCGTCGATGCCGCTGTCTACGTCCAGCCGAACTGGGCGCTCGACCGGGTTGTGGACGAGGTCCGCTGGGTCCAAGGTGTCCATGACGCGACTGGCTGGCCACACGCTGTCGTCGGGTCTGCCGACCTGTTCGACCCGGGTGCCGGCGAGGTGTTCCAGCAGCAGATCGCTGTTTCGCCGCTGCTGCGCGGCACGCGCCTCCAACTGCACTGGCACGAGAACGAGCGGTTCCGCTACGCCTCGGGCCCTGCACGTATGCACGACCCGGTCTTCCGGTCCAACATCGGGCTGCTCGCCGACCTGGGCTGGCTCTTCGAGCTCCAGGTGTTCCCGCCCCAGATGGCCGACGCAGCCCGGTTGGTCTCAGACTTCCCGGGCACGACCTTCGTGCTCGTCCATGCCGGGATGCTCGAGAGCGCCGGGCAACGCCACGTCGCACCGTGGCGTTCGGGCCTCGAGCTGCTTGCGCCGTTGCCGAACGTAATGGTCAAGCTCTCGGGTATAGGCACGTTCGTCCACCGCGTGGACGAGGAGCTGATCCGGCTTGTCACCACGACGACGGTCGGCATGTTCGGTTCCGAGCGCTGCATGTTCGGGAGCAATTTCCCGATCGAGAGCATTTGGAGCGACTTTCACACCTTCATGCAAGCGTGGCTGCGGGTCGCGGCCGATCTACCCGTCGAGGCGAGACGGGACATGCTCGGCCGTACGGCGCGCCGG
>PMVZ01000048.1 GCA_003166375.1 Acidimicrobiaceae bacterium | reverse complement strand
ACGCACCGCTCGGTGCCTGCAAGATCACTGCGACGGGCCTCGGTACGAACAAGCAGACCTTGACGCTCACCACGACGGTGATCGTCAAGAGCGCCCCCCAGACGGGAACGTTGAAGGTGATGCCGAACACGGTCGTTCGCGGGGCGACGGTCATCATCACCGGCAAGGGGTTCACGGCTGGCGCAGATGTCAGGATCAACGTTTGCAACGTCAAGAAGTTCACCACNNACGCACCGCTCGGTGCCTGCAAGGTCACTGCGACGGGCCCCGGTACGAACAAGGAGACCCTGACGCTCACCGGGACGGTGACCGTCAAGAGCGCCTCCAAGACCGTCCTCACGCTCTCCGCGACCAAGGTGACCTACGGAGACGAGCAGGTCGAGGTGATGTCGGTCAAGGTATCGCCCGAGTTCGCCGCCCCGACGCCTACCGGGACGGTCACGATCAGCCAGGGCAAGGCAAGCCTGTGTACGATCACGCTCTTGTCGGGCAAGGGATCGTGCGGGCTGTCGGCCAAGGAGTTCAAGACGGCGGGCACCTACAAACTCGTCGCGACCTATGGCGGCAGCTCGAAGTTCGCCGGCTCGTTTACAAAGGAGACCCTCACCGTCGTCAAGTAATGAGCTGCTGCCTCGTCGCTGTACCGGTCGCTGTCTGATCGGTGACAGGCACCTGATCCGGCGCAGACCATAGCGGACACCCGATCCGATAGCGCGCGTGCCCAAGAAGCCGAACTTCAGCCTCTCGGGCACGACGTGCACCTCCGCCATGTCGTCCACCGGCGTCTCATGCAAACCATTGGTTTCCGAAAGACCACGCGCCGCGTCCTCGACGCCGTCGTCTCGGAGAGGCAGACTCCATGATGAACGCTCGCTCGCCTTCACTGGAGGGTCATGTCAGACACATCGCAGACCGGTGTCCAACGCCCTAGCGGTGTGGGGCGGCGTTCCACCGCCGTAGTGCTGCTGGCTGTGAGCGCGATCGTTGTGGCGCAGTTCCTACTGGTTCTGATGTTCGCCTGGTCATCGTCCCGCGCGACACCGCACGATCTACCACTCGCGGTCAGCGGTCCCATGGCGGCCGCGAGAGGACTGGCCCACGGCCTCGAGCAGTCCGAGCCAGGCGCGTTCACGGTCATCTTCCTGCCCGACGCTGCGGCGGCCCGCGCCGCGGTCACCGGCCGGCAGGTCTACGCCGCTGTCTCCCTGTCCGCGACAAGCGCCACCCTCTACACAGCCTCGGAAGCGAGCCCGACCGTTGCGCAGATGCTGACCCAAGCCGTGCCCGCCGCCATCGCGCACGTTCTCCCGCATGCCACCGTGACTATCACCGACCTGGCGCCGAACCCCGTCGACGACCCTAAAGGGACCGCGATTCCCACCGCCCTGATCCCCTTGACGATGACCTCGATCGCCGCCGGTGCGGTCATCGGGCTCCTGTCCCGTAACCGGCGCACACGCCTGATGGGGCTGGTCGGCTATGGCATCCTCGCAGGTCTGTTCGCTACGGTGGCCATTCAAGGCTTGCTCGGAGGCTTGACCGGCTCCTGGTTGTCCAACGAACTGGTGGTCACCTTGGGTGCCGGGGCGATCGCCGCTGTCGCCTGCGGGCTGGCTGCCATCGCCGGGATCGGGGGAATCCTCGTCATCCTCTTCGTGGCGTGGTTCTTCGGCTTCGCATTCTCAGGGGCGACCACCGCCTGGCAACTCATGCCGACCCCGTGGGGACAGCTCGCCCAGTATCTACCCGTCGGGGCCGCCAACACCGGCCTGAGATCAGTCGCTTTCTTCGACGGCGCCAAGGCCGCAGGACCGCTGATTGTGCTGGGCGCATGGGCTCTCGCTGGGATCGCGCTCACATTGCTCAGACACGGTCCCCGCCGGACAACGCGTTCGGCGGATCTCACTTAACCGGTGCTAGGCGTAGGAGTCCCGACCGCGTATCTGCAGGTAAGGACGGGTGTGCGAGGGCCAGTGTCTCGAATCCGCGACTGCAAGCGGCGCGCTCGGGCCTGATCGAGTACCGTCCCGGCCTTATGGCACACGAAGAGCCTATAGAGCATCACCCAAGAAACAGACCCCTTTCCTACGGCGTCTTCCTCCCTCCATTCGCCGAGTTCGCGGAACCAAAGCGCCTAGTCGCGCTGGCGCAGTCGGCGGAGCAGGCGGGGTGGGACGGCTTGTACCTGTGGGACCACATGCTCACGATCCCGGGGATGGCCGTCGCCGACTCTTTCGTCATGGCGGCTGCCATCGCGCAGGCGACCGAGCGGATCCGCTTGGGGATGATGGTCACGCCGCTCCCCCGCCGGCGTCCATGGGTGCTCGCCCGGCAGACCGCGACGCTCGACCAGCTCTCGGAGGGCCGCCTCGTCGTCGGTGTCGGCCTCGGCCACGACGAACGGAAGGAGTTCAGCTCGTTCTCGGGCGAAATCGTCGACCCGTTGGAGAGGGCCCTTTTCCTCGACGACTCACTCGAGGTCCTCAGGCGCTTTTGGTCGGGCGAGCCGGTCGAGTTCGAGGGCGCGCGGATCACGGTGCACAGCGCTGCGTTTCTTCCTAGACCGGTGCAACAACCACTGCCGGTCTGGGTGGCCTGCAGATGGCCGCACCACCGTCCCCTCGCCCGGGCCGCACACCACCAGGGCTG
>PMVZ01000378.1 GCA_003166375.1 Acidimicrobiaceae bacterium | reverse complement strand
AAGATTGACGCCTACACCGCTTACGTTTTCAACGAGCCGATCGCTCTCTCGATGCAAGGCATCAAGACGCGCTGCTACTCGTTCTCCGACATCGGGCTTCCGGGATACGGGGACTGCCTTATCGCGCTGAATTCGACTTTGAGCT
Source organism: Acidimicrobiaceae bacterium (assembly GCA_003166375.1). Taxonomy (GTDB): domain Bacteria; phylum Actinomycetota; class Acidimicrobiia; order Acidimicrobiales; family Bog-793; genus Fen-455. Next base: position 63,478 of record PMVZ01000378.1, on the reverse strand, counting down.
CCCAGCCAGACCTGCTCGCGCGCTTCACCCGGGCATCGCAGGAGGGGTGGGCTTACGCGCTGGCGAACCCGTCGGAGGCCGTGACCATCACGCTCAAGGACTACCCGTCAGGACAGAACACCAAGCAGCAGCAGTTGCAGATGACAGCTCAGATCCCGATGCTGACGAACGCCTTGACCAAGAAGAACGGCCTGATGTGGATCGACAAAGGTGTCATGCAAGCGGCCATCAACGCAGCAAAGGCTGCGTCGTCCCTCAAAGCAGGTTCAAACGTCACTCTCGCCGACGTCATGACTCAGGAGATCTTGATCCGTGCAAAGACGGTTTCTCCGGNNCGGGGATCGGCGCAGCCCTTGGGCTCGCCGATCCCGGCTCTCTCGTGGAACTGGCCGATGTCGGATTGAGCTATCCGGGGCGTCCTCCGCTGCGGGCGCTCGAGGGCGTGTCGATCTCGATGCAACAAGGACAGTTCGTCAGCCTCATTGGACCCTCGGGCTGCGGGAAGTCGACGCTGCTGCGGATTGTGGCCGGGATCTTGGACCCGACCTCGGGAAGTGTTCTTGTCGAGGGCGACTCGCCGATTACCGCGCAGCGGGCTCATCGCTTCGGATTTGTGTTCCAGGACCCCGTCCTTCTGCCGTGGCGCACCGTGCAGGAGAATGTGGAGCTCCTGACCGAGCTGGTCGGCCTACCAGCCAATGAACGTCGGTCCAGGGCGAAGGAGCTCTTGGAACTGGTGGGGCTCCGCGGGTGCGAAGATTTCCGGCCTGACCAGCTGTCGGGTGGCATGCGACAGCGAGTCTCCATCGCGAGGGCGCTCGCCTTGGAACCGGCGATCCTGCTCATGGACGAGCCGTTCTCGGCTTTGGACGAGTTCCAGCGGGAGCTCTTGAACAGTGAGCTGTTGCGTATCTGGGTGGAACGGCACTGTTCGGTTCTCTTCGTGACACACCACATCGAAGAGGCGGTGTTCCTTTCCGACACGGTGATGGTGATGAGTCCGGCACCGGGAAGGATCATCGAACGTGTCGAGGTCAATCTGCCCAGGCCGAGAACCGACGCCTTGAGGGTGTCCCCGGAATTCCTACAGCTAAGAAGGTATCTGCGTGAAGTCCTCATTCACTGACACGCCCAGTGCCGCAGACGAAAGAGCCGTTGAGGCGCTTGTTGGGGACAGTCCTCGCGGAGAACGCCGGTCGGATCTGAGAACGCGGGCCGCGAAGCGCGCCTCGTCATGGCTCATACCCCTGGTCGTCGTGGTCGCCATTCTCGCCCTGTGGCAGCTGCTTGTGGTGTGGCTGGGTTTGAAGCCGTACTTCATTCCGTCGCCGTTGAAGATCGCCTCGACGTTCAAGGACAACTTCCGGTCTATTGCCGATAACTCCGTGCCCACGATCGCCCAAGCGGCTACGGGCTTCGCGATCGGGAACGGTCTCGCAGTACTGATGTCCATATGGTTCGTGCACGTCAGCGCGGCGCGACGAGCGCTTTATCCGTTGGCCATCATCCTGCAGAGTATCCCGCTCGTAGCTTTGGCGCCCATTGCGATAGTCACACTTGGCAGCGGCTTCACGACCAAGGTCGTGATGACCGCCATCATTTCGTTCTTCCCGACGCTCGTCAACATGATGCGCGGCCTTGCAGCGGTGGATCCGAACATGCTGCAACTGTTCAGGAGCGTCAATGCCAGCCGCTGGAAAGTTCTGGCAAAGCTTCGGTGGCCGACTTCGCTGCCCTACTTGTTCGCGGGCCTGCGTATTACCGCAAGTGCGAGCATGGTGGGCGCCATCATCGTCGAGTGGATCAGTAGCGATACTGGGCTTGGCTACATGATCATCAACTCGACGTACCAATTCGACACGCCGCTTCTCTGGGCGTCGATCGTTGCCTCGTCTGTGCTCGTGCTTGTCGCATTCGGGCTGGTGGTCCTGGTCGAGAGATTGCTTGTCCCGTGGAGCCGTACCGCCGAGGTCAGCCCATGAGGTCTGAGCTGAAACAAAGGGAGATGTAGATGCCATGAGCTCTTCGCCCGAAAGAAAGGTTGCGGTGGTGACCGGCGCGGCGGGAGGTATGGGAAAAGCAGACGTGCTCGCGCTCTTGGACTCGGGCTGGAACGTCGCAGCATGTGACCGAGACGAGTCCCGTCTCAAGACGTTCAGATCGGAAACCGAGGAATGGACCGATCGGATTGCCAGCTATTGCCTAGATGTCACGTCGCTGAAGGACGTCCAGGAGGCAGTCAAGGATGCTTCACGATTGGGTCCAGTTCTAGGCGTCGTCAACAATGCGGGAATCGGGAGCGCCAAGAGACTGTTCCGCGATATCCCGGTAGCCGATTGGCGTGAGATGTTCGACGTCCATGTCATCGGCGCGGTGCATTGCGTGCTCGCCACACTGGATGGTATGGAAGAGGTCGGGTTCGGACGGATCGTGAACGTCTCCTCTTATTGTGCAGAGGTCGGCTCCGTCGGCTTCAGCCACTATTGCGCGGCCAAGGCCGCCTTGATCGGCTACAGCATGTCGCTCGCACTCGAGGAGGCAGAGGCGGGTGTCACGGTGAACGTGGTAGCGCCCGGTCTCGTCGACACGCCGATGACAGCGGGGGACAGCGACGAGATTCGGGCCCACGAGCTGACCAAGATTCCCCTTCGCCGCTACGGCCGGCCCGAGGAGGTGGCAGCGACGATCAGCTTCTTGCTGTCCGACGGAGCGGGCTACATGACCGGGCGGGTCTTGGGGGTCAACGGGGGGATGGTGTGTAGGTGACCATGGGTTCTTCTGAGGCGAGCTTGACCCGCCGGCGGAGCCTGGAGAGAGTCGCAGGGCTCATGGAGGCGCGCTCTGTGGCCGTGGTCGGAGCCTCGGACTCGTCGGGCCCTGGGCGCAACGTGGTTCGGAACCTCGGAGCGGTCGGTTTCGGCGGCCGTGTATTCCTCATCAACAAGTCGCGTCGGCTCGTAAACGGCGTGCAGGCCTTCGCTAGTCTCGAGGAGCTGCCGGAGGTCCCTGAGCTGGTCGTTGTCGCGGTCAATCAGCGTGCGACCGTCGAGGTCGTGCGCGCGGCCTCGGCTCTCGGAATCCCAGGGGCAGTCCTGCTCGCGGCGGGCTTCCGCGAGACCGGTGGGGACGGCGCGAAGCTCGAGACCGAGCTCCTCGCCGCCCGCGGATCCATGTCGCTCGTCGGCCCGAATTGCCTCGGCTTCGCCAATTATGCGGAGTGCTTCGCCCCCTACAGCGGGCCACTTGTGGAGCAGAAGCACTTTGGGAATGTCGCCCTCGTTTCCAACAGCGGCGCACTGGCTTGCACCTTGGCGGGCGCGGCGGCCGAGCGGCGCATCAGCTTCAGTCACGTGGTGACAATGGGAAACCAGGCGGACCTGGGCCTTGCCGACTTCGTCGCGTACTTCGCGACGAAGTCTCTCGTGGAGGTCATCGCCTGCTATGTCGAGGGCTTCGACGACGGCAGAGACGTGCTGTCCGCGATCCAGTCTGCCAACGAGAAGGGAAAGCTCGTCGTTCTTCTCAAAGCTGGGCGCACCAGACTCGGAGGACGAGCAGCGCGGACGCACACCGGCGCGCTCGCTGGTTCCGCCCTCGTCCAAGACAGCCTGTTCTCCAGCTCGGGCGTCTTGCTGGCGAAGGACCTCGAGGAGTTTCTTGCGCTGATCGAGCTCGGAAGCCGAAGCCCGGATCTCGCCGGCCGTCACGTTGGTGTCATCACGACATCGGGAGGAGAGCGGCTGCTCCTGGCCGATGCTGTCGAGGAGAACCAATTGGAGCTCGCCGAGTTGGGCGACGCGGCCAAGGACGAGCTGCAGGCGTTGCTTCCGCCGTTCGCCACAGTGGCCAACCCGTTGGACACGACAGGAGCGGGCATCTTCGAGGGCGACGTCAAGACGCACTATGCCGCGGCGAGGGTCATGGCGCTCGATCCCGACGTGGACGTGCTGCTCGCCTCCTATGACGCCAAGAACGGCTGGGAGGAGTCGGCTCAGAGCGCGCCCGCTTTCGTCGACGGTGTCATGGCTGCGCACCGTGCGGGGGTCGAAGCCGGCAAGCCGGTTGTTGTCATCTCGCTCACGACCGGAAGCGTCGACTCGGTCGCGCGTGACTACCTGGAGGAACACCATGTTGCATGCCTGATGGGTCTCCACCCGGCAATGCGCGCCGTTAGCCTGCTCTTAAGACGCGGCCAGGCCAAGGAGGACGAGAGCAAGCGGAGCCCGAATGCAGCCTCGATACACCATGACGGATCGGTGGGGACGGTGGCAGGTGCCACTGCGCTGGTCCTCGGCCAGAGAGAGGGTGTCCAGCTGCCGCACGCCGTGGCCCTGGGGCGACTACACGCCGTAGGGTTGCCAGGCTGGGATTCAGTCACTGCGGCTGACGAGGAAGAAGTCACCGCCGCAGCCGACAAGCTCGGCTACCCGGTGGCATTGAAGTGGGACGCCGATGTCGCTCATCGGGCCCGCCTCGGTGGTGTCGCTCTCGGACTCAAGAGCGAAGAGGCCGCCCGCGAAGCTTGGCGGGCCTTGATGCTCCAAGCCGATGAGCTCGGAATCGACTGCCAAGGCGTAGTCGTGCAGGCCATGGTCGAAGGGGGCCTGGAGCTCTTCCTCGGAGGTCTCCGGGACCAGCAGTTCGGGCCTATCGTCATTTTCGGCCTCGGCGGAATCCACGTCGAGGAGGTCGGCCAAGTCGCTGTGGCGCTGGCCCCTTTGACGCGGGCCCAGGCCGAGTCTCTGATCGTGAGCTCGCCATGTGCGGCCGTGGTCCAGTCGCGCGCGGACGGCGGCCTGCTCGACCGCTGTGCAATCGTGGACTCGATACTGGCAGTGTCCGAACTGATCGTGGATCCGACCGTTCTCGCCGTGGACGTCAATCCCTTGGTTGCCCTACCACACGGGGTCGCGGTCGTGGACTGCAAGGTCATTGCTGACGCGGGCCTCGCTGCAGGCGCGCCGGGTCCCGGCTCATCGGGCGCAGAACGGAGCGTGCCGGCACGATGAGCGCAGACCCGGGTACGAGCATCAGCTCCAGCGCGGGCATAGCGATGGTGACAGGCGCGGGATCGGGCATCGGGCGGGCGGTGGCACTTCGCCTAGCCAAAGAGAAGTGGGATCTTGCGATCATCGACATCAACGAAGACGGTCTGCAGGAGACCGAGAAGCTGATCGAGGAGGTCAGCGGCACCGGCAGTTCCGGAACATACGTGGTTGACGTCACCGACGCCAGACGTTTCGAGGCGGTTGTCGCAGACATCGTCACAAACGGCAGCGAGATAAGGGTCCTCGTCAGCAACGCCGGTGTGCTCTCGGTCACTCCGGTATTGGAGCTTCCGATCGAGCAATGGCGCCGCACCGTCGATGTCAACTTGACGGGGTCGTTCATCTGCACGCGAGCCGTAGCCCGCGAGATGGTACGTGCCGGCACCCCAGGGCGGATCGTCACGGTCGCATCGGTGCACTCGGTGGCACCGGGCACAAATGTGACCGACTACGACGCCTCCAAGGGAGGCCTGCTCATGTTGACGCGCAGCCTGGCGCGTGAGCTCGCGCCGTATGGCATCACGGTCAATGCGGTCGGACCAGGCTTCATAGTCACGAATCTGGCCGGGGGCGCCTCGGAGGAATACGTCGACTACATCGTGCCGAGAATTCCCTTGGGACATGCCGGGAAGCCGAGCGACGTCGCCGGCGCGGTCTCGTTTCTAGTCGGCCCCGACGCGGACTACGTGACGGGGACTTTGCTGATCGTCGACGGCGGCATGCTCCTCACGGCGGACCTGTGACGGACCGAGGAGTCGCAATCTGCAGAGTGTCAGGACGGCCCTAGAAGGAAGGCAGGAGCGGTAACTGATGAACCTACAAGGCAAAGTCGCAGTTGTCACGGGTGGCGGTCGTGGGATCGGCAGGGCGATCGTCGAGCATCTGGCCGGAGACGGGGCCACCGTTGTCTTCGGTGACATCAACGCCGACAACGTGCGCGACCTCGGCACGTTGCTCCACGACTCGGGCCTTGCCGTCGAAGGTGTGGTCGGCGACGTCGCGAAGAAAGGCGAGATGGAATCGGTGATCGACAGCGTTGTCGCGTCCCACGGCCATCTCGACATCCTGGTCAACTGCGCCGGGATCAATCGCGACACCATGTTGCACAAGATGACAGACGAGCAGTGGGACGATGTGCTTGCCGTCGATCTGACCGGGGCGTTCTATGCGACGCGCAAAGCCTTGCAGGTCATGAGGCAGCAACCCACCGGCGGCTCGATAGTCGGCATCTCGTCGCTCAGTTGGCGCGGCAGTCTCGGACAGGCGAACTACGCGTCGGCCAAGGCGGGCCTCGTCGGCCTCATGTTGACGACGGCCCGGGAAGGTGGTCGCTTCCAGGTGAGGGCGAACGCGATCTGCCCTGGCTTCATAGAGACCGACATGACGCGGGCATTGTCCCAGGAGATGTGGGACGCCGTCGTGGCCCGGATACCGCTTGGTCATGCCGGTGAGCCGGCTGACGTCGCTGGTCTCGTTGCATTTCTGGGCAGCGATACGGCGAAATACATAACCGGCCAGGTCATCGAGGTCGGCGGGGGACTGGTGTGGTGATGGACCGTTCCAAACAGATGTCAAAGGAGAAGTAGACGCAAATGACAGAACAACGGATAGCTCTCTCTGGTGGCGTGCGTACGGCTATAGGCAAGTTCGGCGGCTCGCTGCAGGAGGTCTCGGCGTTGGACCTCGGTGCCGAAGTGGTGAAGGGATGCCTCGCGCGCGCAGGCGCTGAGCCCGCTCAGGTGCAACGCGTGGTGCTCGGCGAGAACATTCAGGTCACCCGGGGGGGAAATCCGGCCCGTCACGTCCTCTTGCGGGCGGGGATCCCCGTCGAGGCGGACGACTACAGCATCAACATGAACTGCTCCTCCGGCCTTCGGGCGATCACGAGCCTCAGCCAGGACCTGCTTCGCGACGACGTCGAGGTTGGGGTCGCCGCGGGGACGGAATCCATGAGCAACACCCCCTACCTGCTCGAGAAGGCCCGCAGGGGCTACCGGCTAGGCAACGGAGTCCTCATCGACTTCCTTGCAGATTACGTGCTCGGGGACGCCGGCCCGATGGCCGAGAAGGTCGCGGCCGATTACAGGATCTCTCGCGAGGACCAGGACCGTTGGGCTGTCGAGAGTCAGCGCCGTGCGCTCGAGGCGATAGACGCGGGGTGGTTCGCCGACGCGATCGTGCCGATCGATATCGCGAAGAAAGGTGCGGTGCCGAATTGGTTCTCGGTCGACGAGCATCCAAGAAGGGGAGTGACGCTCGAGGCCCTCGCGAAGCTGAAGCCGGCGTTCGATCCCCAGGGCACGGTTACAGCTGGCAACTCGTCCGGTATCAACGACGGGGCGGCGGCCTTCCTCCTGTGCACCGAAACCGTGGCGCGAGACCGCGGGTATGCGGTGGATGGCTACGTGACCGGTTGGGCTTCGGCTGGAGTGGAGCCCACCTTGTTCGGAACGGGCCCGATCCCTGCAGTCCGCAAGCTGCTACAACGAGCCAGTCTCGACGTGGCGGACATCGACTTGATCGAGCTCAACGAGGCCTTCGCGTCCTCGACTCTCGCGGTCATCCGTGAGCTGAAGCTAGACGAGGCGAAGGTGAACGTGAACGGTGGTGCGATAGCCCTCGGGCACCCGGTCGGCGCGACTGGCCTCGTCCTGGTCCTCAAGCTCCTGCACGAGTTGCGCCGGCGCGGCTTGCGACGCGGCGTCGTGACGATGTGCGTCGGCAGCGGCCAGGGTATGGCGGTGCTGCTAGAGGCCGCATGACTCGCGCCACCTGGCACGTCTTGACTTGATCATCTGCGACGACTTGTCGTGTGAGCTCACCCGCGGCTCGTGGGTTCGCGACGACCTGGAGCCGGGCTTGCGTCCGAGTCGGCTGCGAACAGCGTCACGCCCTTGCGGGACGCCCGTTTTGATTCGGACATCGCGGAGTCGGCCCGGGCGATGAAGGCGTCAGCGTCGAGCGCTTTGGTCGTCCAGGCGACGCCGACGCTCGTCCGCAGCTCGACCACGACGTTGCCGACATCGACGGTGGCGGTGGTGGCCGCAGCCACGCGCTCGGCGACCCTGATCGCCTGAGCTGCGCTGTGGACACTTGGGCAGATGACAATGAACTCGTCACCGCCGACGCGGCCGACAGTGTCGCCCTTGCGCGCTGCTCCACGAAGGCGGTCGGCCGTTTCGGTCAGGAGCCGGTCACCGGCCGCGTGGCCGAATCAGTCGTTGACCGACTTGAAATGATCAAGGTCGATGAAGATGAGGGCGTTTCTAGTAGCCTTCTGTCTCCTTATCCAAGACAAAGAGGCAGATAATGGACATTCATAACATCGCTGATTTCTACGAGTTGGTCCCAGAGAGCTCACAGGTTGAGAAGCTGGGTACGGGATTTACCTTCACCGAGGGTCCCGTGTGGAACAGTGCCGGCCGGTTTCTGCTTTTTAGCGATATGCCCGGTGACACGCGGCGCCGTTGGGACGCGCAGGACGGCGTACGCGTGGTGATGCAACCGAGCAACAAAGGCAATGGCATGACCTACGAGGTGAGCGGTGACCTGCTCGTTTGCGAGCATGCGACGAGTTCGGTCGTTCGCGAGCGGGTCGACGGAACTCGCGAGACAGTCGCGTCGCACTTCGACGGCCATGAGCTCAACAGTCCAAACGACGTGGTGGTTTCCTCCGACGGCAGCATCTATTTCAGCGATCCCACCTATGGTCGGATGCCAGGCTTCGGTGTAGAACGAGCGCAAGATCTTTCGTTCCAGGGCGTGTACCGGGTGGCGCCGTCGGGTGGCGCTCTCCAGCTGCTGGTAGATGACTTCGAGCAGCCGAACGGCCTTTGCTTCTCGCCCGACGAGTCGCTCCTCTATATCAATGACAGTCCGCGTGCACAAATCAGGGTCTTTGACGTCGCAGCCGACGGGTCCATCGGCAACGGGTCGATCTTCTTCGACAAGATCGGGTTTGGAGATATAGAGGAGGGCATACCTGACGGGATGAAGTGCGACGAGCGCGGGAATATCTACGTGACCGGGCCGGGCGGAGTCTGGGTCATCGGCCCGAGTGCCAAGCTGCTAGGGCGGATACCTGTTCCCGAGAACGTCGGCAACATCAACTTCGGTCATGCCGACTGGAAGACACTGTTCATTTGCGCCTCTACCTCGCTGTATTCGGTTCAGTTGCGCGTTGGTGGTAACCGCTTGTCGTACATGAACTAAGGAGAACGATGACTGCAGATGAGAGGTTTCGGATCGAGCCGTCAAAGATGGCGCTGACTATTCAGGATATGCAGAACGACGTGCTCAGCGATGGTGGTGCATAGGCCGATTCCGGGGCACATTTGTACGCCAAATCCCAGAATGTTGTGGCGAACGTGCGCTGCTTGTGGCCGAAGCTCGCCGCCAGGGAGCACCCGTCATCCACGTGCACTACATCGTGGAGCCTGGGGCAGTGGGACTCAAGGTGAACGCGCACCTTTTCAAGGGTCTGAAGGATGTGAACGCCCTTGTCCGAGGAACCTGGGGAGCTGCCCCTGTCGAGGGGCTGGAGCCAGTGAGCGGAGACTTCGTCGTTGAGAAGATTCGTGTGAACGGATTCTTCGGCACAAAGCTTGCGCTGAGATAGCAGCCGCGTTGCACGGTTGACCTTTTCTTTCCGGAAGTCCGCCGGCCGACAACTCGGGCGGTGCGTCGTGGCTTCGGCTAGAGCAGACGACTCGGAGGTCGGTGTCAAGGGTCTTCCGCAGCGCTGGCGTTCGTCAGCGAGGCTTTGAGAGGCCCTTGATTCCGACGAGTCGGCCTGAACTTAGACAGCTTTCAGAAGACCGCAAGGTCCCTCTGGCCTGAAAGGACACAAGGCCGCTCAGCCACGGCATCATCGGTCACCAGAGAATCTTGTTGGGTGCGGCTGGCCCATGTATGGCGCCGTGTAGTTGTCAAGGCCCTCCAGTCACTCGGTGTCATTCGATGTCGACGAGAACCTTGCCGACGATGCCAGCCTCGACCGCTTCATGGGCGGCTGCGATGTCGTCGAAGGAAAAGCGGTGGACCGGCAGCTCGGTCAGAGCTCCGGCGACGATCGCCCGATTGATGTCGTCGGCGGCGCGCGTCAGTTCGTCTTTCGGCACCCCGTAGAGCAGCACGAAGCGGAGGGTTACGTTGGCGTTCATGCACGCTCGCACCGGGAGGGCGGGATCCTCGGCAGTGGCCGCGAAGGTCACGATCGTGGTTGTCGCACCGGAGAGGCTGAGGTCGAGCTCGAGGTTTGCGGCGAGGTTCACCTCCACGATTCGGTCCATTGGCGCGGCGAATCGACGGAGCCGCTCGCGGGCGTCGTCCTTGCGGTAGTTGACGACGAGGTCCGCTCCGGCAGCAGCTGCCAAGCGGGCCTTGTCCGTGCTGCTCACTGTCGTGGCGACCCGGGCTCTGTCGTGGCGGGCCAGCTCGATAGCGAAGTGACCGACCGCCCCGGCCCCGCCAGCGACGAGCACCGACTTGCCGGTTATCGGGCCATCTGCGTGCAGGCAGCGGTGCGCAGTCATGGCGGGCACGCCGAGGCTCGCCCCGAGGTCCATCGAGGCGCCAGCCGGCAAGGGAACGGCTTGCTCCTGGGGGACCACCGTCCACTGAGCGGCCGTTCCCCAGCGGCGAGTGGCGGCGAACCAGATCCACACCTCTTGGCCAACCCGGGCTGGGTCGACGCTCTCACCCACCGCATCGACGATCCCGGCTCCATCCTGGTTGGGGATCTGGAACCCATCGATAGGCCGCGCCGTTGCGCCCGAACGAGTCTTGTAGTCGGTCGGGTTGACCCCGGACACGCAGACCCGAACCCGGACCTCGCCGGCCGCCGGCTCGGGACGGTCAACGTCCTCGAGGTGCAGCACGTCGCGCGCTGCTCCCGTTCGTGTATAGACAGCAGCCTTCATGACGGTCCTCCCGTGCTCCGCGTGCCGAGCTCTCGCCTCTTACGCAGCAGGCTCTGCCCGATGCCCGCGCCCATGCGGCCGAGCCCGATGACCGCGACAGGCGGTGTCAGGCTTGCCGCCATGATGAGGTTCCTCCTTCATTGCTAGACCGCGGCGGGCTGACGCCTCACCACTTTTTGGTCGGTCGCTCGGACGACCTGATGCCGAGCCGAGCCGAACTCTATCTCTGTTCGATTCCGGCGACCCGTGCGGGACTTGCCGAACATTACCCCGAAGGACGGCAGTCAACGAGCTCCTTGTGAGATCCGCGGAGGGGGGTGACCGCGCGGGTGATTGATTCCCCCCTTTGTCCTCCGTCGATGGGGCGATGTCGATACTGCTCGCGTGACCTCGCGCGCGGGCACAACCCAATTGCATGAAGGACTGCTCGCAGGCCCGGGCTCGCCGGTGGTCGATCAAATCGTGAACAGCCCTGATGTCACAGTCAGGAGCGCGACAGCCTCAACGACCCGCCCCTTGGTTCTGGATCTCAGGTGCTGGTAACCGATGGTCATCAGTACCGACCAGGCGGTCGTCGATCGGGACACGAGCCTGCGCAACCAGCACCCCAAGACCCGTCCCGGCGATCGAACAGGGACAGAGCAGCTGCCAAATCCTGCCGCGGCGCTGACGAAAGAGGCTGAGGTCGCAGACCGACGCGACAACCGGCGATTCTGGCTGTTCGCCGCCGCCTTCGGACTTCTGAGCATGCTCTTCCTGGTTTGGATGATCGTTCTGGGTGCGCGCCGCATGACGAACGTGCTGGACAATGCCGTCCAGCTTCTGGCCGGGCTCGTGGCGACGGCAATGTGCGCCTCAGCAGCTCGTCGCTGCAGGCAACGGTGGACGGGTTGGGCTCTCTTGACTGCCTCCCTCTTCGTCACCGTGTGCGGGAACGGTGTCTGGTGCTACTACGACATCTTGCGCGGTGACCTGGTCAGCGCCTCGCTGGCGGGTGACGTCTGCATGGCTTTGGCTCTGCCTCTCGCGGTCGCAGCAATGTTGACGTTCCCGGGAGCGTTGGGCACCGGGGCGTCGCTTCTGCGGAGCTTGCTCGACAGCGTGTTGATCGGGACGGGAATGTTCTTCATCGGTTGGACCCTGGTGCTCGGCCCCATGCACCAACACCAATCGGGCGGAGTCATTGTTGAGATATTCAATCTCGCCTATCCATCGAGCGACATTGCGATCGCCTCGTTGGTGATCATCTTGGCTACACGAGCTGGGAGCCGCCAACGAGTGAGGCTGGGCTTGGTCTCAGCGGGCCTCATGTCGTGTGCTGTGGCCGACACCTCGTTCTCGTACCTGATGGCCGCGCACCGCTACGGCATTGGCAACGCGACTGACACCGGGTGGGTGCTCGGCTACTTCCTGATCGCGCTCGGCGCGCTGTGGGCGTGGAACCACCCAGTCGTACCTGCCGGGATCACAACGCGGCCGACCGTGCTGACTCTCATGGGACCGAACCTCCCACTGGTCGGCGTCGCCATAGCAGCAGCCTGGCAGGTCTATGCGCATCATTCGCTGGACGGGACCTCACAAATCATCTTCGTTGTTGTGGTCTTGACGATGTCGGCCCGCCAGTTCCTAGTCCTTCTCGATCATCTCGCCCTCAGTCGCCAGCTCGAGACCAAGGTTGAACAACGTACTTCTGAGCTGAATCACCAGGCGTTTCATGACGGCCTCACCGGTCTCGCCAACCGGGCACTGTTCAACCGGTTCCTGGACAGCGCGGTCCAGGGCAAGAAGGCTCCTGCATGGGCCTCACTGTCCTTTTGATAGACCTCCACAACTTCAAGCGGGTGAACGACCTTCATGGCCATCCAGTGGGAGACGAGCTCCTTCGTTTGGTTGCGGCAAGGCTGCAGACGATCTTGCGAGGCGTCGACACCGTCGCTCGTATAGCAGGTGGCGAATTCGCGGTTCTCGTGCAAGGTCCAGCTCTGCAACTTGAGATCGAGCAGGTTGCGCAACGGGTGATCGCCACTCTGGGACAGCCGTTCGCGATCGCTTCGACCAGGCTCTCGGTCGAAGCGGCCATAGGACTTGCCTCCGGTCGTCCGGAGCAGACGTCCGGGGATGAACTGTTGCGCGACGCCGGCGTGGCGTTGTACGCCGCCAAGGCAAAGGGTGGCCACTGTTGTGAGGTGTACTCACCTCTCATGCACTCGTCTGTTCTGGAGAGTCTGAGAACCGAATCCGACATGCGATGCGCACTCGACCGTGATGAGTTCGTCGTGTACTACCAGCCGGTAGTGGACCTTTCAACGGTCACGATCCGGGGTCTCGAGGCCCTCGTCCGTTGGAATCATCCCCAGCGAGGCTTCCTCAGCCCCGACAAGTTCATTCCTGTGGCGGAAGCGACGGGGATCATCGGTGCCATCGGAGCTTGGGTGCTCCGGCAGGCCTGTCATGACATCGCGGCAATGCACGGTCTCAGTCCGCCGCTCGGGATAAGTGTGAATCTGTCGGCTCTCCAGCTCGAGGACGAGGACTTGATCGCCACCGTCTCGCAGGCCCTCGAACAATCCAGGCTCGATGCATCCCGGCTGACGCTCGAAGTCACCGAGACAGTGATCATGAACGATGTCCCTCGGTCGATCCAAGTTCTGACAGCTTTGCGCAAAGTGGGCGTGAAGGTAGCTATCGATGACTTCGGCACGGGCTATTCGTCGCTCGGCGCCTTGCGATATCTGCCCGTCGACACCCTGAAGATCGACAGGTCGTTCGTGACTGATCTGGCCCGCGACCAGGCGTCTGCGGACCTCACTCGGCGCACGTTGCAACTGGCGGCCGACTTTCATCTTCACACCGTGGCAGAGGGCGTGGAAGAAGTGGAACAGCTCGAGATTCTTCGCGAATTCGGTTGCGAGGCCGTGCAGGGATTCCTCTTCGCCAGACCTCAGCCACTTGCCGGCATCGTCGCCCTCCTCAATACCGGCCTGCAACTGCCTGAACCGGCATCAGCTCTCGGAGCGACCGATGGACCAGGGTCCGGTTGTGACACTGGTCGAGGGAACCTGAATGACGCGGCGGGATCCGAGATCCACCGCCTTGACCACACAAGTGCGGGCGAGCCCGCCTCGGTTGCCGTCCTCTAGTCGGGAGATGCTGATGAGCGCGCGTCGCGGGAGGTTGTCGGAGGGCGCGTCGGGCTCTGGCGCTGTCGTCGGTCCGAAGCGCCATCGGGCGTGGGCAGGGGTGACCGCGGCGCTGGTCGTGGTTGGCGTGGTTGGTTCGATCCTCGCGGCAGGCTCGGCGGCCCGTGACAATGCTGCCAAGTCACGCCAGAGCTTCATCTCGTCGTCAACTGCGATTGCCGCGACGCTCCAGCTTGCGATCCTGCACGAACAAGACCTGATGTTCAGCGCGAGTGGCTTCATCGCCGGCGATCCGAAAGCCTCCAATCAGCAGTTCTTCCAGTGGGCGACTTCTGTGGACGCGGTGGCCCGGTACCCGGAGCTGATCGGATTCGACCATTCGGTGATCGTCACGGCGGCAGAACTGCCAGCCTTCGCAGCTCACGCCGTGACCGATCCTGTCGGTCCGTTGGCTGCGAATGGCACGTTTGAGGTTGTGCCACCGGGCAAGCGTTCGTACTACTGCTTCGTACTGGCAGGACTGTGGCTGTACGACGACGCTCTATTGCCGGCCGCCGAGGACTTATGTCCGCCCGGCCTCGAGCGGACCGCAACGATGTCTGTACGTGATTCGGGTGATAGCACCTACACCCCGATAAAGTTCGGTACGGATACCTATTTGTCCATTCAGGCTCCGGTGTATCGGGGAGGCACGGTGCCTGCCACCGTCGCTGGGCGGAGGGCAGCGTTTCTCGGCTGGGTTGGAATGGCGGTCACGCCCCAGCTCGTACTCAACCCGGCGCTGCAAGGCCACCCTGACACGATGGCGATACTCCACTACCACGTCGGGACTTCGAGCGTGACGTTCCAAAGTGGCAGGCCTCCGATCGGCGCTGAGTCGGCGACGATCAACTTGCACGATGGCTGGACGGTCACGACCTACGGTGCTGTCGCTTCCGGCGGGATGCTCGCAAGTGGCGACGCGTTTGCACTGTTGATCGCAGGAATCGCCTTGAGCCTGCTCGGCGGAACGCTGATGTTCGTGATGGGCACCGGGCGCGCACGGGCACTGCGCGTCGTGAGTGAGCAGACCGACGAATTGCGTCATCAGGCGATGCACGACGCGTTGACCGGCCTGCCGAACCGGGCCTTGATCATGGACCGCATTGAGCAGCTCCTGGCCCGCAGCCGGCGACAAGGCACAGGAGGAGCGGCCTTGTACGTCGATCTCGACGAGTTCAAGAACGTGAACGACAGCCTCGGCCACCACGTGGGTGACCTGCTGTTGGTGGCGGTCTCGAACCGCCTGCAGAGCACACTTCGCGATGCCGACACCATCGGCCGGATGGGAGGCGACGAGTTCGTCGTGCTGATCGACGGCGCGTCGCGCAACGCTGTTCCGGAGCTGGTCGCAGACCGGCTGCTAGAAGTCATGCGTCAACCGTTCGTTCTCGATGGTGTGTCGATGCCCTTGATAGTCAATACCAGCATCGGTATCGCGGTCGGCGACCGTCCTTGCCCAGGAGACCTGTTACGAGACGCTGACGTGGCGCTCTACCAAGCCAAGGCCGCCGGCAAGAACCGCTACGAGATCTTCAACCCCGAGATGCATGTCGATATCCAACGACGGATCGAGCTCGGGTTCGACCTGCGTTCCGCGCTTGCGGCCGACCAATTTGATCTTGTGTACCAGCCCATTTACAACCTTGACGACCTCACGATCGTGGGCGTGGAGGCCCTGCTCCGTTGGCAACATCCCGCCCTTGGGCTCATCCAACCCGACGACTTCATCCCGATCCTCGAGCAAACCGGTCAGATTCGCGAGGTCGGCCGCTGGGTAGTACGCCAAGCCTGTGCACAGATGGCGATCTGGCACGGCCGAGGTGACACTCTCGATGTCTCGGTCAATCTCTCGGGTCGTCAGCTCGACGACGACTCTCTCGTCGAGCACATCTCCGATGCCCTCAAGACCAGTGGTCTCGACGCCGGCTCGTTGATCGTCGAGATCACCGAGACCGCTCTGATGGGCCGTGCCGAAGTGATCGCGCGGCGACTCCAGGCCATCAAGGCGCTTGGCGTGCGGATAGCAGTGGACGATTTCGGCACCGGCTACTCCTCTCTTGCCTACCTCAAGCAGTTCCCGGTGGACTGCCTCAAGATCGATCGCAGGTTCACCAGCGCGATCACCACCTCACCGGAATCCAAGGCACTCATCGGGACCCTCGTCCAGCTCGGCAAGGACCTCGGGCTCAAGACCCTCGCCGAAGGCGTCGAAACGACAGGCCAAATGGACCATCTGCGTGGTGAGCACGTCAACGAGGCCCAGGGCTATCTCCTCGCCCGGCCCCTCGACCCCGACGTGCTCGAAGCCCAACTCCTCGCACCAACCCGACCCGGAGCGGCGAGCACTGGAGGGGTTGGGTCTGACCCCTTACCGGCCACTGCCACCTGATCCGAACATGAACGAGCGATGGAGCAGCTGACTTGCTCACGGATGCAGATGCCGCCCGAGCAGCGCGACGGCGTCCGTTCGGGTGATCACCACTCGGCGCGCTGAGTTCCCAGCGTGTCATTGACGCGCAGCCCCCAGCGGCGGACGATGCGCCCGCGGGTTCCCGCCGACGGATCGAGCGCTACAAGCCCCGAGCTGCGGCGCTCCAGACAGGCCTGGACGAGCTCGGGCGCGGCTATGGCGGAACGCTCCAGCAGGTAGCCGAGTCGTTTGAACACGGCACGATTGCCGAGCCGATCGCCATAGTCGACCAGGAGCTGGTCATTGCGGTTCTCGCCGTGGAGGTGCTCGTCGAGCACGCCGGTCACGGTGCGGATGCCACCGCCGAGGCGCGGGACGTCGAGGATGTCCACGATCGTGCGCGACGGGTCAGACACGCGGACGCGGGTCTGACCGCGCGACACCGGCACCGTACCGAACAGCGCGTCGTTTGCCCGGACGGCCAGGTGGAAGGGGATTCCTTGGATCTTGACATTGCGATGGCGGACTCGTCGGGCCGTGACGACCATCAAGTTGCGGAACACCTGCTCGGTCAGGCCCCAGTGCGCACATGCGCTCCACCCGCCGATGTAGCAGGGGTTGAATATCCGTTCGGCCAACACCCAGGGATCCTCCGCCCCCTCGCCCGAACGCCGAGCCTCGAGCGTTACCGCGACATAGAGCCCACGGCGTACCCGGGAGAGCCACCCGCGCCGGGCCAAGTAGGCGAGGAGCTGGCTCGTCTCTGCATGTCCGGTGCCGAGAATCCGGGACGCCTCTTCCGCGTCGAAAGCTCCCACCGTGCGGCGACGGAGTTGCTCGAGGAGAGCGCGGTTCCTCTGGCCGATCCCTGCTGGCCTGTCTTGAAACGAGCAAACCATCACCTGATGAATGTTACTGCACTTATTTAGTACCGATATATCTAAAGTGTGTCAACCTCGACGTGTACGTGCGACCGGCGCTGCACCCTCCGCGTCGACCCCGCCGCCGGCCCCTCGACCCGCCGGTGCCGAGCACACCCGGATCCAACACCGAGGAGGTTGTCGAGAGGTCTTCTGCCGACGTGGATAACCTTGCTGACGAGAGACTCGGTCGTACAGCCCGATCGCAACGACTACGAATCCGGGCGTGGCCGCCAAGCTTTACGCCGGGGCCGTCGAGGCGACGCCGATGACCACGCTCGAGGAGGCCGAGAGCGCCGCTCTTGAGTCCCTTTCCCGGTGCCTGACCAGCAGGCTCTACGACGATCGAAGCCACTTGGCTCCCCCTGCGACGTGAGACCGTGCCCCCGGTGCGACGCGAGTGCCTGCATTCGCATGCAGGTCAAATCTCGGTTTCCGGCACGACAGCGTCCCCTTGCCCAGTCACTGCCCGCCGCCACGAGAGGACGGGCAGGGATCCCGACCGGAATGTTGCGTGCGCAACGACTGTTTACCCACTTGGTCAGGATGATCCCTGTCCGACGAGAAAGAGGTGGCGATGCCAGCAGTGACAGTTGAGAACGTCTTGACGTTGCCGCGGGTCCCCGTACCCGACCCGGTTGCAGCACGCGAACGGCCCGTGAGGTCGGTGACGACTGCACCCTCGGGGCTGGAGGGAGAAGGCTTTCCCGTACGTCGCGCCTTCGCCGGCGTGAGCCTCGCCGATCTCGACCCTTTCGTCCACATGGACCAGATGGGGGAGGTCGACTACGCCCCGGGGGAACCGAAGGGAACGCCCTGGCACCCGCATCGGGGTTTCGAGACGGTCACTTACATCATCGATGGCACCTTCGTCCATCAAGACTCGAACGGTGGTGGGGGGCGGATCACGAACGGCGACACCCAGTGGATGACCGCCGGTGCGGGGATACTGCACATCGAGGCTCCACCAGAGGAGCTGGTGGTGAGTGGCGGCCTGTTCCACGGAATTCAGCTGTGGGTCAACCTTCCGCGTGCCAACAAATGGAACCCGTCTCGCTATCAGGACATCCGCGGGAGCGAATCAACGCTGCTCACGACGGCCGACGGCGGCGCGCTGTTGCGACTCATCGCCGGTGATCTGGGCGGGCAGATCGGTCCCGGATCGACGTTCACGCCGATGACCATGGTGCATGCCACGATCAGCCCCGGTGCTCGCGTTCAGCTGCCCTGGCGGGTCGATTTCAACGCCCTTGCCTATGTCCTGGCAGGAAACGGCAGCGTCGGCGCCGAGCGCCGCCCGGTCCACTTGGGCCAGCTCGCGGTCTACGGACCGGGGGACGCGCTGACTCTGGCCGCCGACGCCACCCAGGACGCCGGATCGAACTTCGAGGTGCTGCTGCTCGGTGGCCAGCCGATCGGCGAGCCCGTGGTGCACTACGGCCCCTTTGTGATGAACACCAAGGCCGAGATCGTCCAGGCGATGGAGGACTACCAGGCCGGACGACTCGGAACCGTGCCCGCCGAGGTCCTGCCCCACCGCCACACCGGTGATGTCGAGCTGTCGACACCGGTTGACAAGTCTGGCTCATGAGCCCGTGATCGCCAGCGGCTCCAGGCCGTCGGCGATCCGTTCGAGAGTGGGAACCTCCACTCCTGTCGGGGTCCCGTTGGCGCGTAGCGTCCCCATCGTGGTGATCGTGGTCACCAGCAGGGCCAGGCCGACCCACTGCGAAGGTGAGAGGGTGGCTCCGAAGGCCAGGTAGTCGAGGAAGAGTGCCGTGAAGGGGAACGCCAGCTCGCCGAGAGTGGCAGCGGCCGCAGGGGTGGCGCGTAGGCCCCGGTAGTAGACGAGCAGGCTCAAGAGGCCGGGGACGAGCGCCAGCAGGACGAGGGTGAGCACGGACTTGACGCTCATGTGCGAGTAGGCAGAGCCGTCCCCGGTCGCCCCGAGCGCGACCAGTGCGGCTACGAGCCCTGTCGCCAGGCGCAACGCGGTCAGCTCGGCGAAGGGGAGCTTCGCTCCGAGGTGGCGGCCGAGCACGGTACCGAGTCCCCACAAGAATGCAGCCGACACCGCCAAGAGCGCAGGCGCCCACCCATCCACTCCGCCCGGCGAGAGCGGGTGGGCGAAGGCAACGAGGTACGAACCCGCGAGCCCGCCCAGGAGGTACAAGCCGAAGCGGCGCTGAAGGCGTTCGCCGAGAAGTAGACGGGCTCCGGCAACAGCAAAGAGGGGCTGGAGCTGTTGGAGCAACACGGGCGTGTTGGGCCGGCCGTAGGTGAACGCAAGGGTGAACAACAAAGTGGCCAGAGCCGAGGATCCGCAACCGAGCACAACGAGGGCCATCCAGTCGCGCCAATCGAAGGTCGCCAAAGCCCTGCGGGTCCCTCGCCACACGAAGGGCGCAAGAAGGACCGTGGGCAGCGCTTGCTCGAAAGCCACGATCGCCGGGGCCGGCATGTGCAGGGCGAGGCCCTGACGCAACGCGGGATCGGTCCCCCACATCGCCGCCCCCATCGCCACCAGGGCAAAGCTCCCGCCGGTGGTGCGGCGCCAGAGGCTACCGCCGCCGGACTTCGCGGGGGGGACCGTGGGCACGACGCCGCTGGTCACGTGTTCAGTCTCGCATCCGGAGCGCGGCGAGGCACAAGCCGCCGCCGACTAGGCCTTGGCACCCGCGCTTTGCCACGTCCCGCTCAGGACGTTCGGAGGGCTTCGGCGGTCATGCACGGGCCCAAGGGGGATCCGACCTCCCAAGCGCCCGGGTCGTCGCCGCGACGACCACTATCACAATCAGGGCGATCACCAAGGGAAAGACGGTGCGGACATGAATGACCAATGCCGCGCCGACAAGGGCCCCGATGAGCATTGCGGCCATGGCGATCAAGCGGCGCCCGGACAGGGATCCTTTGCCTCCCGCGAGCGCGCTGTCGGCAGCGGTGCCGGTGATGGTCAAAGTGAGCACGGTGGTGGTCAGGTCGGGCACCGCGAGCTTGCGCGCAGTCGCGTTCTGGATCCCCATGGCGATCCCGAGAACGACGATCAGGGGGTAGCGGAACCCTGCGGTTGCCGCGTTTCCCGCCAGTGCGCCAAGGACCACCGAGGCCGCAAGGAAGACGGCCTGGATCGAGGCAGCAGTGTTGAGCAACCGACCCCGGTTCTCTCCGAGCCTCGAGCCCACTTTGCCGCCGGCGAGGGCACCGGACCAGAACGACGCCAGGGCCGTCACTGAAGCCGCAATCGAGAAGCCGGGCGCTCCAGCCAGCGCGAATCCCAAGAACACGACGTTGCCGGTCATGTTGGCGACGAAGACATGCCCGAGCACCAGATAGCTGAAGGCATCGACCAGGCCGGTGAGAAGTGTCAGGGCCAACAGCAGCGGAGGCAGCGGGCCATGCTGGCTGTCGCGTTCGGGAACGAGCGTCCCGCGCGCGTCGGCGAGGAAGGTGTTCACTTCGTAGTGTCGCCGTTTCTCATCGGGTCCCGGAGGCTCATCCTGTAAGCGTACGTTCAAGGCCCGCCAGCACCTGCCGGTCGAAAGCCACCAGCAGTACCTGTTGAACCGAGGTCTGGACCGAGCGAAGGGTGTCCACGGCTATCTGGGCCGCCTGCTCTTCCGGGAAGCCGAACGCCCCGGTGGAGATCGCCGGAAACGCGATCGACCTGGCTCCGAGCTCGTCGGCGACCTCGATGGAGCGTCGGTAGCAAGATCGGAGCATGTCGACCTCTCCGTGATCGCCTCCACGCCAGACCGGTCCAACCGTGTGGATGATGAAGCGGGCAGGAAGGCGGAACGCCGGGGTGGCCTTGGCGTCTCCGGGCTCGCAGCCGCCAAGAACCGAGCAAGCGGCGGCGAGCTCTTCTGCGCCGGCTGCTCTGTGAATGGCGCCGTCAACGCCTCCACCGCCCACCAGGGCACTGTTCGCAGCGTTGACCACGGCGTCGACCTCGAGGGTGGTGATGTCAGCGAGCAGCGCTCGGATAGTCAGCGGCATCGCAGCTCCTCTCGGTCTCCGACATCAGGACCACAAGCAGTGTCTGCCGGTGTCCTCGACGACCGCCGACCATACTTCCCATACGGCGGTGGGCGGTCGGCACCAGGGCGATCCCGTGCGTGGCCCATTAGCGTTCGGTGAATGCGCGTAGGCGATATCGAACTGGCCCCGCTCAGCGACGGCCTTTGCAAGATGCCGCAGTCGTTCTACGTCGGGCTCGACTTCGGTGCCCATAAGGAGCTGCTCGCCGAGGACGGTCTCGTGCACATCCCGGTCGGATGCTTTCTCCTCCGCAGTGGAGGCACGACCGTCCTCATCGACGCAGGGCTCGGAGACGTCGACGTCGGATGGGGCCGGGGCGGGGAGCTGCCCGGGGCGCTCCGGGCCGTAGGCGCCTCACCGGAGGACATCGACGTGGTGGTGTGCAGCCACCTCCACATCGACCACATCGGCTGGCTCGTCGTGGAGGATGCCCCATATTTCCCGAACGCCGTCGTGCGCTACGGCGCCGCCGACTGGCAGCGCTTCGTCGCCGGAGCCGACGCCGACGACCGCGGCCGGCAGATCATGGAGGTCCTCGCCGCTGCCGGGCGGCTCGACCCTCTCGACGGCGACATGTTGCGCATCGCGCCAGGGCTGACAGCGCGTCATACGCCCGGGCACACGCTCGGCCACTATGGGCTTGTGGTCTCGTCCGGCGAGGCTCGCGCCGTGCTCCTCGGGGATGCCGTGGAGTGCCCGCTCCAGCTGGAGGAGCCGGATTTCCACACATTGTCGGATGTGGACCCTGCCTTGGGGGCCCGAACGCGCGAAGCCCTGTGGCGCGAGCTCGAAGGCACGGACGTCGCGGTCATAGGCGCTCACTTTCCCGGTCTGCAATTCGGTCGCGTGCTGGCGGGCACGGGAAGGCGCCTCTTCTCGCCTCTGGCATGACACCCCCGGGGCGCGGGCCGGTTGGAGCTCCTCGCCGGAACCGTTAGCCGGGTCTCAGCGGGTTCGAAGAGTCAACTTCGGTGAGGGGCTGGTGATGAACCGGGAAGTTGACCGAGCGGGCGATGAAGCACAGTTTCTCGGCATCGTCGTGCAGGGACTGGGCGCGCTCGCACATGTCCGCATCGGCGACGGTGACCGAGGGGCGGAGCAGGACCTCGGTGAACTCGCCGCTGCCGTCCGGGTTTTCGTTCATGGTTCCCGACGGGGTGTCGGTGTAGGCCGTCACGACTATGCCGGTGCTGGCGGCGAGATGCAGGTAGGAAAGCATGTGGCACTGGGACAGGGCGGCCACGAGCAGCTCCTCGGGGTTCCAGCGCTGCGGATCGCCACGAAAGGCTGGGTCGGAGGAGCCGGCAATGACCGGTTTGCCTCTGGCGCGGACCTCGTGTTCGCGGCTGTATGCGCGGTAGCTGCTAGTGCCCGGACCGGTGTTGCCAGTCCATTGCAGCGAGAGCTCATAGCAGTGGGTGGCGTTCATGGCTGCAGCGTAGAGACCTTGTTCAGGGGGAAAGGCTGGCCAGCAGCTGTTCGACCATGGCTCGCAGCGCGGCAACCTCGGCCCGCAGCGCGGCAACCTCGTCGGTCAGGGCGCTGGGCTCCCTGCTGGTGCGATCCGGGGGCTCGTGCTCGCCGATCGGGACACCGGGGTCCATGCCGGCAGCGACCAGTCGGGCAGGAGCGCCGGGCCGGTCCTCAAGGTCCGTTGCGCGATCAGCGCTCGTGGCGCCGCCGCCATGGGTGTCGATGAGCGCAGGTGTCTCCGGTGTGAGCAACTGCACCCAACGCTCCTCCTTCTGACCGGGGCGGCGAGGCAGTCGCAGCACGAGCGGCTCTGCGCGGGCGCTCATGAGCTCCAGCTCGGCGTTGACGGCGGCGATGCCGTCGAAGCTCGCCATTCGCTCGGTCCGGGTCCGAAGCTCGCCGGCGGTCTGTGGGCCGCGCAGCAGCAGCACGGCTACGAGGCCGAGTGCTGGCTTGTCGAGACCCAGGCACTCGTCGAGCACCTGGCGGTAGCGGGTTGCCGAGCCGCCGTGCGAGGGATAGACGAAGCGGACGAGCCCATCGTCCTTCAGCGACGCCAGTGCCCGCTGCACGGTGCCGCCGTCGTAGGAGACAACCGGGTCGCGGTTCGAGGTCTGATTGCAGGCCGTTACCAGCGCGTTGAGGCTGAGCGGGTACTGCTGCGGCGTCGTCAGCTGCTTTTCGATGAGGCAGCCGATCACCCGCCCCTGCTCGAGGCCCAGGCGCACAAGCCGATCATACGGGTCCTTTCAGCTCCTGACTCGGTGTTGTCCGGTGCTCTCAACCTGTCAGAGCGCTGAGCGTCACGACACCTGCCACGACTATGACGACGCCGACGATCTGGTGCCGGCGAAGCCGCTCGCCGAAGAGGAAGAACGCGGCGATCGCAGCGATCACGGCATACTGCGTCGAGACAACGGCAGCGATGGCAAGCTGTTGACGTGCGCCGAAGGTGTAGCTCACCAAGCCGGCGATCTCGGTGACGCCGCCAATGAGGACGAGCGGGAAAGTCCGCCGGCTGATTCTCAGCTTCCGCCGGACCAGCAAGGGTGAGGTTATGAGGACCGTGCCGAACAGCCGTGCCGGAAGCAGTACCCAGATGACAGGTGCCTCGGTCCCAGCCCGTCCGGTGGCGTAGACCGTGATTCCGAACAGCACCGCCACGGGGACGACGAGGAGAGCCGAAAGGGTGTGAGCACCGTCCAGCCTTTTCATCACTGCAGCCGGGCTCGATCTCAGGCTCGTCTTCGCATGGGAGTCGGCGGAGTTGTCGCGGGACGGGTCCAGGTGGGCAGCGGCCAGCACCACGCCGACGGTGATCACCGCCAACAAGACGACCGTGCTGGCAGCAAGCCTGGCTCCGAACAGCGACGACAGGACGGCTGCAACCATTCCCTCGGTGGCGGCGACAGCGGTCACGATGCCGACTGCCACGCGGCGAAACGCGACGTACTCGAGGTGAAGCCCGGCGATGTTGCTCAGGCCGGCAATGCAGAGGAGAGCGACCGTGTCTCCCGAAAGACGGCTCGGGTGCGCCACCAGCGCGAGCGGGACGACAATCACGCAGAGGCCGAGCGACATCACCCAGGCGAGAGTTGACATGGCTCCGATCTCCCGACTGGAGCTCGAGGCACAGAGTGCAGCGACGGCGAAGCAGACCGCCGCGCCGAGACCACCGAGTATCGCGATCATCAGGATGCAGCCGATTGCCCGAGGCAGCGGTGATGAGTCAGGTCGACCTCTCTTCGCGTCGATGGAATTAGAGCAGGGGCTGGTCTCATCAGGTCTGACTCCGTGAGAGGCCGGCCCCTTGAGTGTTGACGAGATGGGGGTGCCGGAGCCAACCGGAAAGCGGTTGACGGTCACTGGAAGGGCGGCGAGGCTCTACGGTGTTCGCGTGGCAGTCGAGACCGAGGGCCTGTCGCTACGAGATAGGGACCGTTCATGAGCGCTGACAGACTCACGGGTGAGGTGCGGTGGGGCATCTTGGGGGCGGCGAATATCGCCGGGCGGCAGTTCCTGCCAGGCCTACGCGAGGCGGGAGGCGGCCGCGCGGCACTTGTCGCGAGTCGCGACCGCGGCCGGGCGGCGGCGTTTGCCAACCTTCACGGCGTCGACCACTCTGTGCAGGGCTACGACGCCGTGGTCGACTCGCCTGATATCGACGCGGTGTACGTCGCCTTGCCCAACTCCCACCATGCGCGCTGGACCCAACGCGCCCTCGAGACGGGCAAGGCGGTCCTGTGCGAGAAGCCGCTCTGCGTCGGGTCGGCACAGACCGCGGCGGTGCTGGAGACCGCAGCCACCTCGGGATCGCTGCTTTGGGAGTCCTTCGCCTTCCCGTTCCAAGCCCAGCACCGGCGTCTTCTTGATCTGCTGGCAGATGGGGCCATCGGCGAGGTTCGCGAGTTGAACAGTCTCTTCTATTTCAACCTGTCGCGACCGGAGGACATCCGGCTCTCGGAGGAGCTCGGCGGTGGCGCGCTCGCCGATGTCGGCTGCTACCCGATCCGTTTGGCGCAGGAGGTCCTTTCCACTCGCGATCCGTCGGCGGGCGATGCCGTAGGGTTCGCCACCGGCAACGGCGCGGTCGAGACAGAGGCCGTAGCGGTCGTCGACTACGGGTTCCAGAGGCTGGTGCTCGGCTGCGGATTCGGGCGCGCCTTCGACACGTTCACCCGGGTGCTCGGCACCGATGGGCAGATCCACCTCACCAACCCGTTCCATCCGGATCCGGCCGACACTCTTGTCTTGCGACGCGACGGGGAGGAAACCGTGGAGCACCCGACGGTTGACGCGCGCCCGTTCACCGCTGCTCTTCGCCACATCCATGCCGTGCTAGGTGAAGAGGAGGCGCCTGCGCACCTAGCCGAGGAGTCGTCGCTCAGGACCGCTCGGATTCTCGAAGTCGTCGCGCAGGCTTGCTCAGCGTGAACGCGACCTGCGACGAGGCGGCCGTTATCACCGAGGCGGGCGTTGTCACCGAGGCGCAACCTCGGGAGGTCGGCGCCCTGTGACCGGCGAGCTCATGCGGCGCGAGATGGACGAGCAGCCCGAGGTGCTGCAGCGCATCGTCGATTCAGCCGCCGAGGTTCGTGACCGGGTGCGGGCCGTCGTGCCCGAACCTCTCGACGGGATTGCCTTTGTCGGACGCGGTTCGTCGGACAATGCGGCCATGCTGGGTCGCTACGCCAGCGAGCTCGCCGCTCACCGGCCGGCCGGGCTCGCTGCCCCGAGCCTGCACACGCGATATTCCTCGCCAGTCGACTACCGCGGGTACCTCGTGATCGGGTTGAGCCAGTCCGGCGCTACTCCCGAGGTCGTAGCCACTTGCGATCGGCTCCGCGCGAGCGGTGCCGTCGTGGTCGTCATCACCAACGACGACACGAGCGCGCTCGCGGCCGTCAGCGACCTTGCACTGTCGACTGACGCCGGAGCCGAGCTCGCGGTACCCGCCACCAAGACCGTCACAGCCGAGATGGCCCTCGTGCTGGTTCTGGCCGGGGCGCTCGGCGATGGTCTGGCGGGAGCCACCGAGCTCGCGGCGGTCCCAGGTGCCGTGGGAGCAGTGCTATCGGACGAGGGGCCGCCGGCCGCGCTGGCGCGGGCCTGGGCGGGATACGAACGGCTGCTCGTCACCGCGCGGGGCCTTGCATACGCTGCGGCGCTCGAGACGGCGCTGAAGGTGAAAGAGGCAGCTCGGATCTTCGCCGAGGGGATGTCGATCGCCGACCTTATGCACGGGCCGATAGCGACCGTCGGTGCCGGTCTCCCGGTGCTCAACATCGACGGCGGCGACCCCATCGCGAGCGACGCGCGCCAGCTCGTCGAGCACCTGCGGACCCTCGGGGCGCCGATCGCCACGTGCACGCCGCATCCCGACAGCACGCTCCCGATGCCGGGCGGGCTCGCCGAGGTGATGTACACGATCGTCGCCACCGTGCGGGGCCAACAGCTTGCGCGTCACCTGTCGCTCGCCCGCGGCCTGGACCCGGACCACCCGAGCGGCCTCACCAAGGTGACGCCCACGGACTGAGCACGCGGTCGCCGCGGCTGAAGCAGGTGAGCCAAGAGCACCAGATGCCCGACCCGCAGGCGATCACGCGCGCCAGTATTCCGGGCCGCAACTGGCGCCTTTCGCTCTCGTGAGCTCAGCTGCCGTTCATCGCTGCACCCGGGCCGAACCGCCCAGAGCGAGGTCCCGGACCTGCTGGAGCGTCGCCATCGTCGTGTCGCCGGGGAAGGTCGTGAGCAGCGCGCCGTGCGCCCAGCCGAGATCGACTGCCGCCTGCGGCTCTTCGCCCGCCAAAAGGCCGTAGAAGAGACCCGACGCGAAGCCGTCCCCACCGCCCACGCGGTCGATCACGTCGAGCTCGCAGGTTGGTGCCGTATATGTCTCGCCGTCGATCGAGGCAACCGCTCCCCAGCGGTGCCGGCTGCTCGAGGCCACGTCCCGCAGCGTGGTCGCGACCACTTTGATCTGTGGGTAGCGGGCGAGGACCCCCTCGATCATCGCGACGAACGTGCTCGAGTCCAGCGCGGAGGCGCGACCGATCGCGGGGCCCGGGATGTCGAGCGCCTCTTGAAGATCCTCCTCGTTTCCCACGAGGACGTCGACGTTCTCGACGATGCGACGGAAGATCGGCACCGCGTGCTCCTGGCCACCCCAGATGTTCCACAGTTTCTGCCGGTAGTTGAGGTCGAAGGAGACGACGGCTCCAGCGGCTTTGGCCGCTCTCATCCCCTCGATGATCAGCTCACTGGTCGTGGCTGACAGCGCGGCGAAGATCCCGCCGCTGTGAAACCAGCGCACGCCTCCTTGGAAGATCTCGTTCCAGTCGAAGTCCCCCGGTTTGAGTTCTGCAGCCGCCTCGTTCGCTCTGTTGTAGAAGACAACCGGGGCACGCACGCCGTATCCGTGGTCGCTGTAGACAGTCGCCATGTTGGGTCCCCTGACGCCGTCGTGCGCGAAGAGCTTGTAGAACGGCGTCACTCCTTTGACCCGCACCCCCTCGGCGATCAGGTCTCCGATCGGGTACTCGACCATCGCGCTCACGATCCCGGTCTTGAGCCGGAAGCAGTCGGCGAGATTCGCGGCCACGTTGAACTCGGCACCGCTCACGTGGATGTGACACTCGGTGGCTTTCCGGAAGGGGATCACGCCCGGATCGAGACGATGATTGAGTGCCCCGAGAGCGACAAAGTCCAGGGCGGCTCGTGGTTGGATGTTCAGTCCGTACTTCATCATGGCGGGGAGGTTCATTCAACTGACCGCGTCGATGAGCTGCTTGGCCTGCTCGTCGGCTTCTCCAGCGTCGCGGNNTCGCGGCCGTAGCCGTCGGCTCCGATGGACCGCGGGTACTCCTCGGTGATCGGGTGCAATGGCATTGCAAATATGGAAAGAAGCTATGACCTGGTTCGCGGGCTGGCAAGGGCCTTGCCATCGCCGGATTGCCTGGTGAGACGGACGCCATGCCGGCCGGTGAGACTCGCGATCCCACGCTGTCATGCTCCGGGATCTCGAACATCGGTGATCGAGCTCGGCGCTCCGCCCTGCTAGCGGAGCGGCCCCATCGGCATGATCAGCGGCCCGGCGGCCGGCAGCCCCAGTGCCGCTGCCAGCTGGGCATGTCCGCCCCACTCCGAGAGCGCTGAACTGAGTCCCCTGACCTGTAAGAAGGCCGCCGGGTCATCGCTGTTGCGAGGTTGGCGGAGACGCTGCACCGGCGATACTGCAAGGACCGGCCGCAGCCGGGCGTCAGGTGGCAAGCCGGCGCGCTCCCGGGCGATCTCCACGGCACGGCGCAGCCCGCCGAGCTCGTCGACGAGCCCACGTTCGGCGGCGTCGGCTCCCGTCCAGACCCGGCCGCGGGCCACCTCGTGGACCGCTTCGCGCGTCATGGCGCGTCCACGGGCGACCTTGGCGGTGAAATCTTCGTAGACGAAATCCAGCCACTCGTCGAGCTTGGCCCACTCGTCCTCGCTGAAACCGGTCTGCGACGAGAACATGAGCGCGTGCCGCCCGAGGCCGAGACTCTCGACGTTCACGCCCAAGCGCTCGAACAGCCCCTTGGTTTGAAGCTTCCCGCCGAGCACGCCGATCGATCCGGTGAGAGTGGCCGGTTCCGCGACGATGACGTCGGCCGCCACGGCCACGAAATACCCTCCCGAACCGGCCACATCGCCCATCGAGACCACGACTGGTTTGGCGGCTTCGCGGGCCCTGCAGACCTCTCGCCAGATGGTGTCCGAGGCGACGTAGGAGCCGCCAGGGCTGTTGACCCGGAACACGATCGCCTTGGTGCGCTCGTCCTTCACGGCGGTGCGGAACGTCGCGGCGACGGTGTCGGATCCCGCTGCCCGCCCGACCGGGCCCGGCTTGGACCGGCCGGTACGGATCTGACCGATCGCCTCGATGAGCCCGACCGTCGGACGTCGCGCCTGGCGTGCTCGACGGACGCTGTCCCAACGCCGCTGATAGCGCGAGACGTAGAGCAGGGTCGGCTTCTCGGGCCACCGGCGATCAACCGCCTCACGCACGGCGTCGCGGTACCCGAGGTGATCGACGAGCCCGGCCTCCTGGGCTTCGGCGGCAGGGATAGGCGCACGGTCGATGAGCTCACGGACGCGGTCGGCGGGCAGTCGCCGGCCCAGTGACACAGCTGACACGACCTGCTCGTAGGCGGACTCGGCCAAGCGCTCGGTCGCCTCGCGGTGCGCCTCGGTGAACTCCCTTCTCAAGAAGGTGTCCGCCGCGTTCTTGTACTCGTAGCGCTGTGCGAACAGCGGCTCGACCTGTGCGTGGTCGAGGGCGCCGCGCACGAACGTGCCAGCTGCGGCAACGCCCATGAGGCCGACACTGCCGGAAGGCTGCAACCACAACTCGCCGAAACCGGTGGCCACCACGTACGCCGTCGTCGCGCGCCCGAGCTCACCGAAGGTCTCTGCCCACGCGATGGCTTCCTTGCCGCTTGCGCGGAAACGCCCCACCGCGTCCGACAGCTCCTGAGCCTGCGCCAGCGAGATCGAAGTAGCGCCCAGTTTGGCCAGCAACCCAACGACGTTCGGGTCTCCGGCGGCGGAGGCGAGCCGGTTGACGAGTGTGCGCAGTGCGAGGCGGCGACGGTTCATCACCCGTTCGACAGGATGTGAACCGATGTCCTCTACGAGTGCTCCGGTGAGGTCCAGCTCGAGCAGGATCGACATGGGCTGGACGGTAGTGGAGCGAGAGGGCCCAGTCGAGCAGGTCGGACCCGAGGTGACCGTCACAGCCCCCCGGTAGTGTTCGCTTGTGCTTCACCTCGCCAGCGCCAGCCGGGTGGAGCCTCTTGCAGCGGTGCTGGCGGAGGTGCTGGCGGAGCCGCCGGCGGACCCGATGTCCCCGGAATGGGTAGCTGTGCCAACGGTGGGCATGCGCCGGTGGCTCGCCCTCGAGCTGGCCAGATCACTCGGCGCGTCCGGGCCCGGCTTTGGCGACGGTGTCGCCGCGAACATCGGGTTCACGTTCCCCGGCGCGCTGCGCAAGGCGGTGCTCGAGGCTGGTAGCAGCGACGGGGTTGCCGATCCGTGGCAGGTCGACTGTCTCGTCTGGGCGGTGCTCGAGGTGCTGCGTGCCAAAGGCGGCGATGACCGCCTCGGCCCGCTCACGGTCCTGCCCGCCGGTGCAACCTGGTTCGGGCGGGCCCGACGCCTCGCCGATCTCTTCGACCGCTATTCCGTGCGCCGGCCCGAGCTCGTGCTGCACTGGAGCGCGGGCCACGACGTCGACGGCACCGGTCGCCCGCTTGCCGAACACGACAGCTGGCAGCCCCACCTGTGGCGCCTGGTGCGTGCCCGCGTCGGAGTGCCCAGCCCACCCGAGCGACTGCCCGGTCTGCTCGACGACCTGCGTACAGGCAGGCTCGCTCTGGACCTGCCGCCTCGGCTTGCCATTTTCGGCGTCACGACGCTTCCGAGCGGCGCATCTTTCATCGAACTGATCGAGGCCGTCAGCGCTCAACGAGACCTGCACATCTTGTTGCTCGACCCGTCACCCGCCACTACCTCACGTGTTCGCGAAGCGACGCTGGCCGGGCCGCGGCCTGTTGCGTCCCTGCGTACCGACGACCGGTCGGACACTGCGGTGCAGCACCCGCTGCTGCGATCGTGGGGTCGCCCGTATCGGGAGCGGACCGTGCTGTTGGCGGGGGCCGAGTCGCGCGGCTTGTCCGCGCCGCTGTCGGTCGACGAGGGCGGGGAGTCGGCGGGCCGTGCACCCCGCTCTCTGCTCGAGCGCGTGCAACACGACGTGCGCGCCGGTAACGCCCCCGTCGGCGACTTCGAGCTGGGCCCCGACGACCGCTCGATCCAAGTGCACTCGTGCCACGGGCGCGCCCGCCAGGTTCAGGTGCTGCGCGATGCGATCCTCCACTTGCTGGTCGACGACCCGACGCTGCGCGAGGAGGACATCGTCGTGCTGTGCCCTGCGATCGAGCAGTTCGTGCCACTGGTGGAGGCGGGCTTCGGAATCTCGGCCGAGGAGACGGCCGCCGTGCCGACCGGGGCCACGCCCCGGCTCTTCTACCGCATCACCGACCGTTCGTTGCGCGAGTCGTACCCGGTCCTCGCGGCGCTCGACTCGTTGCTCGCGCTGGTATCGGGCCGGTTCACTGCCTCGGAGGTGCTGGAGTTCGTTTCACTGCCGGCGGTCCGCAAGCGCTTCGACTTCGACGACCGTGCCCTTGGGACGATCGCGGATTGGATCGTAGGGACCAACGTGCGCTGGGGCCTCGACGGCCCGCACCGGGAGGCTTGGGGCCTCCCGCCGGGATTCGCCGCCAACTCGTGGAGGGTCGCGATTGACCGGGTGCTCATGGGAGTGGCAGTGAGTGACGACGACATCGGTCTCGCACCGGGCGACATCGCGCCGTTCGGCGTCGAGGGTGATGACATCGCCGTCGCCGGGCACCTGGCCGACGTTGTCGCACGTCTCGCGTCGGTCGCAAACGACATGAGGCGAGACCGCACCGCCGCTGAGTGGTGCGACGCGCTGTTGGACGTGACCGAACAGTTCTTCGACGTGGGCACCTCCCAGCAATGGCAGCTCGACCAGCTCCGCCGGATCGTTGCCGAGATCGGCGAACATGCCATCGTCGGCGGCGAGGCGGCGAGGGTCGAGGTCTCGCTCGCAGATGTCCGCCGGCTCCTTGCCGATCGCGTCCAGGGTGTGTCGCGCCGTCCCGACTTCTTCCGGGGTGGCATCACCGTGAGCTCGTTGACGCCGTTGCGGTGGTTGCCCTTCCGCGTGATCTGCCTTCTCGGGCTCGACGACGCCGGCACGAGCGGCGGCAGCGGCATAGACGGTGACGATCTGGCTGCCACCGTCCCGCTCGTCGGCGACCACGATCCGCGCTCGGAGGTCCGCCAGGCGCTCCTCGAAGCAGTTCTCGCGGCGGGTGACCACCTCGTGATCACCCGGACGGGCCGCAACGTGCGCACCAATCAGGAAGTGCCGAGCTCGACCGTGCTCGCGGAGCTACGCGACGTCATCGTCGCCACTCTTGCGCCTCCGAGTCAGAGCACCTACCGGAGCCGAATCGAGACCGTTCACCCTCTCCAACCTTTCGACGACCGCTGTTTCAAGTCCGACCAGCTGAACCGTCCGGGTCCCTGGAGCTTTGACGCCGGCGCGTTCGCCGGCGCACGTGCACACCAGCAGCGATCCAGCGAGCATCGTCGGTTCATCGACGGGACGCTTCCTCCGGCCCCGAACGAGGACGTCGTGATCGACCTCGCCGACTTGCGGACGTTCTTCAAACACCCGGTGAAGGCGTTCTTGCGTCAACGGCTCCAGCTCCACCTCCCAGGCGAGGACCGGGACCGGTCCGACGATCTCGCGACGACGCTCGGCGCCCTCGAACGCTGGTCTGTCGCGGACCGGCTCCTAAGGGCCCGTCTTGCAGGCCACGCCAACGACGAGTGGGAGCGCCACGAGCGCGTCCTCGGAACGCTCCCCCCGGGAGGGCTGGGTGACATCTCGCTCAGCGAGATAGAGGAGACGGTCGACCAGCTGCTCGTCGTCGCGACCGAGCTCGGCGTCGATCCGCAGCGTAACGATCGCCTGCCGGTCGAGGTCGTGCTCGCCGACGGCACACGCGTCGTCGGCATGGTCGAGGGTCGCTGCGCACATCCGCGTCCGGGGCCGGCCCTCGTCACCTTCAGCAAGGTCGCACCCAAGCATCGCGTGGCGGCGTGGCTCGACCTCGCGGCCCTCGTGGCGGCCGACCCCGCGACCAACTGGCGAAGCGTCGTCGTAGGCTGCGCCGAGAAGCAGGGCAGGCTCAAGACGCTCGAGCTCGTGGGGCGCGGCGGGACTTGCGACGATCGCCAGGGCCGAGCGCTCGACGCACTCGAGGTCGCGGTCGACTGCTATCGGCGTGGGCTGCGCGAGCCCATCCCGCTCTTCGCCTCCATCTCCTACAAGCTGCACGAGCGGACCGCGAAGCCGAGCGACTGGGAGTCGTTCAACGATCATGCAGACGGCCAGGACGACGCGAACCGCCTGGCGTTCGGAGACCTCGGCTTTGAAGACCTCTGTGCTCTGCCTGCGCGCGCCGACGACCCCCCCGGATCGTCGGCGGGACGAGCGGCACGGTTCGCCGACTACCTGTGGGGCACGATAGAGGCGACCGTCGCGGAGCCCATATGAGCGCACCACCGGTCTTCTCGCTCCTGGACCCGCTGCCCAGCGGCTGTGTCGCCATCGAAGCGAGCGCAGGAACCGGCAAGACCTACACACTCGCCGGCCTCGTCGTGCGATACGTGGCGGAAGAGGCGGTCCGCGTCGAAGAGCTCCTCATCGTCACGTTCACCCGTGCCGCCGCGGCCGAGCTGCGCGACCGCGTTCGGAGCCGGCTCAGCGAGGCCGCGGCCGCGCTGAGCCGGCCCTCTGACATCCCGGCCACCGACGAGCTCCTTGGTTTCCTGGCCGCCAGCGATCGCGAGTGCCGACTCGATCGCCTCGAACAGGCTGTTGCCGACTTTGACGCGGCCACGATCACGACCATCCACGGCTTCGCCACGCAGGTGCTCGCCACTTTGGGCACGGCAGCTCCCGGCGATCCCGACGCGTCGCTTCTCGACGACACCAACGATCTTGTCGAAGCGGTGTGTGCCGACGTGCTCGCGACGGAGTCGGTTGGTGACCCAACGATCGCGGACCAGCTCCCGGAACTGGAGAATCTCGCGAAACTCTGCATCAAGGTGCTCGGAAACCCAGGCATCCATGTCATCCCGGGCACCGACGATGCCGCCTCTACACCTGTCGCTGCTCGACTGCGGCGCCTTGTCGACAGCGCCGTCGACGAGGTGCATCGCCGGCGACGCGCTGCAGGCACGCTCTCGTTCGATGACTTGTTGACCCGGCTCCGCGACGCGCTGAGCGAGGGCTCGACCGCCGTCACCAGC
This sequence comes from Acidimicrobiaceae bacterium, assembly GCA_003166375.1. Classification (GTDB taxonomy): domain Bacteria; phylum Actinomycetota; class Acidimicrobiia; order Acidimicrobiales; family Bog-793; genus Fen-455. The sequence goes on along the minus strand of PMVZ01000378.1, from coordinate 29,041 downwards.
TTGCGTCGCAGATTCCGGATCGCGCTCATCGACGAGTTCCAGGACACCGACCCGGTGCAGTGGGAGATCTTCTCGAGGCTGTTCGGCGGTCCCGTTCACCACTCGCCCCTCGTCCTTGTCGCCGACCCGAAGCAGGCGATCTACGCGTTCCGCGGCGCAAATGTGCACACCTACCTCGAGGCCGCGCACCGGCCCGGCACGACCCGCGCCACGCTCGGAGTGAACCGGCGTTCCGACGAGGCGCTGCTCGATGCCCTCGGACATCTCTTCGAGGGCGCGACCTTCGGAGACCCCCGGATCGAGTACGTGCAAGTCAAGCCGGCATCCGAGCACCGGGGCCTGCGTCTCACGACGGACGACGGCGCGGCAGTGCCCGCACTCCGGGTACGCCTCGCTCTCGGTGACGACCTTTTTCGCAACGAGCACGGCGAGATCCCCACCCGCATCGCTGAGGCTGCGATCGCGCGCGACCTCGCGCGCCAGGTCCAGCACCTGCTGGAGACGGCTTGGATCCCCTCCCCAGGCGAGATCGCCCCGAAGCGTCGTGTGCGACCCAGCAACGTCGCCGTGCTCATCGGGACCAACGCCGAAGCCGAGCGGGTCCAGGCAGCGCTTCGCCGCTTGGCAATCCCCGCGGTAGTGACCAGGAGCGACAGCGTCCTGCGGTCGGCAGCGGCCACGCAGTGGCGCTGGCTTCTCACGGCGCTCACCCGGCCGGCCGACCCCACCCGGGCCCGCACGGCCGCGCTCTCGTGTTTCTTCGGCTGGACGGTCGCCGAGCTCGACGCGGCCGACGACGCGAAGCTCAGCCAGGTACAGGACCAGCTCTTCAGATGGGCCGAGACTCTCGATGCCCAGGGCACGGTCGGGTTCTGCGCGAAGGTCTGGTACGACAGCGGCGTCGCGGCCCGGGTGCTGGCAACAAGTGACGGGGATCGCGACTTCACCGACCTCGACCACATCGCAGGACTTCTGCAGGCGAGCACCGCCGGGCGCCGCCCGACCGCCGCGGGGCTGCTTGCGACCCTCAAACAGCTCGAGTCCGAGGCTGGAGGCGATCCCGAGACCGACCTGACGGCCCGCCAGGTCGAGTCGGAGGCCGAGGCGGTGCGGATCATGACCGTGCACGCCGCGAAGGGCCTCGAGTTCCCTATCGTGTGCGTCCCGACGCTGTGGCGCAACAGCTTGGCCGTCGCGCACGAAATAGTGTTTCAGGACCCTGACACCGGACTGCGGACGTTCGACATCGCGAACGGCGAAGGCTGGCCCACGGCGTCCGACGCCAAGGCGCGCAAGGTGCGTGCCAACGACGAGGCGCGCGGGGAGAACCTCCGGCTGCTGTACGTGGCGCTCACCCGGGCGCAGCACAAGACGCTGGTCTGGTGGTCGCACGTGCAGGGATGCGACATCACCGGACTAGCGCACGTGCTGTTCGCCCGGAGCAACGGTGCGATCGACCCGGAGCTGTTCGCTGCGCCGAAAGTCGTTCTGCCGCCCGACTTCGACGCTGCCGCGGTCCTCGGGCCCGTGTTCTCCAGGGCTGGTGACGCCGTGGCCGTGACCGTTACGGGCTCCGCCGACGGTCCGGTCCATCTATGGGCTGACGGCGCGTCACGGGCGTCAACGCGCGAGATCGGGCTCGCCGTGCTCGACCGGGTCCTTGTCCGAGCTAACCGGCGATGGTCGTTCAGCGCGATCAGCGACCACGCTCGCGAAGCTGCACTCGATCCCGAGGACGAGAGTCTCGGTGACTCCGGCGCGGCCGACGAGCCGCTCGAGGTAGTACCCGAGGTAGTAGACGTCGTCTCGCCTGGCGACGCCACACCCGCCTCTGACCTGCCGCTCGGCGCCGTCGCCGGAGGAGCACAGTTCGGCACGCTCGTCCACGAGGTGCTCGAGCGCGTCGATTTCGCGAGCGCCGATCTTGAGGCCGAGCTGAGAAGGCGAATCGACGACCGTCTCAGATGGAATCCCTGGCCGGTCGGCGCAGAGACTCTTCTCACCGGCCTGCGTGCCGCGATAGAGACACCGCTCGGCCCGCTGTTCAACGGTCAGCGACTTCGTGAGCTCGCGCGCAGCGAACGGCTGGGCGAGCTGGGCTTCGAGCTCCGCTTGGGCGGGAAGGGACGTCTCGTGACCGATCGCGACATTGGCACGCTCATGTTGGCCCATCTGCCCGAGGACGATCCGCTCCGGCCCTGGGCGCAGCGCCTCGCGTCGGGGCTGTTCGGAGTTGAGCTCGCTGGGCATCTCACGGGCTCTCTCGACATGGTCGTCCGCGTCCGCGATTCGGCCGGCTCAGACGCACCGGCTCGCTTCGTCATCGTCGACTACAAGACCAACACGCTGGCCGAGCGGGGCCGCGGGCCCCAGTCGTCCGACTACCACCCAGACCGCCTGCCGGCTGCGATGGCGGAACACCACTACCCGTTGCAAGCCCTGCTCTACTCGGTCGCGCTGCACCGCTACCTGCGCTGGCGCGTTCGGGGCTACGAGCCTGCCGTGCATCTCGGGGGTGCCGCGTACCTGTTCATACGAGGGATGGCGGGTGCCGCCACGCCAGTCGTCGACGGCAACCCGCACGGGGTCTTCAGTTGGCGCGTTCCTCCGGCGCTCGTGACCGCGTCAAGTGACCTTCTCGACGGCGCCGAGGTCCCGACGTGAAGACGCTCAGTCCGCTCCTTGGTGACGACGTTGCGACGCTCGCGCCCTTCGTCGACGCCGGTGTGCTCGACGCCTCCAGCGTCCACGTCGCCGGCGTGATAGCCCGAAGCATCGACGGCGTCGGCCAAGAGGTGCTGCTCGGCGCCGCCCTGGCAGCGCGGGCCCCGCGCTTTGGCCACGTGTGCGTGGTGATCGAGTCTGTCGCGGGATCCATCGTCGTCGACGATGCGCAGGTCGATTCGATGGACTCGCTTCCCTGGCCCGATCCCGGGCACTGGGCGAGTCTCCTCGCGGCGAGCCCTGTCGTACGCGGCCCTGGTGACCCACCGGGCGAGGTTATCCTGCCGCTCGTCTGGGACGGCACCCGCCTGTATCTCGAGCGCTACTGGCGTTTCGAAAAGCGCGTCGCAGACGAGCTGTTGCGGCGCGCCGGCACCGACGGCGGGCTCACGACCCCTTCACGCGATCTCGAAGCAATCCTCGACGAGCTGTTTGTGCCCGAGGACACCACGCCACCCGATCTACAGCGCGAGGCCGTCTCCAGAGCTTTGAACAGCCGGATCGCCGTGATCGCGGGCGGGCCGGGCACCGGGAAGACACGCACCATCGCCCGGCTGCTCGGTGCCGCCTATGGGGTCGCGTCCTCCAGCGGCCGGCGACTCGACGTCGCGCTCGCCGCGCCCACCGGCAAGGCAGCCGAACGCATGACAGCGGCCATGCACGAGGAAGCTGAAGTGGCGAGCCTGCGCGAAGGCGTCGCGGATGGGCTTCGGGCCACCAAGGCGACGACGCTGCACCGCCTCCTGGGCGCTCATGCAAGTGGGAAACCCCGGTTCGACCGCTTCAACCCCCTGCCCCATGACCTGGTGGTGGTGGACGAGATGTCGATGGTGTCGCTCCCGCTCATGGCCCGTCTCCTCGACGCGGTGCGTCCCGACGCGACGCTCGTGCTGGTCGGTGACCCATTCCAACTGGCGAGCGTCGAGGCGGGAGCGGTGCTAGGCGAGATCGTCGGCCCGAGGGCAACCGGACCGGCAGACGGGCCGCTGGGGGCTGACGTCGTGCTGCTCAAGCGGGTTCATCGGTTCGCTGCCGATTCGGAGATAGCGGCGCTTGCCGACGCGATCCGACTCGGCGACGACGACCGCGCGGTGGACCTGTTGAGAAAGCACCGGTCGAGTGAGCTGACCTGGGTTGAAGACGACGACCAAGCCGGCGTCATCGGGCTGCAGGAGGATGTGGCGCGCGGCGCCGTCAAGGTCGTTCATGAGGCGCAGGCCGGTAACGACAAGGACGCCGAAGAGGGCCTCCGTCTCGCATCTGAGCTCAAGGTCCTGTGCGCAACGCGGTTTGGACCGCTCGGTGTCTTCGCTTGGAGCGCCCGCATCGAAGCCCTGATGGAGCGCGCGCTGCCCNNGCCGCGTTTCGAGACCCGAACGGTGAGCTCCGCAAGCTCGCCATCTCACAGCTCGGCGACATCGACACCTGGTGGGCATCGACGATCCACAAGAGCCAAGGATCGGAGTTCGAGCGGGTGATCGTCACGCTCCCGCGGCCCCCGTCACCGATACTGACCCGGGAGCTCCTCTACACGGCGGTAACGCGTGCCAAGCAGCAGGTCACCCTGGTCGCCGCGGAGGAGTCACTGCGCTCCGCGATCGCACATCCGGTGGCCAGGGCCTCGGGGCTCGGTCCGAAGCTCTGGCCGTGAGCACCGTCGCGTACGCGAACTCGTCTGCTCGAGGCTTCGTGGGGTCATGAAGATCCTGAAGGCTTGGCGGACAACGGCGTGCCTCTCCGTGGCATTGATCGCGGCCGGGAGTGGCGCGAGCGGCGTAGCTCAGGCGGCGCCGGGGAACATGACGAGCGGGACGCTACGGCCCGCCGTCGCTTCCACGTCGCTCTGCAGGTCGATCGGGCAGGTCGACCGCCTTGTCGTGCGCCGGGTCGACGAGCTCCCACAGAACCACATCCATTTCTCGTTCCCGGCNNATTCCCATGGGCGTGATGAGCTGTGTAGTCGATCTCGGGATCTACTACCGCCTCAGCTTCACCGCAGCGGACCGGGAGCTCCCGACCGTCGTCGTGGATGCCACGGGCTGTCAGACGGTACTCGGGATCGGCCCGATCCGCTGGGTTGCAGGTTCTCCGAACTTCTGGCGCCGGCTGGGCAAGGCCATGGGGCTGGCAGCGCCGACCTACGAGACGTTCAGAGGCACCGGCGGCGCCCTGGGGTGAGCCGGCGGCCGGGCTCCACGAGCCCCGGGCGTGTGGTCTGTCGGGGGCCCGAGCTGCGTGCAGGCATTCGGCCCGTGGCCGTGGCTGATCGCGGGCCTGGCCCTCGTCGCCGGCGGAGTCGTCGTGTTCGTGATCCGCACACGCTCACAGCCGGGCGGGTCTGACAGGAGGGCCGCGCACGGCGTACGGTCGGTGCCAGACGATCGGCGAGTTGCCGGTAGTGCTCGTCGACACCAGGACCTGTCGTGAGCTTCAACAGCGCGTTGATCTCTCTGCGTGATCGGGAGGCAGGGGAGCACACATGGACCGTTGGACCGCCGCCCAGATCAATGACGAGCGCGGCAGGAGCTTCCTGGTCACCGGCGCCAACAGCGGGCTCGGCTTCGAGACCGCCCGCGAGCTCGCCGTGCACGGCGCCCGCGTGGTGCTCGCCAGCCGCAGCGAGGCGAAGGGGCTGGCTGCTGTCGACAGGATCAAGGCCGAAAGGCGGGGTGCCCTCGTCGAATTCCGGTTGCTGGATCTCGCGGACCTCGACTCGGTGCGGGCCTTCGCCGCCGCGATCACGAGCGATGCGATCACGGTGGACGTGCTCGTGAACAACGCCGGGCTCATGTACCCGCCTCGCGTTCTGACCCGGCAGGGCTTCGAGTCCCAGTTCGCGACCAACCACCTCGGCCACTTCGCATTGACGGGGCTGCTGTTCGACACGATCCGCCGAGGCCGGGACGCGCGGGTGGTCACGGTCAGTTCGCTCGAGCACAAGCGCGGGTCGATCCACTTCGACGACCTGGCAGGGGAGAGGTCCTATTCACCGAGGCGCTTCTATCAGCAGTCCAAGTTCGCCAACGTGTTGTTCGGTCTGGAGCTGGACCGTCGGGTGCGGGCGGCGGGGATCCCGGTCCGCTCGTTGCTCGCCCATCCCGGGTGGGCAGCCACGAACCTTCAGACCAGCGCTCCGACCGGCGTGATGAAGCAGTTGATGAGGATCGGCAACCGTCTCCTGGCTCAAAGCGCCGCGATCGGCGCGCTCAGCCAGCTCTACGCGGCCGTCGACCCCGCGGCCGAGAGCGGATGCTTCTACGGGCCGGACGGCTTGGGAGAGCTGCGCGGTCATCCGACCGAGGTGCAGCCGGCCGCGTCGGCCAGGGTCGAGGAGACGGCGCGTCAGCTTTGGGAAGTGTCGGAGGAGCTCACAGGCGTCACCTTCAGGTTCTGATCCCCCCGAGCGGCTCGAGGTAGGGCGCTGTGGCCCCGCGCGGGTCAGTCCTCCAAGAACGCGGGGCGACCGAGCAAGTAACCCTGGCCGGTCTCGACCTCGAGCGACAAGAGCATGGCAAGCTCCGCCTCGGTCTCGATTCCTTCGGCCAGGCTGATCGCGCCTGCCCGCTTGGCGAGGCTCGCGTACGCGCAGGCGACTGCCTGGCGAAGCTCGTCCTCGGCGATCCCGTGGATCACAGTCGTGTCGATCTTCACGATGTCGGGCCGAACTCCGAGAAGGTGCTGCAGGCTGACGTCCGCGGCGCCGGCGTCGTCCAAGGCGATCCGCACACCGAGCGAGCGCAGGTGGTCGATCACCTCGGTGAAGAGGTGGTAGTTGTCCACGGTGGCGTTCTCGGCGATGTCCAGGACGAGGCGTTCCGGCGCGACAGCGGAAGCGAGCTTGCCGAAGGCAGTCGAGGCTGCCGTGGCCGGCGACACGTTGACGGCGAGGAAGGCGTCATCTGGGAGCCGCTCCAGTAGTTTCAACGCCGCGGTGGCGGCGAGGAGCTCGAGGTCCTGCAGGAGCCCGAGATGCAAGGCTTGGTCGAACCACTGACGCGGTGTCGCGTGTGCAGGCCTCGGGAACCTCGACAGTGCCTCGTAGCCGATGATCTCGCGTGACCGCAGGTTGCAGACCGGCTGGAGAGCGACTCGCAAGGAGCGGTCGCGCAGCACTCGCTCAACGTCCAGGGGTGATTCCACCTGCGATTGCACCAGATGGAGCCTACTTAAGTCCGCCGCCCGCTGAGTGCTCTGCGACGGCTTGCGTCTTGCACGGGCCGCGGGTTGCGAGTCGAGGGCGTGGTCTCTACGAATGTCAGACGGCGACACAATGGCGTCCCTTCCCGGACTTCTTGGCGGTGTACATGGCGGCGTCGGCTGACTTCATCAGCTGCACCGGCGACTGGCCGAACGCGTCGGTGAACGCGATCCCCACGGATGCACCGATCTCGGCGACGCCGGTGGCGAGAGGAAACGGCTCAGCGAGGCTGTCGACAATCCGTTGGGCAATTATTTCCACTACATCCAGCGACGCCGCCTGCTCCAACAGGATCGCGAACTCGTCGCCACCGAGTCGCGCGATGGTGTCGGTGGCGCGGACACAGTTGTTGAGCCTGCCCGCCGCCTGGACGAGAAGCTCGTCCCCGGCACCGTGGCCGAATGTGTCGTTGATCTTTTTGAACTCGTCGAGGTCGATGTACAAGAGGAAGACCAAGTTCCCGGCACGCGCCGCGCGATGGAAGGCGCCGTCGATGTGATCCACGAACAGTGCGCGGTTGGCAAGGCCGGTGAGCGGGTCGTGAAAGGCCTTGCGCACCAGCTCGTCCTGAACGCCTTCCAGCATGGCCAGGTCCTCGTGCAGCCGCCCGTTCTGCAGGGCGAAGGCGAGCTGCTTCGCGAGTGTGCCCAACAGCTGCAGGTCGGTCTGTCGAAAGTCGCCGACGAACTTGTTCCGGTGGGCCACCACGAGATAGCCGAGGGAGGGAGCGTTGTCCGCAGCGGGGACCGCCACGCCCATTCCCGTGGGCCGGTCATCGCCTGCGATGTACCGGGCCAACGGTGTGTCGACGCCCAGGCTCTTGGTGACCAGGATGTTGTCGGTGGCCAGCGTGTCCGCGAGACCGGGTGGCAGGGACCCGACGGGAGTCGCCTCCATGACTTCGCCGGCCACGCCGTTCACGGTTCTCGTGACGAGCGCCGGGTTGCCCTGGGCCAACGGCAGCAGCGTGAGCTCCACGAGTGTTGCGTGGAACATCTTGGCGATGTGGCTCAGGAAGTCCACGGCGCCCGTGTGGACGCTCTTGGAGTGGCTCAGGATCCGGGTCGCCGCGAAGAGGTTCTCGATGTCGCTCAGCTGTCTGCGCCTGGTTATCTGTGCGCGATAGGCGGCGATGCTGAGCAGGACCGGGATCGGGATGGTCAGCAGCAACACTGGAGCGGCAACGGTCATGACCAGGACGATCGTTGCGATCACACCGTTGCCGAGCGCGATGACGGCCACCATTGGGGCTGTGGAGGTCAAGCCTTCGGTGACGATGGTGAAGTCGGCTTCGGACAGGTACATCGCCGCGGATATCTCGATGTTGGAGAGCTCGCTCAGCAAGGCCACTGTCACCAAGTAGCCGATCACGCTGCGCGAGGAAAAGATCGCACTTGGCTGAACCATGAAGCGCAGCAGCGCGTAGTACAGAGGAGTCGCCAGCAGCTGGGCTCCGAAGTTGAAGATCACCTGTACGGGCGCGCGCTTTTGCGCGGCCTGCACGATCCCAAGGCTGCATGCCATCGCCACCGCCGTCACGAACGGGCTGGTGCCCAGGAGGGCCACGATGAGGACTGCATCATTGAGCGTCAGGACGACATTGGTCCTGCGGATGGGCAGCTCCACGCTTGCCAGCTCCGCGGCGGTGGCGAGGAGGAAGATTCCCCACCATGGGATCGCCGGGACATTGCTGGTGGATGCCGCAATCGCGGGGGCGTGGCGCAACAGCCCGAAGACGACCGCCAGCCCACCGGCGAAGACGAGGGCGACGTACAGCCAGAGCCGAACGGGCTGACCGAGGGCGCGGCGAAGAGGAGGGGTCAGCGGCGCTGCGGCGTCAGATTGCGCGGCCATGTCGCGGCCTTGTGAGACGAGCATGTGAGCGGCGGGGGGCACCGGCGACCGGTGGGGATGTTCGTCGTCGGAGGCACGTAGTCCAGCCAGGGACAGCGCTTGCGAAATACGCGCCGTGACTCGACGCAGCCGTTCCAAACCGGATTTGGCACATGTTGACGATCCGTCTTCAGCCGATCCTGCGCGACGACGCCCGCGCGGCCGGGACCGGCACCAGTGCCGGGACGTGACCGCATCCCCGGCCCGACCACTCGACAGGGCGAACAAGCCTTGCAGGGTCGCACTCAGCAGCTTCGACGACGTATATCACCTCGTCTTCAACCCCCTCCCTTGGCGGCACGACCGCGCCGGGAGCGCGTCCGATCGCTCTGGCAAGGCCGGTTCGGTCAGTCGTGCGGACCGCCCTTCTCCAGAGATGTCGAAAGGCTCTCGCACGGTCCTTGCTCCTCGCAGCGCGACCTGGAAACACGGTTCTTCTCATCCTCTGTTATCGGACGAGATACATCCCGGCTTGAGGCGTCAGTTCGTTCCGAACGAGTTTCCCCGGGACGGTTGCACCCTGATCAGACTCCGGGTGAGCGGGAGCGCCAGGGTGGAGCGCGGCCCCGGCGGCGGGCGTCCTTGCAGGATCAGCGGTGCACAGTCGACATGTCCGGGTAGCGGTCCCCGGCCGTCGCCCCGGGCGGGAAGGTCTCGTCCAGGATGGCGAGCTCGGCGGCGCCGAGCCGGACCTCGTCGGCGGCGGCGTTCTCCTCGAGGTACTGCCGGCGCTTGGTCCCCGGTATGGGGACGACGTCGTCGCCCTGCGCGAGCACCCAGCCGAGAGCGACCTGGGTCGGCGAGACACCTTTTTGCGTCGCGATCTCCCGGACCCGTTCGACCAGGAGCAGGTTCTTCTCGAAGTTCTCGCCCAAAAAACGCGGGTTGCGGCGGCGGAAATCGTCTTGTGCCAGATCATCGGAAGTGCGGATCGACCCGGACAGGAAACCCCGGCCGAGCGGTGAGTACGCGACGAAACCGATCCCGAGCTCGCGCACTGTGGCGAGCACTCTGTTGGTCTCCGGGTCCCGGGTCCACAGCGACCATTCGGTCTGGAGCGCGGTGATCGGGTGCGTGGCGTGCGCACGGCGGATCGTCTCCGGCGCCGCCTCGGAGAGCCCGAGGTGGTGGACCTTGCCGGCTCCGACCAGCTCAGCCATTGCACCGACGGTCTCCTCGATCGGTGTTCGCGGGTCCACCCGGTGCTGGTAGTAGAGGTCGATGTGGTCCACACCGAGGCGCTGCAGGGAAGCGTCGCATGCGCGGCGCACGTACTCCGGCCGGCCGTTGACGCCGAGGTACTTCCCGTCCGGGGTTCTCTCGTTGCCGAACTTGGTCGCCAGCACGATCTCGTCACGCCGAGCGGCGACGGCGCGGCCGACGAGCTGCTCGTTGGTGAACGGGCCGTACATGTCAGCGGTGTCGAGGAAAAAGATCCCGATGTCGAGCGCCCTTTGGATCGTGGCGATCGACTCGGTGTCATCGAGCGGGCCGTAGAACTCCGACATTCCCATGCAGCCGAGGCCCTGCGCCGACACGGTGAGCCCCTGACCGAGTGTTCTGGTTCGCATGCCTCCCTTCTACCCGCTATCGCGCCCGAACAGCGCGCCTTGAGCCGCGGCCTTGCGCCGGAGGTCATCAGTGGCGCAGAGTTCGTTGTAGGGGTCGTACCCGGTGGAGGGGCCCGTGACGGTCTCGCCGGCGGGCTCAGTGACAGGAGAAGCAGCGTGCAGCTTGTCGTGGTACCCATCGAAAAGCCGGAAGACCTCAACGTGATCCTGGGCCAGGCGCACTTCATCAAGACCGTCGAGGACCTCCACGAGGCGCTCGTCGGCACGAGCCCTCACCTCCGCTTCGGGTTGGCCTTCTGCGAGGCGTCTGGCAAGTGCCTGGTCCGCCACTCGGGCAACGACGCCGAGCTCGAGGACCTGGCAGTTCGCAACGCTCTGGCGCTGGGCGTGGGCCACTGCTTCGTCGTTTTCGTCCGCGAGGGCTACCCGGTGAACGTGCTCAACCAGCTGAAGCAGGTCCCAGAGGTCTGCACCGTCCACTGCGCCACGGCCAATCGGGTGGAGGTCGTGCTGGCCGAGACGGATCTCGGCCGCGGTGTCCTCGGTGTGATCGATGGTTCGTCCCCGCTCGGTGTCGAGACCGACCAGGACATGGCGGACCGGAAGTCGCTCCTGCGCTCCATCGGCTACAAGCTCTAGCCCGGACCATCAAGGGCCATCGAGATGTCCCACGCACTGATCGTCCTCAGGCATTCGAAGTCCGACTGGTCGGCGGACTACGGCGGTTCGGACCTCGAGCGACCATTGGCGAAACGCGGCCGGAAGGCAGCCAGGGCGGCCGGCCGTTTCCTGGCCGCCACAGAGGTACCCGCTTCGGTCATCTGCTCCCCGGCGCTGCGTGCAAGCGCGACCCTCGCCCTGGCAAGCGAGGCCAGAGATTGGGAGTGGTCCGTGCGCGAGTCCGGTGCCCTCTATGACGAAGGCGTCGAAGGTCTGCTCGGCGAGGTCCGCCGAGAGCCGGAAGCAACGCATTTGCTCATGGTCGTCGGTCACGAGCCCACCTGTTCGGAAACCGTCAGACTGCTGATCGGCGGCGGTCTCATCCAGATGCCGACGGCGGCACTCGCCCGGATCGACCTGTTGGTCGACGAGTGGGGCGAGGTCGGCCCGGGGACCGGAGTGCTGTCTTGGCTCGTCGTGCCGCGCGTGATCGGGGCCTGATCGTCTCTGGCCCAGGTGGCTGGGCCCTGCACCCGACACCGGAACCTCCGCAAACGGGCGCCTGACGGGTACGGCACGGCCAGCACATAGGGTCGGAAAGGTCATGTTTTCTTGGGTTCGGCTAAGCTGGCGTCATGTCACGGGACGAGATGCTGATCGACGCGTCGCGCCTTTACGCAGAGCTCGACGAGCCGCAGCTTCGTGTCATCGACGCGACCGCGTTCCTCGTTCGTGAGGTCCCCGATGGCCCCTACACCGTCGAGAGCGGGCGGGGACGCTATGACGAGGCCCACATCCCCGGGGCGGTCTTCGCCGACATCCCCGGTGAGCTTTCGGACCCCGACTCCCCGTTTCGTTTCGCTCTGCCCCAGCCGGAGCACTTCGCCCGGGCCATGGGCGCGCTCGGCGTCGGGCCGGGCACCCGGGTCGTCGCCTACGCACAGGAGTCGCCGATGTGGGCGTCTCGGCTGTGGTGGCTCCTGCGCTATTTCGGGTTCGACGATGTGCGGGTGCTCGACGGCGGTCTGCCGTCATGGCGCCGGGCGGGCTGCCCGGTGAGCTCGGGGTCGCCGAGCGTCGAACCCTCGAGTTTCGTGGCTCGGCCGCGACGGGAGCTGCTGGCCACCAAAGATGACGTCCTGAGGGTCGTGGGCGGAGAACCGGCGTGTCTCGTCAACGCGCTGACGCCACGGGCCTTCCGGGGTGAAGGGCCGGGCGCCTACAGCAGGCCGGGCCGGATCCCCGGATCGGTGAGCGCACCCGCACAAGCCCTCTTCGACCCCGGCACATGGTGCTTTCGACCACGGGCCGAGCTGGCCCATGAGCTCGGTGGCCTGCTCTGCACCGATCCGGGGCTCCCTGTGATCGCCTACTGCGGTGGGGGCATCTCGGCCACCGTCGACATCTTCGTGCTCTCGATGCTCGGCCGCGACGATGTTCTCCTGTACGACGGATCGCTCACCGAGTGGAGCGCAGATCCGGACCTGCAGCTAGAGGTGGGCTGAGCCTGTTGCCCAGGGCGGTCGTGTTCGATTGTGACGGCGTACTCGTCGACAGCGAAAGGGCTGTGTTTGCAGGCATCGCGGCTGTGTTCGCCCGTCGGGGCATCGACGCCGTCCTCACCGGCCCGGCGTCGAGCCTGTACGGCGCGTCCGTGTTCGCAATGATCTCGGAGCTGGAACGCGAGCTCGGAGAGCCTGTCGACGTCGACGAGGTCGCTCAGGAGCTCGATGTAGAGATCCGGGCGGCCATCGCCGGCGGTGTGCGTGCGATGGACGGAGCGATCGAGCTTCTCGAGGCGGTCCGGGGATCTCGGCCACTTGCGGTCGCTTCCAATGGCTCTCGCGAGACCGTCGAGGCATCGATGAGGGCGGCCTCGATCCCGCAGGTGTTCGACGCGGTGGTCACGCTCGAGGCCCCGCTTCGGCCCAAGCCCGCACCAGATCTGTACCTCCGTGCCTGCGAGCGGTTGCGGGTGCTGCCGGCGGGCGCCATCGCGGTCGAGGACTCCGTGCCGGGGGCACGCTCCGCACGCGCCGCCGGGCTGATGGTCGTCGGCGTGGGCCCGGCCCCCGGGCTCGGGCTCGTGGCCGATACGGTCGTGCCCCGTCTGTGCGACTCGCAGTTCCTGGACCTGCTGGGGCTCGAGACGCTCCAGGTTTAGAGGACGACCCAGGGCCTCTGGCCGGCTACGGGGTCGTCGATCCGCCGATGGGATCGTAGAGGGCGGCCTTGGCCACGAAATTCCGGTACCGGCTGCGGATGTCCTCCAGGTCGTTCGGTTCGGCCACAGATTCCTCCGCGCTCCGGAGGATCATCTCTGCCTGGCGCGCGAGGACCAGCCGCTGCTCCGCTGTCGTGGTCTCCTCCATGACGCGGGTGAGCGCGTCCACCATGTGGATGATCACGACCGGCATTCCCCGAGCCGATTGGCGGATCTTGTCGAATGCCCGGTTGGCCGTGCGGGCATAGGACGGATCGGGCTCGATGAGCCGCACGTGACCGGACCGGTCCCTGTAGACGCCCTTTCCGAGCGTCACATGGGAGATTCGCCTCAGTCCCGCCGAAAGCCAGTCGATGCAAGTCAGCGCGGTGAAGGGGTCGTTCACCGCTGGCGAGAGCGCGCGGATGGCAATCTCCACGAGCTGGTCGACGGCGAACACCGGCTCCTGCATGAGGGTCCGGTGCGGCCCTGTCGCATGTGCCTTCGCGAGCGCCTGAGCGACCTGCGGTGCAGCCTCGCGTGGCCAGACGGTGGCGAGCGGACGGCCGGCGGCGATGAAATGGCCAGGCCGGTGCGTCAGGCGGATGACCGCATCGGTATGAGTTGCGATCCTGACCAGTTGGGCATAGCCGACGAANNTCGATCTCACCGATCAGGTCACGGGCGATCCCGGCGATCACCTCCGGCAGCTGGATGGACTTGGCGATGTGGTGGATGAAGTAGATGAGGACCGATAGGTCCACAAGCAGCAGGGCTTCGGCGACGGCGATCGACAGATGCGGTACGAAAACGCCGCGATGGTCGCTGATGGTGATCGATCCGAGGGCGAGTGTGGAGTAGACGAAGGTGCCGACGAAGACGCCGAGCGTGACTTGGTTCCCAACGTCTCGGACGAAGTTGCGCATCATGCGGGGACCGAACTGTTGGGACGCCAAGGTGAGAGCCAGGATCGTGATCGAGAACACGACGCCGATGACGGTGATCACCGCGGCGGCGATGGCGATGAGAACCTCTCTGCCGGCATCCGCGCTTTCTGTCCTCATCCAGAACGGCAGCGTGAGGTGCCCGTAATAGACCGCCCAGTCGATCTCGAACGTGACCACGAACAGTGCACCGGCGACGATGACGAGGACGGTGGGCACGAGCCAGAAGGTCGTGCGGAGCGCCTCCCACCGCCAGCTGGTGAACTTCCGTCGCGTCTCCCACGCCCGTGGACGGTCCGCCGGCACCCCCGGCGCGCCAAGCTCCGTAGCCGACTGCCGCGCGGATGTGGGAAGAGAATCGGTCATTGGGTCAGTCCTATGTTTGCCGACCAGTCTTCCCGGCACACCGTTGACAAGAAAGCGTAGTAGCCGTGCAGGCCCTTGTTCTGCAACGCACCAGTGAGCCGCCGTTGGTTGCTAGAGTCACCTCTTCGACCACGACGTTTGCGCCGCGGCGAGGGGATTCAGTACCGGAAGGGGGGACTATGACCGATACGCCGGTCGACTCTTTGTCGACCGGAGTCGAAGCGGGCGCCGGCCTTGGTGCAACCATCCCGCCTCGGCCGGTCATCCAGATCGTGCCGTTGAAGGGACTGCCGGTAGTCGCGGTCATCCTCGGCTTCCTGGTGGCGTCGATCGGCTTCAACTGGCAGTGGGGGCTCGACCTCAACCATGTTGCCGGCGGCGCCCTGTGGACGGGCATCGACCTGTTCGTCGGGCTCGTCGTCGGCCCGATCCTGGGACGGCTCTCGATTCCTGCCCGCGCCGAGTTCTCGGCGAGATTCATGCCGAAGATGGTGCTCCTCATGCCGACGCTTGTCGCAATGACGCTCGCCTCCGGGTTCCAGTTGGCGCTCGATCTCGGCAACCTGAAGGCGTCGAGCCCGAACCACGCCTGGCTGATGGTGTCGTTCATCGTGGTGGGTGTCATGGCCGTCATCGCTCTCGGCATCCTCGAGCCGGCGAACATTGCAGTCCTGTTCGAGATGCGCAAGCCCCGGCCCGACGGCGAGGTGATCGGGAGGCTCATGAAGCGCTTCATCTACACCGCCGCTATCACCGGCCTTATGCAGGTCGCAACGCTGGTCATCATGACCCGGGTGGCCTCCCGATGAGCGTGCCGCACCTCGACGCGCCGGCCGGTGCCGCCCCACGGCCGCGATTCGCGCCAGTCGCCGAGCTCGGTGTCGCCGCCTTGGTGCTCGTCGTGATAGGGGGCATCTACATGGCGTCGTACGCGCCGCGCAGGCCGCCGCTCGCTGTCCCGATCGGCCTCGCCGCG
The DNA here is from genome assembly GCA_003166375.1 of Acidimicrobiaceae bacterium. Lineage (GTDB taxonomy): Bacteria > Actinomycetota > Acidimicrobiia > Acidimicrobiales > Bog-793 > Fen-455. Next base: position 13,506 of record PMVZ01000378.1, on the reverse strand, counting down.
GCGAGCGGCGCCCTGCTCGTTGTGAACGTCGTAATGCTGGTGCGGACGAGAGGGCTGGCGTGGGACAAATTCTTCCTCGTCGGCCGGTGGACATTGCTCTCGTATGTGATCGCCGCAGGGCTGATCGAGTTCGCGTTCGTCCGCGACCACACGCGGGGAGGGCCTCTCGTGGTGCTCACGGCGATGCTGATCCTCTTCGCCGTCGATGTCCCGCTGATAATCAGCTTCACGGTCGCGCGCTTCCAATCCGTCCGGAGCGACGCCACCTGATCGGGAGGGCGGCCCGGAGCGACGCCACTCGACTCTGAGGTTCGCCGGGCGCAACGGTTCTGTTGGCAGACCCGCGGCCGATGTTCCATGCTCGTGAGGTGGAGAGCTCTCTATTCGACGGACCTGAGACGCGGGACCGAGACGAGGGAGCCGGCCGCCCGGCAGGGGACGGGCTTGCGCCCGGCCACGCGCCGGACAGCGTCCCGAGTTCCTCCTCGGCGGGCGAGCCGCCCGCCTCCGTTGTCGGGCCCACGACCAGGAAACGGAGTGAGACCTACGTAGCGCGGCGATCGTGGGCCGTTCTCGTCCTCGGACTGAAGAGTCTCTTGCTGCGTGCCTACGAGGCGCGCTGGACGCTTCGGGTCATCTCGGTCACAGCTGCCGCCGCAGGTGCGACCTGGGCGGTCTGCCTCCCGTTCGGCGGCTTCGCGCCGGCCTTCGGTGCGGCATCTGCTGTGTACGCCGTCCAGTTGACCGTGCGGACATCGGTGCTCGACGGCGCCAAACGGACCGTGCTCATGGGCCTCAGCGTGTTCCTCGCCGTCGTGATCCTGCGAGTCGTCGGCCTCTCGGCTCTCGCGGTCATCGCGTTGGTCTTCGCTTCGCTCACTGCCGGCCAGCTGCTCCGGCTCGGCGCGAGCGGATCGCTCCAGATCCCCGGAACGGCCATCTTCATCCTCGCTCTCGGGACGTCGGTGAGCACGGCGATGCTGCTCGACAGGGTCTGGGCGACGCTGGTCGGCGCCGTCATCGGCGCGGCCGCTTCCTATGTCGCGTATCCCGGAGATCCTCGTTCACGAGCGCGACGTGCGCTCGCGGGGCTCGCCGGCTCGATCGCGGGCTTGCTCTCGGACATAAGCGCCGGGGTGGCGAGGACGCCGGCCGCGACCGAGACCGATGTGTGGCTGGCCCGCTCGCGTGCGTTGGAGGAGGAGCTGGAGCACGCGCGCCCTTTGGTCGACGAGGCGGTGGCGTTCCTCCGGGTGGACCCGTTCGGTCGCAAGACGGCCTCTGCCGAGCTGTCGCACGCGCTCGTCGCTCTCACGCACTCGGTGGCCCAGCTGCGTGCGATAGCGCGTACGTTGTTCGACCACCAGACCGACGGGGCGCCGCGGCTGCCCGCCAGCCTGGCCGAGGTGCTCTCCCGCACCGCTGTCGCCTACCGCGCCCAGGCCGAGGCTCTGCAGGGAGACGCCCCCAGCGTCGATGCCGCACTGGACGCCGTCCGACAAGCCCGCGGCGAATCGCTTCGCAGTCTTCGGAGGGTGGACGAGACCGGTGCGTGGGTCGTCTCCGGTGCGATCCTCACAGAGGTCGACCGGATGGTCGCACAGCTCGGAGGCGACGCTCCGGCCCTGGCTGTCCCGAGCGAGGCCCCCCACACCCGCCGTCGCCGTGGAAGATCGCAAGATGGCCGCTGAGGGCGTGGCTGACCGGCATGCCCACCAGGGAAAACCTCGAGTCTCTCAGGTATCCTGCAGACAGCTCATCTCGAGTGACGGCAGACCGACCCTATCGGAACCAGATCGGTGGTTTTCTTGAGACCCGAATCACGTCCGGAATGGAGATCACTCCCCTCCGTCAGGGCTGAACGTGGCTGCTGACGAACCCGAAGAGCTCGCTGAGTCGGGTGAGCCCGCTGAGCCCGGGCCGGTAAGCGACGGCCCAGCCGACAAGACGCCGGGACTGACCATCCCGAGTAGCCGTGCCGGACAAGCCTGGAAGAGCCTCGTTCCGGCGCTGGTCTTCGCGGCGGTGATGGTCATATTCGTCGTACAGAACCTTCAAAAGGCGAAGGTCAGTTTCCTGATGTTCTCGGGCAGGTTCCCACTCGCGCTCGCGCTCTTGGTGGCCGCGGCGCTTGGCGCGCTGGTCGTCTTCTGCCTGGGATCGGTGCGGATCGTGCAACTTCGCAAGGCTTTTCGGCGTCATCAAGGACATCACGAGGCGACTCGAGGGAAGCGATGAGCATCGAGTACAAGGTGAAGGAGTGGCACACGGGGGCGGTTCACTCAGGCGAGACCGGGGCGATAGGGCTGCAAGCCATGCTCAACGAGCCCGAGCTCTTCGGGTACCGCCTTCACACGGTGCTGGGCGGTCTCGACCAGTCGTTGCTGATCTTCGCCAAGGAAACTGTGGGCAGCGCCGAATCACAGCCCGGTGCCACGGTCACGGGGGACTCCGCCGCTCCCGACTGATCGTCAGCGGTGGCTTGCGGCGCAGCTTGTGGGCTGTTCAGGAACGGTCGACCGAGATGACTCCGGCGTCTGCCACGTGCTCGCTCCATCCCGACCCGTCGAAGTAGCGCAGCTCGTGGCGACCCGTCGGGTCGGCCAGCCAGGCTCTGAGCGCAGTCACCGGTGGCGCCGGCCGCGCGGGGCCGGCCGTCGGACCGATCTCGGATACCGGTGAGTACCCTGACACGTCCCGGTACTGGGAGTCATCAGCTGCGCTTTGTTCGCGGCTCGGTTGCGAGCGCGGCGACCAGGCGAAGATCGACAGCAACGTGCCGAAGATCGCCACGAAGACGATGGACATCAGTGTGACGAGGAACGTCACGAAGACGCTGACGATGCCCCAGACGAGAGGGTGGATGTGCCACGGGCTGCTTCCCGTGCGGCGCCTGTATGCATTCGAGCGCATGAATGCCAGCATCCCGAACACCAGGCCCAAGGTGATGTACCAGCCTGTCCTGGGAATGAGCAGGCCGGTCACGCGCACCTCACGAGTGTACGCCGAGACCCTCGGTGCAAGCGACGGGCAGATCTGGCCTCGGGAGATCTCGCTGATCGCGTGACCTCACGACTACTGGGTCATCGGGAGAGAGCCGGTCACTGCGATCGAGCCGCTCTCGGAGATGACGCAGCCCCCGTAACCCTCGACGGCTTCGATCACCGCCAATCCCGCCTCACCGGCTACGAGAAGGCCGGTCGCGAGCGCATCGGCCAGCCAGAGCTCGGGGCCGGTGACGGTCGCGGACTCACAGCGGGTTTCGGTCCGCCCGGTCTTCGGGTCGATCACATGGCTGCCGCGCTCATAGCAGCCGGAGGTGGCGACCGCACCGGGCGATTCCAGGATGCAGGCGATCTTGTCGATCGCGCGTGGGTCGCGCACGCCGATCCTCCATGGCAGCCCCGGCTCTGGGCCGCCGAAGGTGGCCAGGTCGCCTCCGGCGCTCACGATCGCGGCCCGGACGCCTGCCGCGCGCAGCTCACCGAGCGCCTGATCGACGGCCCAGCCCTTCACAAGGCCCGTCGGGTCGATCCCGCCGGGCATCTTCCACGGGTCGAACCAACCATCCGACAGATCACGGGCAAGAGCGCACAGCTCCAGGACTTCGGCCACCTCGGCCGGGGCCTTGTCGAGGGTCATCGCGTTCCGGCGGAGGAGGCTCATCGGGCTGTTGGGCTTCCAGGTGCTGAATACGGCGTCTGCACGGTCGAGCCGTGCGCACGCCCTGGCCAGAGCCAGGTGGGCCGCGTTCGTCTTGGCGTCGCCGAGACGCACGTCGAACGAAACCATGGTCCCCATGACCGCGTGGACATGACGGAGAACCGGGCCGGCCACAGGATCGGCCCCGGCCACCGCGGCCGCGTCGTGTGCCTCGGGCGATTCCGCGCCAAGCGTGATCACCTTGCTCACTACTTGATCCCGAGCTTGTCCAGAGCCGCCTGCAGAGACTGGACGTACGCCTGGCTCGTGAACGTCGCGCCCGAGACGCCGTTGATGTTGGCGCTCTGGGCCTGGAGCGTCTGGCTTTGGAGCAGGGGCTCTGCGTAGGAGTTGACCTGACTAGAGCGCGGGTCGAATGCGGTGTCGATCGCAGGCTGGACATTGGTGATCCGGCTTCCGGTGACGGTCACCTCGAGCTCGAGCTCCCCGTAGCGGTACTGCACGTCGGCACCGAGCGCAGTGCGGGTCCCGGTCGGGGTGGTCGTCGAGGTCGATGTAGAGGTCGAGATCGAGCCCGGCGTTGAGGACGAACCGGCCGTTGTCGTCGTCGAGGTCCCGTTGCCGGCACCCGATGGCGAGCTGGTCGGCGTCGTCCCGGCACCGGACGCGCCCGACAGGCCGGAGAGGACGTTGGTGCTCATCTTCTGTGTGTGAAACCCGAGAACCGTGGCCAGTCCGGCGGCGGTCGCGGCCAGGACGATCGGCGTGCGTCTCATTGCATGATCTCCAAGTCTTTGAGGGGGTTGGCCGTGATCATGGTCAGAACGCGAACGACTCACTGTGGATACGCTCGGAGCTGACTCCGAGCCGCTTCGCCGCGCCGATGACCCGGTTCGTGAAGCCTTCTGGCCCGCAGACGTACACGTCGCGCGTTCCGAGGTCGGGGACCAACTTGGCGAGCAGGCGGGAGTCCAGGCGCACCTGATGCCGGCTTCCGACCAGGACATGCAGACGACCGCCCCGGGCCTGCACGAGCCGGGCGATCTCATGGTGGAAGATCACGTCCTCTCGTGTGGGTGCGCGCAACACGACCACGACGTCAACCGCGGCGGGCAGGTCCTCGAGAATTGCGCGCATCGGAGTGACCCCAACGCCGGCCGCGACGAGCAGGACCTTGTCGCCGCTGCGCGAATGTGCCGTGACGACGCCGTAGGGACCTTCGATGGCCACCCGGGTGCCGACCGGGATGTTCGCCACGGACTCGGAGAAGTCACCGAGCGCCTTGACAGTCACGCGGAGGAACGGAGGCCGCGGCAGCGCGGATATGGAGTAGGGATGGGCCTGCCACCACAGGTCGTTGTGCAGGAAGCGCCACTGCAGGAACTGTCCGCCGGCGACGGGCAGCCGTTCGAGGTGGCGCCCCGCGCAGATCACCGACACGACCCCCGGGCCTTCCTCGCGCACCTCGGCCACCCGGAGCCGGTGGTAGACGGTGCGCCACAAAGGAAGACCCACGCGGTACACGAGCACGACGCCTGCGGTCAAAGCCCAGATCACGATCCAGAACAGCCTGGCCAGCGGATGCCCGACGAACGAGACGCCGTCAGCCAGTTGGTGGGAGAAGGCGAGGGCGATCGCCAGGTAGGTGTAAAGGTGCACCGCCCACCAGGTCTCGTAGCGCAACCTCGAGCGGGCGGCTCGGAACGAAGCCACGCCGGCCATGACCAACAGGGCGAACGCCACCGTCGCCATGAGCACGTCCGGGTAGGAGGTGAGCAGGATGCCGAGCTCGTGCCAAGGGCCGATGGACGCCTGCTCCGCGTAGCCGATCGTGATCAGCACGGCGTGTGAGCCCAACAGGATGATCGGCCATGGGCCGAGACGGCGGTGCCATCTCACGAGGCGGTCCTGGCCGAGGACACCTTCCAGCCAGGGGAGTCTCGCTATCAGCAAGAGCATGACGAGAAGCAGGTAGCTGCCCGTCAGGCCGGCGATCTGGCCCGCCGCGGTCGCGAGCCCGCCTGGTGCGGCGAGAGACCCTCGAGTCACAGCGGTCAACCCGAGTCCGAGCGTGATGCCGAATCCGAGGGCGGCCACTGCCGTGATCACGTTCGCGGCCCAGGTACGTCGCCCGCTTCGCCCGCTTCGCGGTGGCGCGGTCTCTGCCGGGCCGGCTTGCGGAAAACGGGCGCGCGTCATCGCAGGGACACGGGCGTTCGACGTGCTCGACATGACGGGCATCGACCAAGCCTTGACTGACTGCCTGAGTCGGGAATGAAGGAAAGCTGGGAACCGGCTGTGAGTCCGGCACCGTCTGTCCGGTCGCCGGGCGGGCCTGGTTCTCGGGAGCTCAGCCTCTGGGCGCGGAAGCGACGGGTCGCTCAGCGGCCGGCCCTCAGAGGCCGTAGAAGACGCGCTCGACCACTTTGCGGCTGCGCCTGGTCACTCGGCGGTAGGACTCGCGTAGCTCGGTCGGGGTGGTCCCGAGGCTTCTCGCAAGACGCGATTGGAGCTGGGGCTGGCGCGGCATCGCGTCCGCCCCGCTTCCGGCGACTCCCCCGGCGCCGGCAACGTAGCTCCCCACGAGGTGCCATCGGCTTCTCGTCCTCCCGCAGAAGTCGTAGGCGTCCCTCAGAGCGGCCGCGTCCGCCGCGTCGAGCGCTCCTGCATGTTCGAGGAGATCGAGCGCGTCGCGTGTCCCGGTGGCCCGGGTGCCGGTTCGGAGCTGGAGGAGCTGTGCGGTCCACTCCACATCCGAGAGCGAGCCACGGCCGAGCTTCAAGTGGAATTGAGGATCGTCGCTGGGCGGGATCCGCTCTCGCTCGACACGCGCCTTCATTCTCCGTATCTCCCGCTCGGCCACCTCGTCGAGTGGCGAGGACCACACTGCTTGGTCCGCCATTGCCACGAAGCGTTCGACGACGTCGTCATTGCCGGCGACCGGCCGGGCGCGCAAGAGAGCCTGACGCTCCCAGGTCTCGCCCCAACGCCGGTGGTAGCGCTCGAACGCGTCGAGGCTTCGGGCAAGCGGACCCTGCCTGCCCTCCGGGCGGAGCGAGGCATCGATCCGGACGATCCCCTCGGCCGGCGTCGACCCGTTGCACAGCCGGAAGAGTGCCGATGCCGCCTGTTCTGCCGCCTCCATGTCGGAAGCGGTCGTCCCCTCGTAGACGAGCAGCACGTCGAGGTCGCTGCCGTAAGCGATCTCCGCCCCGCCGAAACTCCCCATCGCGATCACAGCCATTGGCACACCGGGTGCAACCGCGTGGAGGCCGGCTGCGACGACCGCTGCCCCGAGATCGGCGAGGGCGCGCCCGGTCTCATGCAGGCTCGCGAGGTCGAGGAGATCCCGGGTCGCTATCCGCACGGTCTCGGTCTCGAAGAAGTGCCGGAGCGCGCCCGGCCGCCTGTGAGGTCCCTGATCCGCAGCGATCATCGCCTTTTGGACGAGCTCGTCGGGACCGAGGGCGGCGAGAGCCGCCCCGTCGTCGAGAAGCTCCACGAAATCGGGGTGCCGGGCGATGATCTCGCCGAGCCGGCGGCTCGTTCCCAAGAGCAGGCAGAGCCTCCGGGCGACCTCGGGCGACTCCCGGAACGCCGTCACGAGGAGGTCGCGCCGATGCGGAGCGCCCGCGAGGGTTCGAAGCCCGACAAGGCCCTGGTCGGGGTCCGGCGACTCGGAGAGCCAGTCGAGCAGGAGGGGCAGCAGCTGCTGCATGAGCCTCGAGGAGCGGGTCAGGCCTCGCGTGAGCTCGTTCAGGGCCTGGCGGGTCCGGTCGGCGTCGGCGAAGCCGAAAGCGGCAAGGCGCTCCTCGGCAGCATCCGACGCAAAGACGTGCTCGTGCGCTGCGTGGTCCTCGTGCCGCGGAGCGGTCCTGTGTGTCATGCCGCCGGCGAACGCCTCGAGGAGGGGCCTGAAGAAAAGCCGCTCGTGGATCGCCCTTCCGGTGCCCTGATGACGGGCGAGGACGGTGTCGAAGCGATCGCCCGGCGTCTCCTGCGGCCGGCCCCTGAAGCCGAGCACTCGTGCCAGGCGGTCCCTCGAGGGTCGGTCGGCGGGCACCGTGTGAACCTGTGCCTCTTCGACGAGCTGGAGACGGTGCTCGACAGTGCGCAGGAAACGGTACGCAATCGCGAGCGCCGCAGCATCCTCGGCCGCCACGTACCCGGCGTCAGCCAGCTCGGCGAGGCACGGAAGTGTCGCCCGCAACCGGAGGGCCGGGTCCCGGCCGCCGTGGACCAGTTGCAGGAGCTGTACCGAGAACTCCACGTCCCGGATCCCGCCGCGGCCCCGTTTGAGCTCACGCTGGTCGAGGCCTCGTCTTGCAACGATCGCCTCCGCCCGGGCCTTCATCGTCCGCAGCTCGGCGAGGTCGTCCGCGCCGAATCGCCGGGACCAGAGGTGCTCCGAGGCCGCCTCTTCGAACAGCCGGCCGGTGGTCGCGTCGCCCGCGGAGTGACGCGCCTTCAACAGTGCCTGGAATTCCCAGGGGCGGGCCCACCGGTTCCAGTACGCGATGTAGGAATCGACGGACCGGACGAGCACGCCGGAGCGACCCTCGGGGCGGAGGTTGGTGTCGATGCGAAACGCACGAGAGCCCATCGCGACGACAGAACGCGCGAGTGAAGGATCGACGTCGGAGGCATCCGAGGCGACGAGGAGGATGTCGATGTCGCTCGAGTAGTTGAGCTCGCCCGCTCCGTGCTTGCCCATGGCGATGACGGCCAGGCCGTTGTCGGCCCCAGCCAGGTGGATGGCGCCGGCCAGCACCCGATCGGCGACGAGCGAGAGCGAGCCGGTCACCTGCTCGAGGTCGGTCAGGCCGTTGAGGTCATGTGCGGCGACCTCGAGAAGCGAAAGATGCTTCCGGCGCACGAGGTCCTCGACGTCAGCCGCTTGAGCGGGGTCCCAGCGCATCTGGTCCGGGCCCGCGGCCAAGTCGGACACGGCCACGTCCAGTTGCGCGAGCACGTCCAGTGCGGCAGGGTCGGTGACGATCACGCGCGACAACGAGTGACTGGCGGCTGCGACCGCCGCGAACCTGGCTGCGAGGGCAGGCTCGGACTCCAGTTGTTCGCGGGCCTGCGGGAAGGCGGCGAAGAGCTGGTCGGCCACCAACCTCACCGAGTCGGGAGCCGCAGACGCGCGGACGAGCTCGTCGAGCAGGTGTGGCCGTGGCATAGGTCGGGGAGTCCTCCCAGGGCAGGCTACTGCCCGCGCCAGGGGCTTGACCTCTGCGGCTCGCCGTTTGCCGTCCGGGCCACCGGTAGGATTCCGGCTGTGGGCAACTTGCGCGTCGCGCTTTGCCAGTTGGACGTCACCGTCGGCGATCTCGAGGGCAACGCCGACAAGGTCATAGGCCAGCTCGCCCGGGCCGAGGCCGCGGGTGCGTCCCTGGTGGTGTTCCCCGAGCTCGTGCTCACCGGTTACCCGCCGGAGGATCTCCTGCTCGAGCCTGGTTTTGTCGAAGGCAACCTCCTCGCGCTCGAGAAGGTCGCTGCCGCGACCCAGCACTGCGCAGCGATCGTCGGCTTCGTGGAGGAGGACGGCGATCTCTACAATGCCGCCGCCGTGTGTGCCGAAGGCGAAGTGCGTGCTGTCGTCCGCAAGCAGTTGCTCCCCAACTACGGGGTCTTCGACGAGCGGCGCTACTTCGTTCCGGGAACCAACAGGGACCAGCTCTTCCTGATCGGCGGGGTCCGCGTGGGAGTGACGGTCTGCGAGGACGCATGGAGCCCCTTGGGGCCTGTCGGCCGGCTGGGCGCGGGGGGCGCAGAGCTCGTCGTGACGATCAACGCGTCGCCGTACCGTGCCGGCATCCTCGCTCAACGGGAGCGCATGCTCGCCACGCGCGCCGCCGATGCGTCCTGCGCGCTCGCCTACGTCAACCTCGTCGGCGGCCAGGACGAGCTCGTCTTCGACGGCGCCTCCATGGTCTTCGACCACGACGGCGAGCTCGTCGCGTCGGCTCCGCAGTTCCGTGAGGCCCTTACCATCTGCGACCTCGCTATCCATCCGATGTTCCGCAAGCGGCTCTTGGACCCGCGGGGCCACGAGGGCACGTCGTCACTGCCGCTGGTGACGATCTCGGAGGCTCCGGTCGTTGAAGATGAAGAGGCCGCGGGTGCCGAACAGCAGGTCACGCCCCTCGCACCCATCGCGCCCCGCCTGGATCGCGTGGCTGAGGTCTACGAGGCGCTCGTGCTCGGTACTTCCGACTACGTTCGCAAGAACGGGTTCACCGAAGTGCTCGTGGGCCTGTCGGGCGGCGTCGACTCCTCGCTCGTGGCAACGATCGCAGCCGACGCCGTCGGACCTGGGCGCGTGCACGGCGTGTTGATGCCGTCCCGTTTCTCGTCGGCAGGCTCGATCGAGGACGCGTCGTTGCTGGTCACGAACGTGGGAATCGGCGCGACCACGGTTCCCATCGAGGCTGCCCACGGGGTGCTCTTGGAGATGCTCGAGCCCGTGCTCAGCGCCGGAGACCCTTCGGGCGGGCTCGCGGGCGAGAACTTACAGGCCCGCATACGCGGGATCATCTTGATGGCGATCTCAAACGCGCGGGGATGGCTGGTGCTCACCACCGGCAACAAGAGCGAGATGGCCGTTGGCTACGCGACCCTTTACGGAGACATGGCAGGCGGCTACGCGGTGCTGAAGGACGTGCCGAAGACGCTCGTCTACCAGCTGTGCGAGCACCGGAACTCCGTCGCGGGCCACGACCTCATCCCTCGGGCGGTGATCTCCAAGCCTCCATCGGCTGAGCTGCGACCGGACCAGCGCGATGACGACAGCCTGCCTCCCTACGCCGTCCTGGACCCGATCCTCGAGGGCTATGTCGAGCGGGACCTCACTGTCTCCGGCCTGGTCGGCGCAGGCTTCGATGCGGCGACGGTCCGGAGGGTCATCGATCTCGTCGACCACGCCGAGTACAAGCGGCGCCAGGCTCCGCCCGGGCCCAGGGTCACGAGTCGGGGTTTCGGCAAGGACCGCAGGATGCCGATCACGAGCCAGTTCCGGGCGTCTGCCGGGACGGCGGGGTCAACGGGCGCTGCCCGCTCCGCAGCTACGGGTTCGGATCGGGACTCGAACGCTCGCTGAACCTCCGGGGCTCCTCAAGGCATCTCGCGGGGGTGTCGCCCTTCGTGGGCCCGCGCTTAGCACGGTAGCGGTGCCATGGCAAGGACCGCGGACGGCCAAGCTTGACTCCACCGTTACACTTACGTTCGAGTAATGAAGCAGCGCAAGGTTCGCTGACCGGCGCGGTGTGGGGCAGCGACGGTCGGGCGCGCATGGTTCTGCCTACGCGTCATCAACTACGGAACAGCGTGAGGCTGTACCGGCCGAACCCACGGAGGCCTTTGTACCTTGGCGAAAGAGCGAGTTGAGCGCGACGAGGAGGATCTCGTCAGGCTGTATCTGACCGATATTGGCCAGTATCCGCTGCTCACAAAGGACGACGAGGTTCGCCTCGCACAGGCGATCGAGGCTCGTTGGGGCGCCGAGGAGGAACTGAGGACGAAGTCCAAGGGAATGACCCCCACCAGGCGTCGAGAGCTCAATCGGCAGGTCCGCGAAGGCGAGACGGCCCAGAGGACCTTCGTCCAGTCGAACCTTCGTTTGGTGGTTTCGATCGCGAAGAAATACCAAGCGTCCGGGTTGCCCTTGCTCGACCTGATACAAGAGGGCAACCTCGGCCTGATGCACGCTGTCGAGAAGTTCGATTGGCGCAAGGGTTTCAAGTTCTCGACGTACGCAACCTGGTGGATCCGCCAGGCCATCACTCGTGGCATTGCCAATACGGGACGGACGATCCGGCTGCCAGTGCATGCAGGAGACACCCTGGCCAGGGTGCAGAAGGCACAAGCCCGCCTCGAGCTCAAGCTCGGGCGGCCGGCGACGCTCGTAGAGCTCGGGATCGAGGTCGAGCTCCCGGAGGACAAGCTGATCGAGGCCCTCAGGTTCCGTGCTGAGCCCTTGTCGCTGTCGGAGCCACTACGCGAAGACGGTGACGCCGAGCTCGGCGACGTTGTCGAGGATCGCTCGGCAGAGTCGCCGTTCGAGGTTGCCGCAACGGCCTTGCTGCCGCTCGAGATCAACCGTTTGCTCGCCCCGCTCGACGAGCGGGAGCGTGAGATCCTGAAGCTGCGCTTCGGCTTGGACCGGGGCGAGCCGCGCACGCTGGAAGAGGTCGGAGAGCACTTCAACCTCACCCGGGAGCGGATACGCCAGATCGAGGCGCGTGCGATGTCGAAGCTGAGGCACCCCTCGAGCGATACCGGGGCTCGGGACCTTCTGACCGTCTGAGCCGGCCCCGGGCCGCCAACCCCACGCGGCCCCGCCGCCGACCCACCTCCCCAGCGGCCCCGGGCCGCCAACCCACCTCGGTGCAGGCCGGAAGCGCTCTGTTCCCCTTCTTGAAAAGGGGCTCATCGCCACGGCCGGGGCCCTGTCGGGGCCCTTTCGGTCGACTCCGTGGGTTGGGTGCCCTGTACTCGTGAGAGGGACCTCGCCTACGAGCCGCTCGACGGCGGGCCAAGCTGGCTACGATCGAGGCATGATCAAGAAGCTCGTAATACTGGCTCTCCTCGTCGCGCTGGGAGTTATCGCGGCGAAGCGCCTCCGCGGCGACTGACCGGTCCGCTGTTGGGCTGAGAGGAGGGGCGGCTGCTCCGTAAGGGAGGCAGCGCTCCGCCCGGCAGCTGGTTGTCGGTCGACGGCCGAGAGAACGCGCGGGCTCGGTTCAGCTCGCGCGTCTGCGTGAGCCCAACCACCAGCCTGTCGCCGCGGCCCCGACACCGAGAGCGACGGCACCCGCCGACACTGCGATCGCCGGGCGTGGCGGAACGGCCCCGATCCGGTCCCGAACCCGACTCCAGAGGCTGACGGTTTGGCTGAAGTGGAGGACTTCGAATTCGTGCTCACGCGCGTAGCGGTTCAGTACACGGTCCGGGTTCACGGCGACTGGATGGCCGACGGCCTCCAACATCGGTAGGTCTGTGTAGGAGTCGGTGTACGCATACGAAGCGGCGAGGTCGATGCCCCGCTCGGCCGCGAGGGCGTCCATCGCCTCGGCTTTGAAAGGCCCGAACGCGTAGAACTGCATCTTTCCCGTGTAGCGACCCTGGTCGTCTACCCGTGCCTTGCTTGCAATGCAGTCGTCCGCACCGAGGAACCTGCTGAGCGGAGTGACGATCTCTTCCGGCGACGCCGAGACGATCACGACGAGGCGTCCCTGATCATGGTGCCAGTCGATCAGGTCGGCAGCCTCCGCGAAGATGATCGGCTCGACGATTGCCTCGATCGCCTCAGCGACGATCTCGCACACCCGGTCGCGATGCCAGCCCTTGATCAGTCGTAGGACGCTTTCCCGGATGCGGTTGAGCTTCTGCTCGCTCGCCCCGATGTGGAGGTAGACCAGCTCGCCGTAGAGCGCACGCAGAGCGGTTCGGCGGTTGATCAATCCACCGTGGTAGAAGGGTCGACCGAAGGCGACCATCGAGGCCTTCGCGATGACCGTCTTGTCGAGGTCGAAGAACGCAGCCTCCAGCGGTCCATACCTGGCCGGGACGGGGCGTCTGACGCTCCGCAGGACTTCGCTTGCCTGGCCGTCTGCACCCGACTCGTGACCGGCGGAGTCCATCTCGGCGGCATCCTGACCTGCGGCACCGTTCGAGGCGGCGCTTTCGCCTGCCAGCACGGGCTCAGAGCTCCGGCGATGTCGGCCGCGATTGCGACTGCGGCGCCGTTTCGGCGCGGGTGGCTCCGGGGGTCCTTCACGTTCGGCGGTCCCGATCGCGTCATCGGGCAGTTCTGGTCCGGCCAGCCCCTCAGGCTCGGCC
>PMVZ01000222.1:3100-3224 GCA_003166375.1 Acidimicrobiaceae bacterium | reverse complement strand
TCCAACGGTCCGCAGACCAGCCCTTGGAGGTCGCGAAGCTGGCCCGCGCCCAAGAGCGCGAGCTGCGCTCGTGGCTGTTCGAAGGGCGAGCGCCGGGGTCGTTCGGCGCTGAAGGAGCCTTGAC
>PMVZ01000222.1:0-2957 GCA_003166375.1 Acidimicrobiaceae bacterium | reverse complement strand
AGGATGCAGCGCAACGGCGGGACCGCCGTCATCCGTTCCGTGCCCGGAGAGGGGACCGAGGTCGAGCTCAGCTTGCCCAGGCACCCAGGCCGCGCATGAACGCGACCGGCGCTCCCAGGGTCTTCCTAGTCGACGACCATCACCTGTTCCGCGCCGGAGTCCGCAGCGAGCTCGGCGACGCGGTCGAGGTCGTCGGGGAGGCGGACGAGGTCCCAGCGGCAATCGAGCTGATCGCGGAACGGCTGCCAGATGTCGTGCTGCTCGACGTGCACATGCCCGGAGGCGGCGGCAAGGCGGTGATCGAGGCGATCAAGCCAATCCATCCGAGCGTCAAGTTTCTCGCCCTGTCGGTGTCCGACGCGCCCGAGGACGTGATCGGCGTCATCCGGGCCGGAGCCCGCGGCTATGTGACAAAGACGATCTCGGGCCCGGAGCTCGTCGACGCCGTCGTGCGTGTCGCCGGCGGCGACGCCGTCTTCTCACCGCGTCTGGCCGGCTTCGTGCTGGACGCGTTCGCGTCGATGCCGCCGGACTTCGAGCTTCGGGGCCCGCTCGATCCAGAGCTTGATCACCTCTCGCCGCGCGAGCGTGAGGTGCTGCGTCTCATCGCCCGCGGCTACACCTACAAGGAGATCGCCCGGGAGCTCACCATCTCGATCAAGACGGTCGAGAGCCATGTCTCGGCCGTGTTGCGCAAGCTCCAGCTCTCGACGCGTCACCAGCTGACCAAATGGGCGACGGAGCGGCGCCTGATCTGAGCCGTCTGGCCGCGACACGAGCTAGCGTGACGGCCACGCCACGAACCTTCCGCACGATCATCGAGCCGTTCCGCATCCACGCTGTGGAGCCGCTCCGGATGACAACTTCCGAAGAGCGCGACGCCGCCATACGCGACGCCGGCTACAACGTCTTCAACCTCTCGGCGCGCGACGTGCTGATCGACTTGTTGACCGACTCCGGCACCGGCGCGATGAGCCGTGACCAGTGGGCGGCGATCCAGCACGGCGACGAGTCCTATGCCGGCTCGCCCTCGTGGTTCATCTTCCGGGACGCCGTGACAGAGTTGTTCCCGTTTCGCCATGTGATACCCACCCACCAGGGTCGCGCCGCCGAGCGGATCCTCTTCTCGGTGATCGGAGGCCCCGGTCAGGTCGTGCCGAGCAACACCCATTTCGACACGACACGGGCCAACATCGAGTTCACCGGTGCCGAGGGGGTCGACCTCGTCATCGCAGAGGGACGCGACCCGGCAAACCTGCACCCGTTCAAGGGGAACCTCGACACCGCCGCACTCGACGATCTCATCACAGCTCGCGGGCGCGAACACGTGCCCGTGGTGATGGTCACCATCACGAACAACTCGGCCGGCGGTCAACCGGTCAGCTTGGCGAACCTCCACGAGGTGCGGGCTGTCTGCGACAAGCACCAAGTCCCGCTCTTCCTGGACGCCTGCCGGTTCGCCGAGAACGCGTGGTTCATCCGCGAGCGCGAGGAGGGCCAGCAAGGGCGCGAGGTCGCCGACATCGTGCGGGAGATGGCCTCGCTCGCCGACGGGATGACGATGAGCGCGAAGAAGGACCCGCTCGCCAACATCGGCGGCTGGCTCGCATGCAACGACGACGGGCTCGCCGAATCGTTCCGGAACATGTTGATCCTCACCGAAGGTTTCCCCACTTACGGCGGGCTCGCCGGCCGGGACCTGGAGGCCATCGCNNGCAGCGGTTTTCCGGTCTTCATGCCGATCGGCGGCCACGCTGTCTACCTCGACGCGCGTGCGCTTCTCCCCCATGTCCCGCCGCTCGAGTACCCCGGCCAGTCGCTCGCGGTGGCGCTGTACAAGACCGGCGGCATCCGCGGCTGCGAGATCGGGACCGTGATGTTCGGCCGCCAGAGCGACGGCACCGAGCGAGCGGCAGCGACGGACCTCGTGCGGCTCGCCATCCCGAGGCGCACCTACACACAAAGCCACATCGACTACGTCATCGAGGTGTGCCAGGCGGTTGCCGAGGAGGCTTCCGGCCTTCGTGGCTACCGGATCGTCGAGGAGACACCTCAGCTTCGCCACTTCACGGCCCGTTTCGAACCTCTGGCCTGACCCGCTCGGCTGGGTGGGACCAGCTTTGGGGCCGGCCGAGCGACAATGGCCATCGGGGGGACCCGCCATCTCCCGGCACGCCTGAGCGACTTCTGCTCGCTGTCGGGCGTGAGCTACATCGTGGGGTACTAGTCCCGGGCTCCGGGGCACCCTCAAGCTCAGATCGGTGAAACGCGGGCTGTCCCTCGAGCGCCCTCCGCGCCGGCGAGGGATCAGCCCATGGTCTTTGCGCCGTCGAGGGACTCCCGGATGATGTCGGCGTGGCCGGCGTGCTGGGCGGTCTCGGCGATGATGTGCAACAGGACCCGACGGGCTGACCACCGGGCACCTGGCTCGAACCAAGGGGCTTCGGGCAGAGGCTGCGTAGCGTCGAGGGAAGGCAACGAGGCCACGAGGTCGTCGGTACCGCGAGCCACCTCTTCGTAGTTCTCGAGCAGGCTCGCCAGAGTCTCTCCCTCCAGCATGCGAAAGCCGGCTGCGTGTGCCGTGATGGCCGCTTCGTCGCCGGATCCGATAGCGATAGGGCCCCGGACGATGAAGTCGGCCCAGCGCTTCTCGGCCCGGGTCACGTGCTTGATCAGGCCACCGAGGCAGAGCTCACTGACGGTGGTGCGCCCGCGTGCCTGATCGTCGGTGAGGTCCCTGACGGTATGGCGCAGGAAGGACCTATGAGTGGACAGCGTCTCCAGGAAATCGGCCCGCTCTTGGTCCTCGGCAGCTGTCTCGGTTGTCATGGGTCCCTACCGTAGCGACGCTTTCGCCTGGCGATGCCGTCCCGGCAGCCCGGTCAGGCGTCGACGCGCTCGAGCTCGCGCCAACGAAAACAGCTCGTCACGTGATCCATGACCAGGCCGGTCGCCTG
>PMVZ01000084.1 GCA_003166375.1 Acidimicrobiaceae bacterium | reverse complement strand
GCCGGTCGACGTGCAAGTGCGTCGAGCCGCCGAGACGCTCCGCTCCTCGACTCGGCCGCTGCCTGCCATCGAGGCCGGCATGGCTCTCCCCCCAAGCAATTGGTATGACCTGCTGTCTCGGCTGCAATTCGTGCTGGATGATGATCCCGCGATCCTGATCATCGACGAGTTCCCTTGGGCAAATGATACGAGCCCTGGCCCCGACGGGCTCCTCCAGTCACTGTGGGACCTCACATTCGCCAGGCGACCGGTCCTTGTCCTGCTCATTGGCTCCGACAACGCAATGATGGATCGACTGTTCGAGCACGACCGACCTCTATTCGGTCGGCTCGACGGCAATCTCGTCGTCGAGCCGTTCAACCCGGCGGAAACCGCGCAGGCTCTCGGAGGATCACGCTCCGCCGTCGAGGTCTTCGACACACAGCTCGTCACAGGAGGATTCCCCGAGCTCGTCGCGCATGCGCGAAGGTTCAGCTCCGTTGGGGCCCTCGTCGAGGATGCTCTTTCTCGTCCCCACACACTGCTAGCGGACATCGCCCAGATCAACCTTGCTGGCGAGCTCGCGGACGGTGCCAGCGCGCGCCTCGTTCTCGAGGCGGTGGGAGCCGACGAGATTGGCGTAGTCAACTTCTCGCGCATTGCCTCGGACCTTGGAGGTGGGATCGCGGCAAGGACGGCGGTGAGCCGGGCAACTGACATCCTCAGCGACACCAAGCGCATCCTCGCCGTGGACATCCCAGCCGGCGACAAGGGCAGCCGGCTCAAGCGCTACCGAGTAGCCGATCCGTACCTGCGCTTCTGGTTCCGCTTTGTCGAACCCCAGCTCCGCAATATTGAGGTCGGTCGCTCAGATCTGGCGCTCACCGCCTTTTCAGACGGCTGGAGCACCTGGAGAGGCAAGGCTATTGAGCCGATCGTCCGCGACGGCGTGCTGCGCCTCGCTCCACGCCTTGACGCGCCCTTTGATTCGATCGAATCGGTCGGTGGCTGGTGGGACCGGCGCGGTGAACATGAGTACGACATCGTCGGGTCCGCGCGAGGCAACACTCCGGTGGCGATCGGCTCAATCAAGTGGAGGGAAAGGGCAACATTCGGCGTGAACGACCTCGCCAGACTTGCGGAAGGGCGTGCAGTGATACCGAAAGCGGGCGCGGCCGGTCTTCTCGCCGTCGCGCCGCGCGGTGCAGCCTCAAGTGTGGGAGCCGACCTTGTCCTCGATGCCGCGGACCTGCTCAGCGCCTGGCAGTTGTGAGTTCGTGTTCCGAGCTGGCAGCCCCAACGGGATTCGAACCCGTGTCTCCACCTTGAGAGGGTGGCTTGATTACCGCTGAGAGCCGCTGAGCTGGGCTTTCGGCGCGCTGCGACACCGTCCTGCGGCGCCTGCGGGCACCTGCGGCGGAAAGTCGGTTGGCGAAATGTTGGCGGGAGATCGACTCCCTCCTGTGGGCAACTGTTCGCTCAGCTACCGGCCCCGGCTGAAGCGGCTGCGTTCGTAGGTGATCACCGCTCTGCGGGAGCTGCGCCACGGGCCGTCGGAACCCTGCTCAGCTTCGAGGCGACCTCGGCGTGCAGCCTGCCGCAACGCCTCGTAACTCATTGTCTCAGTGGCAAGAGACGCGAGAGGCACGAGCCGGGCCGGGCCGGCGATATTAGGGACGACAAAGCGGTGCAGGTTGTCGATTACCGACCGGGCGATGAGCTCGGCGAGCGGGCCTGGATCGCCTTTGTCGGCCCGGTCCAGACCGTCCAGGTAGGCGTCGCGTTGGCGCTTGAAGATGACCGCTGGTGGATACCCGAGCCGAACCAGCACCAGGTTCAGGATGAGTCGACCGGCCCGGCCGTTGCCGTCCAGGAATGGGTGAATGCGCTCGAAACCGCTGTGAATCCCCGCGAGCTCGGCAGGTACAGCACGGGCCTCAACCCCGCCGTTGGTGATCGCCGCGCCAATACTTACGACATCCTTCACCCAGTCCGCGACCAGGCCCGGCACCTCGGACCAAGGGGGTGGCTTCATGCCACCGCCGAAGGGGTGGATGTCGTGCTCACGGAAGCTCCCCGGCCTCTCTCTCTCGGTGGCGTTGGGGTGGGGAGCTACTTCCCACACCTTGACCATCAGGACGCGGTGGACATTGCGGATCTCGGTGAGGCTCAGCAACTCACCGGTGGTCCACCCGCCCGGGTCGATCGCCTGGCCGTAGACCCACCGGGCTGCTTCCGCGTAGCCGAGAACCTCCATATAGTCCTTCAGCGCCTTGGCGCCCACTGCCCGCCCCTGTCCGAGGAGAACCTGGACTTCTCGCAGCGCGAGGGTATTGCCCTCCAACGCCGTGGAGCTGTGGGCTTCGAGGTGCCAGATGTCGTCCCAGATCTGCCGGGCCTCGCTGGGGGTGGGCAGACCGCCGAAGCGGCTGAGCTCGTCGCTGGCCGCAGCAAACCGCTGGTAGACGGTCTCCCGGCTGGGTCGGCCCCTGGTTGGCATCCCGTCCTCCTGCCCCAGGCCAGCGGAAGTTGATACAGCCCGGTGCCACCAAATAGTACAGGACAACTTCAGCCGAAGTTGATACATCCCGTGCTCGTCCAAGTGAACAGGACGCATTCTCTCCGCCCGGCAGTCCCGTCTGTGCGGGGAGGTCTCGGCCGTCCGATCACGGGGACGGGTGCCGGTACTAAAGGGCAGCGAGGCGGCAACTTACAAACGAAGTCTGGTCAGTAGCCGGGGGGAAT
>PMVZ01000357.1 GCA_003166375.1 Acidimicrobiaceae bacterium | reverse complement strand
GTCGCGGCTTCCAGCTTGTGCCGGTCCAATCGCCAGTCGTAGACACGGTTCTGGGACACGGCGAAATGGTCGGCCGCCGCCTTCACGCCGTGCTCATCGGAGTACTGCACGATGGCGAGCTGCTCGGCATGGCTAAGCACGCTCGCTTTCGAGTAGTTCATCTTGGATTTGTTCGATCGCGGCCGACGCCGAGGCGGATCATTCGGCCGAGGACGTGCGGGCGGCAACCCTCATGCCGGCAGATGTCGGGGCGGTTGAGGCAGGGAGCCACCTGGGGCGAAGGCGGACCTCGAGGGGGCTGGGTTCACGGACCGAAACCTGGACTTGCCCTACCTCGGGCCTATCCCCGGCCACGCTGTAGTGGATCTCGGTTTTGGCGGCCACCACCCGTGCCGCTGGATACAGAGGGCTACAACGACGCTGATGACGACGAGTGCCATGAGACTCGCCCATACGAGCGGATGATGCAGACGCCCGATCAGGTAGCCGACCAGTCCTCCACCCGCACAGGCGAGAAGCCACCCGTCGTGACGCTCCGCCTGGCAGCCGGCTTGCCACTCGGGGTCCTCCTGGTAAAGATGCCAGGGGGGTTGGTATCCGTCGGACAGAAGTACCGTCGTGGCCATTGTGCAGCCTCCTCGTATTCAACGGTACCTGCTGGCTGTGCCGCCCTCCCAGTTCGTCTCGGCTCCGCTCGAAAGGCGCGGCTCTTCGGGTATCGACGCGGCCGGCCTGGAGCCGCCAACCGGTACCGGTGTCGCCGGTACCGACCCAGGAGACCTACCGACGGGGTGGGTGCCGGAGCGACGGAGCGAACAGAATGTCAGCGGGACCGAAAGAGTTGGCCGCGCTCCCACCGGGGTGGGCTCAGTAGGGCGGGCGCGGCGCGTTTTCGGACTCGCAGCACACGGCCTGGAGGGAACGGGTTCACTTCGAGCCAATCCGCTGCTCGTTCCATCGCGGCCTGAGCGTCGACCTCGCGCACTTGGAGCCAAACGACCCGGGCCGAGCGCATCTGCAGCGCGATTGCCGCACAGTCCCGGTTCGTCGTCACAAGAATGGCGTGCCTATCCTGCGCGTAGGCGATCAGATGCTCGTCGGAAGCGTCTTCGAGGTGCGCCTGATGCGCGGTCAATACCTCGTGGTTACGGCCGCGGAGACATGACGCTACGGCCGACGGCACGCATTGATCGACGAAGAAGCGCGCAGCTAGCCCGCCTGACGTTCAGCGGCCGCTCGCACGTCCGCCGGGGTAAGGCCCGGATACTCGGCCACGATTCGCGAGGCATCCCAACCCGCAGCTAGCAAGCGTTGCACGGCCGCAACTGGTATCCGTGTCCCAGCGAACACCGGCGTAGAGCCGAGGCGCCCTCGATGCTGCTCAATCGCTCCGGCACGCCGCCGGAGCTTGCGGTCACGTTCGGCAGCCTTCGCAACCTCTGCGCTGAAGCGATCGAGCGGGAGAACCAGCTCCATGACCAGCTGTCCGGAGAGCGGTTCACCCCATGTCCCGTGAGGCTCCTGGATGATGACGCGCTCCGCGCTCCGACCCCTCACGACCGCGACACGCAGCTCAGCGAGCGGAGAAGCGAAGCCGCGTTGTCGCAACTTGCGCACGATCTTGCCGAGCAGCTGCAGAGACACACTCTCGCGGAGCCACAACGCAACACGGACCTCTAGCAGGTTGGCGAAGGACCACAGCCGGATATGTCCGCGCCCCCGGGCCTCGTCGACTTCCGCGCTCACGATGCCATGATCGAGCCAATAGGCGAGGCGTCGACGTGAAACGCCCGTCAGGCGCATGACCTGCTCACTCGTGAACACTGCACCCGGGTTATCCACCAGAATAAGCACACTAGCGTGCTCATCGCATGAAGTGGTGGTCTGGTGTCTGGGTGTCATGCCCCTGAGTAAATCAAACGGGTGTTCGCTAGCGTTGGCATCATGGCCGACCTGCTACCCAAGAAAGCCGAGAGATCCTGCGCCGGTCGATCGCCATGCCCCCCGCACGTCCTGAGCGCCCTCAGCCGGGAGCGGGCAATCAGGTCGCAGACCGTCTAGGAACTCTGAAATGGTCGGCGAGGGTGTCAGTACCGGGTGAAGTCCCCGTGGAAGGCATACCCTCGATGAAGAAGTGACCTAGGAAGGGATCGGTCCCCGAGGATGCGGCCTGTCAGGACGAGGCGGGATGGCGAGGTTCAGTCCAGCGAGACGGTCGGAACGGGATCACGGTAGGCCTTGTGGGCCTGGGGCCATCGCCTCGTCATAGGCCTTGCCGGCCGCAGCGTTCGCCTCGTCGTAGGCCTTCTGGGCCGAGGTCATCGCGTTGTCGTAGGCCTTGCTGGCAGAGGCCATCGCCTCGTCGTAGGCCTTCTGGACCGGCGCCATCGCGTTGTCGTAGGCCTTGCCGGCCACGCCCTTCGCCTCGTCGTAGGCCTTCTGGGCCGGCGTCATCGCGTCGTCGTAGGCCTTGCTGGCCGAGGCCATCGCCTCGTCGTAGGCCTTCTGGACCGGCGCCATCGCGTTGTCGTAGGCATTCCTGGCCTCAGTGGGCTGGTCGGTGCTCATCTTCTCTTCGCCTCGTCCTGGGCCTTCTCGGCCAGGGCCAGCGCCTCGGCGAGGCGCCGACGGGGGCTCGTATGAACGACGCCGAACCTTGGGTACTCAGCCATATGGGCGACCTCTCTGTCATCGAGCGTACAGTGCGGGCTGCGTCATTCCGACCAGCTGCCCCAGCGCCCTCCACGTCGAAGAACATGCGGCGTCCACTTTCCACGCCGGATATCCGACGCGTACGCCTTCGAGCAGCCGGCCGCCTCGACGATCTCGGAGAGCTTCACGCCCGCCAGCTTCGGCAGGATCTCCCTCCGGAACAGCTCCGGGTCGTACAAGGCGCCTGGGTCGGCCTTGTTTCCGCTCCTCCTGGTCCGTCTTCGAACNNCCAGCGCGACGCAGTTCGACGATGCGAGCCATCGCCTTCTGCTCGGCCTCGGTCGGCCCGACCCGACGTCGCGCGCGAGTCCTTTGCCCGGGGCGGCATAGCCGAAGAGGTAGTCGCCCACTGCCTTGCGGCCAGCGGCTGCCTTCGCGAGGCGAAGGCCAAAGACGGGGAAGCTCCCGGTTCGATGCCCTTGTCGAACGCGTAATCACGGACTTGCCAAGTTATTTAGGACTTTCAGGCATCGAACAGGTATGCCCGGCCGGCACTCTTGGCATG
>PMVZ01000164.1 GCA_003166375.1 Acidimicrobiaceae bacterium | reverse complement strand
GGCGCTACTACGACCCGCAGACAGGACAGTTCCTGAGCGTGGACCCTGCCGTCGGCCAGACACACTCGGCTTACCAGTACGCGAGCGATAATCCAATCAAGTCGACCGACCCTACGGGTAACACGACCCTTGGCGACTGCTTCGGACTCTCCGTTACTATCATCCCCTGGTTCCTCACGGTCGGTACGAACCAATGCCTCACCCAGGATTTGCAGACCGGACAGCTGGGTGAGACGAGCAGTTTCCTAGCCGCAGGCGTAAGAGGCATAGTCGGGGAAGGGTCAATTACCTACGAACTTAGCAACGCGAACAATCTCTATGCACTGAGAGGTCCCTTCCATTATGTTACAGCGAGTTACGAAGAGCTGCTTGGATTAACCGGCATAGTCTTCTGGACACAAAACCTGAGCGTATGGGGGGTTGACATCGGCCTGGCGGTCGGCGCCGGCACAAGCGAAGGTTTCGGCGCAACCTTCACATCTCGTGTCGTTGTCTATCCAGGGTGGCTTGACACGGTCTTGCGACCGGCCTGGGAGGCCATTACTCCATGGTGGCTGCCCAAGGTCTCTTCCCTCCTGGCGAATGCTCACAAAGTTGCGTTGCGCGAAGCTCGAAAGCCTCATTGAACTAACGTGCTTGTATACACCATTCTTACAATTCTCCTCCTTGCGGCGGCCGCTGTCGGTTTTGCCCGCAATAAGTTTGTCAAGGCCCAGCTCAGGCGGTGTGGTCCTCCGCTCTTCGTGACGAACGTGACGATTCGAGTTGAAGCGCCGCCTGGCCGTTGGACGATGGATAGGCCGTCCCTAAACCGTATCCTGGTAGGACGTGGCTATGCCCACGTTCAGGGACGAGGCCCGATCTCAACAAACCTCGGTTGGCGATGGCACTTTTGGGCGACCGACACTCTCGTTGAGCTCCTGACGAAGCGAAACAGCGACTATGTCGCGCTGCGGTCTATAACCGGCATCTCCCCGGCGCCAACATTCCGAATGGGAGTTGCGGTCGTGCCCTCGGCTAGCGCGCTAAGCGACTTGGTCGATGCGTTGCACCATGCAGGGTTTTCCATTAACTGGAAGGAGTGATACTTGATGTGGAGCACTGTTTCTGTCTGCCGCTACCTTCGCAGGCTAGTATTCTTGCTGCTGTCAACGTCGCTTCTAGTGTGTCTACTCGGTCCCACTACTTCGCCGCTTATGCTCAGGGTATCTGAAAGAGAACAGCCAATACGGGGAACTATCGTTGCAGTTCGGGGTCTATTTGCGCCAGAGATCTTCCCAATAGACCTAGCTACGGGCCGGCTCGAGACGCCGATCGCTGTTCCGATCGTTCCGACCGGTGTTTTTATAGCGCCGGAAGGCGAGGCGTTTATCTTTCGTGTACTGGGTTCCGAGATCATACCGGTCAGTCTGGCTAGGAGACGCGTGGAACGGCCGATTCATGTAGGGGGGCGTATTGACAATGTGGCGCTGTCCCCCGATGGTCACTTACTGTATGTGACGATCGGTGAGCACACGCTGGCAGCCATTAGTACCGAATCGCTTCGTGTACAGTTTCGCATGGAGCTTCCGGCTGGTGTGGGTGATCTGGCGGTAGACCCTTCTGGAAAGACTGCTTATGTGGACTCGAGCGCGTTCATAACGGAAAGACTGCCGCACGTCTACGTGGGAGGCAACGCAATCTCAGTCGTTAATCTGAGGCGTCGTGTGGTTTCCCGAGTCTTTCGCTTGCCCGGCATCGCGGAAGTCGCCGGTGTGGAGGTCCTGCCGCATGAACTGTTGGCGGCCAGCGAATCACTGACCACTTCTTGGACGACGCTCTATGAAGTGTCGCTTCCCACGATGCGTATTGTTGTTCAGAGGGCACTGACGTCTATTGTGAATGGATTCTCCGTTGCTCCGAATGGGCGGGAGGCGTATCTGAATGTTGGGACGAACTCATTGAGAGAGGTTGATCTGCCCAACCTCTCGGTCCGCCGGACTTTCGTAGTGGGCGTTGACCCGGCTGGTGCTTTGTTTACACCAGGTGGATACTACATGGTGGTGGCGACATTTTCCGGTGTGGTGATCGTTGATCTTTCCGATTGTCGGGTGGTTCAGCGGATTGAGCTGCCGCCGGAAGCCGGCCTGGGAGGGGCTGTATACAGGGGTGCTGTGGGCCTTGCGTTGGTTCCCGGCAGTTAGTTCTGATCATTCAAGAGATCTCGTGACCTACGCGTATCCGCGAAAGCATCATCCTGGCAAAGGAGACTGACTGTGTTTGAGGCCGCAGTTCCAACTGCAGGTCGCAGTAGCGGCCTACTACGACCTGACGGGCGACGAGGTAGCGGAGCGAGTCCCGGTGCACCATCTATATCTTTCTTCGCCTGACCCGAGCATCTCGCGGCTGCCCGTCCTTACAGTTCCGGCCCTCGATTCAGGGTGAGGCCGACAGCGACAGACGTCACCTCAGGGCGCTGCGTTCGCGTCGCATGGGTGAGCCTCATCGCCGTGTTGACAGCAGCCTGAGCGAGGCGGCGCTGGTTGAGCACTTCTATGCTCCTCGCCGTAGCTTTCGAGCCGAGGGGTCGGGGGTCATCGTCGATGCTCCACCGTTCCCGGTAGGCGGCGATCGTCTTCACGGCCTCGAGCCAGCGTTCTCTGGAGAGCGGGTCGGAAGGTCGGGCACCGAGCTGTCGCAGCCAGAGCGGGTTCTGATCAATGGCACGTTCGGCGAGCTCGTGTGCCCGGCGTTGCAACGCCTCGGCTCGCTCTTGGAGGCCCCGGGCCATGTCGGTGTCCGTGACGTCCGCCGCGCGTGGGATCAGGCCTGCGATGAGGCCCGAGCCCGCCCGCGGTCTGGATCCGGCCGCGTCTGCCCATCGGTCGACTCGGTTGCGGATCACCGCCGCAAGGTCGTCGGCGTCATGAAGCGACCGAGCTGCCACGAGCCTGGGCAAGGTCTCTTCCACGTCGAGACCGTTCGTCTCGGCGTCTCGGACAGCTGCGAGGAGCGGGCCGCAGGCAGGGCTTTGGCGGATCGCCGCGAGGCGTTCTGGTCCTAGGCCTGAGCGATCCAGCAACTCCTCAATGCGGTGCAGTTGAGCGACTTGGGCCAAGGTCTCGTACTCGGCGGCCAGGACCTTGAAGTCCTCCGCCTGGAGTTGTGCCCTCTTGATGCTCTCATGCGCGGAGAGATCCGCGCCGTCGTTCGCCAACACGCCGGCAAGCACGTCTCGAGCGGTCCGTTGTGAGATCGCAGGTTCGTGACCGGTGGCCGGGTCGGGATCGAACGAGGTGTCGACATAGAGACTGTTGGACTCACGGCCTCTTGTCGCGGAGACGTAGAGCACTTCTCGCGTCGTCGCCGGTGAGACGAGGGCATGCGCGGTGTCTGTTGTACGACCTTGGCTTCGATAAGCGGTCGTGGCGTAAGCGAGCTCGATGTGGTGGGCGACGTAATCGGCGGGGAGTACCGCCTCGCCGCCACCGTTCGCACGGCGCAGCGCCATGCTCCCGTCGGGGTTGGTGGCGGTCACCAACCAGCGGTCGCCGTTCTTAACCCAGGTCCTGCCGGTCGTGACGAGCCGGTTGTTCTGACGGGTGACGACCTCGTCACCTACTCCTGCTGTCTGGCCGTCAGCTATCAGCAGCCCCTCTTCGGCGACCGTCCCCTCCCTCACCCGATCGGCTCTGGCCCGGATGTTGAGCTCGGTGACAGTGGTCGAGTCCCCGGCGATCATCAGGCTCGACTTGCCGGCATCGACGTCTTTCTTCCAGGCGGTGTAGATGGCATCGAGCAGGACCTCCCGGGTGCCTTCTGTGATGCGGCCNNCTGCTGCTGCGCCGACTGACCGAGCCGCCAATCATGCAACGCGCTGCATAAATATTCGCGACAGGCTCTAAGACGAGATCACCACGGTCTTTGACGAGCAGCGAGAAGGCCCCGCCCGCCTCCACCGAGCCGAGCTGTGCCCCGTCTCCTACGAGCAGGATCTTCGAACCGGCCTGTCGCGCGGCGCCCGCGAGCTCGTCGAGGGCGAAGGTCCCAGCCAGGCTCGCCTCATCTACGATGACGAGCTGTCCCGCCATGAGGCACCTTTCGGCAATGGCCTGGTCCATCGCCGCGAGGCGGGTGCGGAGCTTGGCCGCGCCGGGAGAGTGCGGATACGCGTTGCGGGCGAGGTTCAAGGCGAAGCGGTCGCGGCGTGATTTCAGCTCCGGGATGCGTCGCCACTCGTGCAGCCATTTGGCGGTGTTCTCCGTCTCGATCCCGAGCCCGTCGGCGAGCACCTGTGCCGCAACAGCAGAAGGAGCGAGACCCATCACCGACCCGGGCCCGTGCTCTGTCTCCCACGCGGCCCTCAGTCCCGCCATGGTGGTCGACTTGCCGCTGCCGGCCGGACCGACGAGAACGTCAAGGACGCGGCCCGAGGTTGCGATTTTCTCCACGGCGAGGGCCTGGTCGACACTCAGTCCGTAGTCGCGTCCGGGCAGGTTCGCCTCGGCAATGCTCGCGACTGTCGCCATGTTTACCCGAGGAGCTCCATGCTCTCTCCCGGCTTCGAGCAGGCGATCCTCCGCGTCGAGGAGGACCTCTGTGGTGTAGACGAGGTGATCCCTTGGCTGCAGCCGCGAGGACCCGTCTGGGCGCATGTAGCGCTCCGGCGTGTGGTGCATCGCCGGCGGAGTGAGCACGACTGATCGGGCGACGGCGAGGTCGGTGATGTGTTCGGCGACGGCCACGCGATCGTCAGGAGTAACGAAGCGGACCCCGTGCAACAACCGGTGTGCCTCGGCCAACAGGTTCTGGCGGCCGTAGGTGGAGTGGTGCTCGGCCACCGTCGTGACCACCGCCTGAGCGGCGTCGTCGAGGATCGGCTCGGCAAGGTCGTTGGTGTGCAGGAGCGGCAGGTCGTTGCGGCCGGCGAGGCTCGAGACCCACGCCAGTTGCTCGTCCTCGGGGACGTGTGCGGCTGCCCGCTCTCGCCAGGTGGAGGTCAGCTCGGCGAGGCTGCGGTGAGTCTTCTGCGGCCGGGTGGCGATCGTGGCAACTTGCCTGAGGCGCATCGTCTCAACGACTGTCGGCTGGCGTCCATGAGCGGTGACGAAGCTCGAGTTGAGCTCCCCTCCGCGGGCCGCGATCTGCTCCGAGCGTTGTGAGAACTCGGCCATGANNGTCGTCGCCTTGAAGATGGCCCTGGAGTCAAGCGTCCTCCACTTGCCGTCAGACACAGAGCGGGCCCGGTTCCAAACCACCAGATGGTCGTGCAGCTGGCAATCGTCAGCCCTGCTCGTGAAGTGGGTGAAGGACGCGGCGACAACGCCTGTGATGTCTTCAGAGACGATCCCGTTCGTCCCAGAACGCGAGCAGAACACCTCGCGTTCCGCGTAGTTGAGGACGAACTCGATCGCCTCGCGGTGGCACTTCTCGATGACACTTCTGGTCTCGTCGTCACCGAGAGCCCACATGACAGAAATCGACTTGGAGATCGAAAACGTGAGGTCGAAACCGGCAACGGGGGCACCACCAGCCGGGGCTCTCGGCCTCGATCCGACTGGCTCGCCGCTCACCGGATCGCAGCACGCGCCGAGCATGTTGGAGAGGTTCGCTTCGCTCACCTGCGAGCCGCGAATGATCCCGCGACCGCCGTCCAGATCGGCCAAACCCTTGCCCAAAAAGACGCCCGGAGGCGTGCCCGTGGAGGCGTAGTAGTGCGCCAGTCCCTTCGACGGTTCCGGGTTGCCGTCACCTGCCGCGACCGAGTTCATCAGGTA
>PMVZ01000338.1 GCA_003166375.1 Acidimicrobiaceae bacterium | reverse complement strand
TCAATCTCCTCGCCGACCTGCAAGGCCGCGAGGGCGTGAGCTACGTCTTCATCTCACACGACCTCGGCGTGGTGCGCTACCTCTCTGACCGCATCGCTGTGCTCTATCTGGGCCGGGTGATGGAGCATGGGCTAGCCGAGACAGTCTTCTCCGGTCCCCATCACCCCTACACCGAGTCGCTGCTCTCGGCCGTGCCAAGCCTGAAAGGAACTCACTTCGAGCGGATCCGCCTGAAAGGCGAGGTCCCGAGTGCTGCGCACTCACCTGCGGGCTGTGTCTTCCACACCCGATGTCCGCGGCGACTCGCGGACGGGCTGTGCGAATCGAGCGAGCCTCCGCTCGTCGAGGTCGAGCCCGATCACGTGATGCGTTGCCACATCCCCCTTGACGAACTGAGGAGGTTGCAGGCGACACCGAGCGCTTCATATCCGGAGGCCTCGCCGTGACTTGCCGCCCGGCCATGTGCTGTAACCAGCATCTTCTCTTGGAAGGGGCGATCTCGTACTTTCGGCGCTCTGGCGCGCCACTGCACTGTGGCGCGCGCCGCTACGCTCTGGCCCACATCTGTTCAATTCACTGTCGGACCATGGACAGTCAGCCGAATGTCGGTCCAGCGCTGTAGACAAAGCTCGCGCGTGCGAGTGACGACAAAAGGGGGTTGTCGCGTGGAGGTCAACAACAGCAGCAGAGAAGTGGATCATGAGCGGCTCGACGGCCTCCGACATGGTCGGGGCCCGATCCAAGAGCACATCATCGACGAGCTCCTCGGCGGCAGGTTGTCGAGGAGGGACTTCCTCCGGCGCGGCACGGCCTTTGGCCTTTCGATGCCCCTCCTCGGCGGCATCCTCCAAGCCAGCGGAATGCCCAGAGCAAGGACGTTGGCGAGGCCGTCGGCGACGGGCAAGGCGGGCGCCACGATAAGGGCCGGCATTGTCGTGCCAACAGCCGCGATCAACCCGATCACGATCGCCGACGAAGGCGGCCTCGAGCTCCTCGGCAATGTCGGTGAGTTCCTCGTCCTGGCCGACCAGACATTGAGCTACAAGCCATGGCTCGCGACGAGCTGGACTTCGAACGCCAAGGCGGACGTGTGGACATTCAAGATCCGCCAGGGAGTCAGGTTCAACGACGGCAGCCCCATGACTGTCGATGACGTCGTCTACAGCTTCCAGAGCCAGTGCGACCCGAAGAACAACTCGAGCGCCCTCTCGATCTTCTCCGGGACCTTGATGCCCGACGGCGTGGTGAAGCTCGACGACACAACGGTCGCGTTCCACCTCGAGGCCCCCGACGGCGCCTTCCTCGATGCGGTCTCATGTGACAACTACAACATGATCATTGTCCCGAACGGCTACGACTACTCCGACTACCACAGGCATTGGGTCGGGACGGGTCATTTCATGATGTCCAGCTACACCCCGGACGTTGGGGCGACCTTCGTCCGCAACCCGTACTACTGGGGGACACCGGCACTTCCGAGCAAGGTGCAGTGGACCTTCTACGCGAGCGAAGCGCCGATGACGGCCGCGCTCGAAGCGAACGAGATCGACTGCTTGGACCAGTTCTCCGTTTCTACCAGCCCGCAACTGTTGAATGGCTCCTACAAGATCATCAAGCTGAAGGGCTCAGCGCATCGCGAAATCTCGATGCGCTGCGACGTGCCCCCCTTCACGAACAAGTACGTCCGCCAGGCGATGGGCTACCTCCTCGACCGTCCCGCTCTCGTGAGCTCGCTCTTCAAGGGAGAGGCCGACATCGGCAACGACAACCCCTTCGCCCCCGTCTTCCCGGCAACTGTCAGCCCGCCAGCGGTCCCCCAGCGCGCCCGGAACCTGAAGCTGGCAAGAGAGCTGCTTGCAAGAGGTGGAGTGGCGAGGGGCTTCAGGACTCCGTTCATCACAGAGCAGAAACAGGAGATGCCGCAACTAGCCCAGTACATCAAGGCGTGGGCCGCCCAGATCGGGGTCACCGTCGACCTCACGATCGAGACCCCGACCAAGTACTACGGTCAGTCCGTCTACGGGACCTCGGACTGGCTCGACGCCACGATGAGCATGGTCGACTTCGGCGCTCGGTCGACACCGAACCTGTTCCTCGAGGCACCCTTGCAGACTCACAACACCAAGACTGGGACCGGTGCCTGGAACGCCGCCCGTTTCAACAACTCGACCTACGACAAGCTCTCACAGGAATACGTTGCAGCGACTGACCTCTCCAGCCAGCGGAGCCTCGCGAAGAAGATCGAGATCCTCCTCCTCGACGAGACGCCGATCATCTACCCCTACTTCTACAACTACCTGAGCGCCACACAGAAGAACGTCACCGGCGTCTACCCGACGGCCCTCGCCCAGTTCTTCCTCTGGAACGCAGCCCTGAGCTGAGAGTGTCGTGACCTGACAGCGCGATCCCCATGCGATACGGCACCCACGCCGAGGCACCGGAAGCCGGAGGTCAGTCGCTGAAGACGGTCTTTATGTTTGTGAACTCGCGGATGCCGGCCGGTGAGAGCTCTCGTCCGTAGCCCGAGCGCTTGACGCCCCCGAAGGGGAGGTCGAAGTACGAGATNNAAGAACGACGTCACTGGCCCGAAGACCTCGTCGCGGTAGACCCGCATGTCCGGCGTCAGCTCCGTCAGGGCCGCGGGCTGGACGAACCATCCCGGGCCGTCCATCGTCCCACCGCCACAGATGGCCTTGGCGCCCTTGGACAGCGCGTCTTGAACCTGCTCGTTCACTTCGTCGCGACCTTGCGCTGTGGCAAGTGGCCCGACCTGGGTCGCCTCGTCGAGGGGGTCACCGACGACGAGCTTGGACATCGCCGCCGCGTAACGCTCGAAGTACTCGTCGGCGATCGCCTCGTGGATGATGAAACGCTTCGCCGCGATGCAGCTCTGGCCGTTGTTCTGGACACGCGCCCACACGCCGATCTCGACGGCTCGCTCCAAGTCGGCGGACGGCATCACGATGAAAGGGTCGGCGCCACCGAGCTCGAGCACTGTCTTCTTGATCGCGTTGCCGGCTATGGCCGCGACCGACCGCCCGGCACCTTCGCTCCCTGTCAAGGTGGCGGCGGCAACCCGGTCGTCCTCCAAGATCGCTTGCACCCGGTCGCCGCCGACGAGCAGGGTCTGGAAGACGCCTTCCGGAAAGCCCGCGCGACGGGCCGCGTCCTCGATGTTGAGCGCCGTCTGAGGCACGTTGGAGGCGTGCTTCAAGAGAGCGACGTTGCCGACCATGAACGCCGGCGCGGCGAACCTGATGACCTGCCAGAGCGGGAAATTCCAAGGCATCACGGCCAGTACCGGCCCGATCGGCTGGTACTTGAGGTACGAGCCGTTCTTGGCGGCAGTGCCGGCCACGGGCTCGTCGGCGAGCATGGCTGCGGCGTGCTCGGCGTAGTAGCGCAGCACGCCCACACACTTGGTCACCTCGTTACGGGCCTGGACGACGGGCTTTCCCATCTCGAGGGTCATCATCTCGGCGATCGCCGCCCGGTCCGCCTCGAGCACGTCGGCCATGGCGCGCACCAGCGTCGCGCGCTCGTCGAACCTGGTCCGGCGATAGACGCGGAAAGCACTGCCTGCAAGGGCGAGCCTCCGCTCGACCTCCGCCTCGTCGTAGGGCTCGAAGGTCTTCAGAGTCTCGCCCGTAGCGGGGTACACCGATGAGATGGACATGGCAACGTTGTATACCGATGTGGTTCGCGCTGCCAAGCTGGGTCAGTCTTCGAGCGCAGTGGCGGGCACAAGGCGGGCGGGCGGGCGGGCAGCACGGTTCCACGACGCCCAAAGGGCTTTCGCGAGCCGGGCGCCTGTCGAACCGGTCTCGACCGACCCGCTCCCACGCAGCTCTTCGACTGCACAAATGCCTCGGATCGAGCTCGTGAGGAAGACCTCTTCGGCCGAGGCGAGGTCGCGGAGTGCGAATGGCTCGTCCGACACCTCGAAACCCTCGGTTGTGGCAACCCGGAGCACTGCCTCGCGAGTTGTCCCGGCGAGGACGCGCCCGTCGACCGGCGGCGTCCGGACGACACCCCCGAGGACCGCGAAGACATTGGCCGCCTCGGTCTCCAGGACGGAACCATCCTCGTCGAGGAGAAGGAGCTGCTCGTGCCGCCGGAGACCGAGCAACTCGCGCCGGTCGGCCAGGACCCGGCGATCGTGCCACTTGTGCCGGCCCAGGCCGCCCGGAAAGAGGGCCGGGACCAAGGCCACGCACGAGCCGGGTGAGCCGGAGAAGGCCTCTGGAGCCGTCGAGATCGAGATCTCGGTCCAGAGAGCCCCGCTCGAGGACGGGTACGCGCGGACATGAAGGCGCTGGGGGCCTGACCGGCCGGCCGCGGTCTCCATCGCCTGCGCGCCAAGGCGGGGTGGGAGTCGTGATCCGTAAAGGCACGAGACGCTCGCCGCCAGCCGGCCGAGGTGCGACTCCAGCTCGACAGGCCTGCCGCCTATCACAAGGATGGTCTCGAACACGCCCGAAGCGAGGTCGGCGTGACCGGGCGATTCTTGGGCCCTCGCGACTGGCGGCACACCGGTCCCGCCACGCTGGGGCTCGCACTCGAGCTCCGCCCCAACGGCTGCGAGCAACGGTCGAGCCTTGTCGAAGCATTCCTCGAGCTCACGATCGGGGTCCGAGTCGGCCACGACGCCGCCCCCGACCCCGAGCCAGGCCTTCCCGTCTGCCAGTTCGAAGGTCCGGATCGCGACGTTCAGCTCGAGACCCGTCAACGGGCTCGCGATCCCGACCGCGCCGGTGTAGACCTCGCGAGCGGTTCCCTCAAGCACGCTCACGAGCTCCATCGC
>PMVZ01000355.1 GCA_003166375.1 Acidimicrobiaceae bacterium | reverse complement strand
GGTTAAGGTGCCGGTCTTGTCGGTGAAGAGGATTTCGATGTTGCCCAGGTCCTCGATGGCGACCAGCCGCTTCACCAGCACCTTCTTGGCCACGAGGGCCCTTGAGCCGGCGGCGAGGCTGACTGTCACGATGGCGGGCATCATCTCGGGGGCGATGCCCACGGCGATGGCCAGCGAGAAGAGCAGCGCGTCGATGAGGGGCCGTGCGAGCGCCACGTTGACGATGAATATGAAGGCGGTGAGCACGGCCGCCACCCCGAACAACAAGCGCGAGAAACGAGACAGCCCCATCTCGAAGGCGGTCTGGCTCTGTTTCTCGGTGAGTCCGGCGGCGATCTGCCCGAAGGCGGTGCGGGCTCCGGTNNAGCTCGTCGACCTTCAGGAGGCGTAGGTCAGCTGGCACCAGGGCGCCGATGCGAAGCGATACCACGTCGCCGGGCACGAGATCAGTCACCGGAACCCGGGCCATTCGTCCGTCCCTCAGGGCCTCGGCCTCGTGTCGGATCTTGCCGCGGAGGGAGGCCATCGCCACTTCGGCCCGATACTCGTTGAAGAAGCCCAGACCGACGCTGAGGGCGACGATCACCGCAATGATCACCGCGTTCGTGCCGCCACCGGTCAGGCCGGACACCAGCGCCGCTCCAAGCAGAAGAACGAGGATCGGGTTCCGGATCTGGCGAAAGAGGATGGCACTGGAACGCACTTGACGCGTGCCGAGGGCGTTTGGCCCGAACTGTCGCAAGCGTTCGGCCACATCGTCGGACGAGAGCCCATCCGGGCCACTGCCCAGACGCGAAAGCACGTCGTCGGGCGAAAGACCGGCGGCGTCGACCAGGTCCGGCGCATCCAGCTCGGCGCGCACGACGACCATGGGAGCAGTTTCACAGTCGGAACCCAATGTCGCTAGGTCCATTGGTCCCGCGTTTGCTGCAACGAGCGAGTGCTACCTGATCGGAACGCCACCTGCCTGTCAGCTCACATGTGCTCCCGATCGAGATATCCCGTCAAGACCTGCGCGCCTGGTGAAGCGCCGTAGCCTGAGCTAGACCCGTTTTCCGCACCGTAAGGAGTCACGGTCTGGCCTTCGTGGCGCGGATCGTCCGTGACTGCTGATCAGCGTCGTATTCGCAGGACCAGTCCGCTCACGTCTGTAGGGCCAACTGACGTCGCTTGGGTACCCCGTGTTCCCGAAAGACATGCTTGTAATACCTGGAGGTGGTGGTATAGCGTAGGACCAACCACACACAGGGGCGAGCGAGCATGTACGTCAAGCGGCACACGGTGCACAAGGGTGGCCGGGAGTACGTCTACCTGCGCCTTGTCGAGGCCTACCGCAATGAGCAGGGTCAGGTGCGCCATCGCCTGCTGCACACCCTCGGACGGGAGGACGAGCTCAAGGCGTCGGGCCAACTCGATCAGCTCGCCGCCTCCTTCGCCCGCCTCGACCCGCCGCCTTTGGGCACCCGCCGGGAGGTCGGCCCGCTTCTCGTCGTCGCTCACTACCTTCGCCGCTTGGGCCTCGTCTCCCTCGTCGATGAGACCGCCCCGATGCGCGGGCGCTCACTTCTCACCAACGGCGAGGTGATCGCCGTCCTCGTCGCCAACCGACTCTGTGGCCCCGCTCCCCTCTACGACGTCGCCTCCTGGGCCTCCTCGGCCGCGATCGCCGAGCTGTTCAGGGTTCCTGCCGGGCTGTTGAACGACGACCGTCTCGGCCGTGGGCTCGACGCCATCGCCCCCCACGGCGAGGACCTGCGCGCCAGGCTGCTGCTCACCACCCTCGAGCGATTCAGTGTCGACGCAAGCCGCCTGCACCTCGACCTCACAGCGGTGCGCTTTGCCGGCCACTACGACAACTCCGGGCTCGTCAAGAAGGGCTGGGCGGCGGATCGCACGATCAAGCGGCAGGTGAAGACCCTGCAGGCCTCCACGCCCTCTGGGGTCTCGCTCTACTTCCGCCCCCATCAGGGCGCCCAAAACGAGCTGCCGGCATTCATGGCGGCGATCGACACCTTCGCCCATTCGCTCCCGCCTGGACTTGTCGTCGTCGCCGACTCCGGGCTCGGCTACCTCGAGAACCTCCTAGCCCTCGACTCCTCCAAGGTGTCCTTCGTCGTGCCCCTGCGCGCCGACACTGGCTGGCAAGCACGCTTTAGAGACGAAGTGCCGACAGGTCTTAGAGCCCTCAGGTCCCTGTCGCACTGCTCACAGCGCGAGCAGCGGCTACAACAAGGACGGCGAACGGTGTGGAAGGGGCTGCTTCGGGCCTTCCCCGTCAGCTCCAAAGACGGCGTCTCACATGACCTGCGCGTCGCCTACATCTTCTCCTCCGAGGAGGCGGCCTCGGTCAAAGACGCCCGCGAGCGAGCCCTGCGAAGCGCCGTGGAGGCCCTCGAGCGGATCCGAAACGGCCTTGGCGGTCGCTACTACAAGACCAAGGACCAAGTCGACGCCAGAGTCGCCACCATCGTCACCGACAAGGTCGCCCCGCTCATCAACATCGAGACCGGCGAGCGCGACGGCCGGCCGACCATCACCTTTTGCCGCAACGAGGAAGCGATCGCTGCTGCCGGGGCGTTCGACGGCCTTTACGCCCTGGCGACCAACCTCGCTGACCCGGAGGGCCGGCGTCTCTCGGCCCTTGACGTGCTCAAGATCTACAAGGACCAGTGGGTCGACGAGCAGCGTCACCGCGACCTGAAGCAGACCCTTCACGTCCGGCCGGTGTTCTTGCACAACGACGCCCGCATCGAGGCGCTGATCGCCGTGATCGGCATCGCCCTTTTGATCTTCGGGCTGATCGAGGCCGAGCTTCGCGCCGCGCTCGGCGAGGGGGCACCCCTGCCGGGCATCCTCCCCGAGGGCCGGGCCGCCAAGCCGACCGCCCGTGCTGCGCTCGCCGCCTTCGACGGACTCTCGGTCAACTACACCTCGAGCGGCCTCGTTCTCGACCGGCTGAGCCAGGTCCAGCGGGTCATCCTCGCGCTGCTCAACATTCCCCTACCCTGGCCGGAGAACGGGGAGGAGTAACCCTGTTACGGTGCGGAAAACGGGGCTAGAGCCCCAGCGGTTCCGTGACTGGTGTTCCACTCCCCCAGGCG
>PMVZ01000189.1:1922-2881 GCA_003166375.1 Acidimicrobiaceae bacterium | reverse complement strand
ATGCCTCCCGAGAAGCTGCACTGGTCTCACCTCTATCAGGAGGTCGTGACCTCCGGTCTGTGTACAGGGTGCTCGGCTTGCGTGGTCGTCTGCCCGTACGACGTGCTCGGCTACAACGACCAAGACGGCGTGTACCGCCCGTTCCATGTCGCGGAGATGGGCGGGACGGACAACTGCACCTACGGCGAGAAGGGCTGCACCCTCTGCACGAGAGCCTGCCCACGGTTCCGTTCCTGGGAGCCTGAAATCGACACGTTCCTCTTCGGCCGTGAGCGCGAATCCGACGAGGTGTACGGCATCGCGCAGGACGTGATCCTCGCCCGGGCCACCGATCCCGAGCTGTTGGCGGCTGGCCAGGATGGCGGCCTTGTCTCGGCGCTGTTGATCTGGGCCCTCGAGCACGACGTCGTCGACGCGGCGCTTGTCTCGAACCTGGAGGGGGACGGGACGACTTGGAAGGCGGTGCCGGGAGTCGCCCGCAACAGAGCCGAGGTGATCGCGGCGGCAGGTTCCCGCTACACCTATTCGGCCAACCCGAGCGCCTACGCAGCGGCGACCGAGAGCGGCGCCGAGCGGATCGCACTTGTCGGCATGGGCTGTCAGGCCTCGGCCCCGGCGATCATGTCCGCGCGCAGGGCCGGCAAGGTCGCGAGGCGTTTCGTGTTGACGATCGGCCTCTTGTGCTCGAAGTCCTTCGACGACGCGATCTTCCCCGAGCTGTTCGAAGCGCGCTACGGCTTGGCCCGTGAGGACATCGTGAAGATGAACATCAAGGGCGTCTTTCAGGTGTGGACCCGCGACGGCGTGCTGCACGAGGTCCCGCTCAAAGAGGCGTACCAGTGGACACGGGAGGGCTGCAACCACTGCCCCGACTTCGCGGCCGAGCACGCCGACCTCTCGACCGGCGGCATCGGCGCCTTCCCAGACTGGACGCTCACCATGATCCGCACCGACAAGGG
>PMVZ01000189.1:0-1829 GCA_003166375.1 Acidimicrobiaceae bacterium | reverse complement strand
TCATCTGGAGCGAGCCCTCCGAGAGGCGGCAGTGCCAGCTCGAGGCCGTGAGCAAAACGCTCCCGTTTCTCGGTTGGTCGGCCTCCACCCTCCGGTAGGCGCCACAGCGCCTCGTAGGCGAAGGCGCCGAGGGCAAGCAACACGCGGGCGCCGGTGAGCGCTCGCAGCTCGGAGGAGAGGTGACGAGCGCAGGTGTCGCGCTCGAGCGGAGTCGGCTTGTTGGCGGGCGGGGCGCAGCGCACCGCCGAGGTCACCCAGGCCCCGGACAACGTCAGGCCGTCGTCGATCGACCGGCTGAGCGCCTGGCGGGCGTAGCCGGCACGATGCAAGGCGGCGTAGAGGAAGTCGCCGGAGCGGTCCCCTGTGAACATCCGACCGGTCCGGTTCCCGCCATGGGCTGCCGGTGCGAGGCCGACGAGCACAAGCCGCGCCTCCGGGTCGCCGAAGCCCGGCACAGGGCGCTCCCAGTATCTCTCGGTGGCATGCGAAACCGGCGGGTTGGATGCCGTGTCGTGGCGCCAGGCCACGAGCCTCGGGCAGAGCGAGCAGTTCACCACCTCGCGGCCGATTC
Organism: Acidimicrobiaceae bacterium; assembly: GCA_003166375.1. GTDB lineage: Bacteria > Actinomycetota > Acidimicrobiia > Acidimicrobiales > Bog-793 > Fen-455. Next base: position 1,258 of record PMVZ01000189.1, on the reverse strand, counting down.
GCTCCAGGCTCCCGGCGGTCGATCGCACGAGCCAAAGGCTACGGTGTCGGTCGTGCCGATAACTCACCCCAAGCCGCCCCGCCCTACGGTCGTGTGCTTTGTCCGACACGGGACGACGGCAACGACAGGCAAGGTGCTTCCCGGTCGGGCACGGGGCCTGCACCTGTCTGACCAGGGCCGCGACGAGGCGGCGAGGGCCGGCGCGGCCCTTGCCGGCATGTCCGTGTCGGCCGTCTATGCCTCGCCGCTCGAGCGTGCGCGCGAGACGGCTTCGGCCATCTCGGAGAGTGTGGGAAAGCCCGTCGTCGTCGAACGCGGTCTCATCGAGTGCGACTTCGGGAGCTGGACCGGTGAGCCGCTTCCGCAGTTGCGCAAGCTTCCCGAGTGGCAGATCGTCCGACACCTGCCGTCGAGTTTTCGCTTCCCCGGTGGTGAGTCGTTCGCAGAGCTCCAGGCCCGCCTCGCCGACACCGTCGGGAGGCTCTGCAAAGCGCATCCCGGCGAAGTCGTCGTCGCGGTGTCGCACGCGGACTGCATCAAGGTCGCGCTCGCAAGCGCGCTCGGTGTGCCGCTCGACCTGTTCCAGCGGATCGTGGTCGCCCCCTGCTCGATCAGCACGGTCGTGTACGACTCCGAGGGGCCAACAGTGCTTGCCATGGGCGCGACCGGCGCGCCGGCAGCAGTCCTGCCTTCAACTGGTGAGAGGTCGCGGTGACTGAGGAATTCGAGCTTGCGAACCCCGACCGGGTGACGATCGGGACCGTCGGCCCGGTGGGCGAGCGCGTGTTCCTGCTGCAGGTGCGTGAGGGGCTGACCCTAAAGACGCTCAAGGTCGAGAAGGCCCAGGTGTCGGCACTGGCACGTTTCCTCGGCCGGATGCTCGTTGAGCTCGAGCGCCCGGGTGAGCTGCCCTCCGGCGACGCGCTTGCTCTCGAGCCGTTCGACGAACCGGATTTCGTCGTTCGCTCGCTCGGTGTCAGCTATGACGACGACTTGGACCGCATCATCCTGGTCGCGGACGAGATCGACCGAACCGAAGCCGAGACCGCTGTCGAGGCGTTGTTCGGTCTTGGCGATGAAATGGAACCCGAAGCCGACACAGGAGACAGCGTGCGGTTGGCGATGACTCGGGAGCAGGCCGCTGCGCTGGCCATTCGCGGGACAGAGCTCGTCGAGGCGGGCCGGCCCCCTTGCCCGCTTTGCGGGTATCCGCTCGCCCCGAGAGGCCACGTGTGCCCGAGGACGAACGGCCGCCGCC
>PMVZ01000005.1 GCA_003166375.1 Acidimicrobiaceae bacterium | reverse complement strand
GACCGGCTCCAGGGCTACCGTGCAGCGATGGACCGCGCGTACCGCAGAGGGCTGGTGTCAGAGGGCGACTGGTCCCTGGAGAGCGGCAGACTCGGAGCGGAAGGTTCGCCTCCGCATACGCGGTTTGGCATAGATCTTAGGGGGATCTTCCCTGTTGCGGCGGTGTCTCGGCGCATGGTGAAAGGCTCGCTTAGCTCTCTGCCGGAGACGTGGCGAGCAGGTGGATCGGTCTCATTTCAGGCGGCCATTTCGCCCCAGAGGAACCCGGTGAGCTCGCGGGCAATGGCGACCGCAGACCGTTCCAGCCGGGACAACACAATGGATCCATGCGCCGTTGCTCTCGCACACCCCCGCGTCGATCAAGTGCCGGTCGGCAGACCTTGACAGGTCACAATGTCCTCGGTGACGCGATGACCGCAGCTTGTTGAACGATCTGGGTTAGCTCAAAGTTCGGACAGCGAATCGCTTTTCGGATCGCGTATCGATGAGGGTGCAGCGGTCCGCGCAGTCCTCCACGAGCTAGGCGGAGGTGATGACGTGCGCGAGTAGAGCGCGAGGTAGTTGCGCATCCGCTTGACCGCCTCTCGGTCCAGCCCCTCGTCCTCGTCGAGGTAGGTCAAGAAGGTGACGACGAGGTCGCTCTCGGGACCATTCTCGCTCGGCACGCTCAGAAGGCCAGACGGCGGCCCGCCGCGTCCACCTTGCCATTGTCCACCAACCACATCAGCGACTCGAAAATCGCCTCCAGTGAACTGAAACGGGGGCAATAGCCCAGTATTTTGGCCGCTTTATCGATACTCATCGAGGGGCTGCGAATAATGTGCTCCCAGGTCACCTGGGCATCCGCCGGTTCCCAGGCAGCGGCCCACGTCTCCCAGGGCTGGAAAGACAGACGAGCGGGTTGCCCGAACCATTGCGCCACGCTCTCGGCGTAGCCGCGCAGAGTCACGGCACGTCCCGAAACCACATGAAACGACTCGCCAGAGGCTGCCGCCGGGTGGGCCAAAGCCTTCACAAATGCCTGCGCCACATCGTCGGCATGCACGTGATGCACGGTCTCCAGGCCGAAGTTGGGCAAGGCAACCTCCTCACCTTTGGCCAACCGATTGAAGACCTCGAGGCTGGCGTTCCCAACCGGATTGACCGGCACCCAGCCCGGGCCAACGATATGTCCAGGCTGCAGCACTGTGCAGCGCACCGTCCCTCGCCGGGCCTCGTCCAGCAAGAGCTCCTCTATGGCTGCTTTCTGCACCCCGTAGTCGCCGAGGGGCCGACGTACCACATCCTCAGTGACAGGCACCTCCACGGCGGAGCCGTGCACCCAGATGGTGCCGCAGTGCAACAGATATGAGCCGATGGGGACCAGGGCCTCCAGCAGCTGGCGGCCAGAGGGCACGGTGAAGCAAAGGAGGTCCACCACCGCATCCGGCCGCATGGAGGCGACGTGCTCGCCGAATGTGCCGAGAACCTCTTCGGCGACTCGGTCCACTTGCACACTTTCGACCTGCTCCCAAGCGCGGTGTTCCAAGTAGGGGCGCCGTTTACCTCTGCTTAAGTAACGATCTCAATGGCGGGATCATTGACCGGTTCCGATCGCTGCCCATGTGGCGGCCCGCAGTACTGATCGGACGGTCACTGACCGACCTTTTCACAGCAGCAGTTTGTACGTTCTTTGTCGCGGTCACCGGTCTTCTCGTCGGGTGGCGACCCGAGGCGAACGCGTTGTCGACCATCGGCGGCTTCGCCATCTTTCTGCTCTTCAGCTACGCGGTGTCGTGGGGCTGCGCGTGCCTCGGAATCGTGAGCAAAGGTCCAGAATCCGCACAAGGGCTTGGACTTGTCGTCTTGTTCCCGCTTGCGGTCGTTTCTAATGCGCTCGTCCCGACCGCTCGCATGCCGGAGATTCTGCGAACAATTGCCGACTGGAATCCGGTGAGCGCGGTGACGGCGGCCAGCCGTCATCTCTTTGCCAATCCCAACCCGTCGGCGGCGATTCACGCGTGGCCGATGGAGCACCCAGTCGTCGCATCGGTGCTCTGGTCCATCGGGCTGCTCGCTGTATTCGTGCCCTTAGGCACGTCCTTGTACCGGCGTCGCACGACCGAGTGAGATCGGCGCTTGGCAGTCGACCAGCAGACGGGCTCAGTTACCGACATGGTGCGGACCGTCGAACTGCGAGATCACAGCAATGGCCGGATCGATCTCGGTGGCCAATTCAGACGGTCGAGCACCGCACCGAACACACCGATCAGTCAGGCCCACGGGATTTCTCAACGTCGAGCGGGCACGGGCACCCCTGAAACTTCGCCTAGCCCTTAGTCCTGGTTTGGTACAGTACCAATTCTTTACTAATGTGCGAGGATGGACTTCTCGCAGGACGATCTGATTGAAGGCTGGCCACTGCCGGCGCTGTTGCGAGGCGCCGGCGCCGCATATGGATCGGCGATCCGCCGAGCGCTGGCCGAGCTTGGCTCCGACGATTTGCCGCCCAGCGGGCCGTACGTGATCGGCGCCGTCGGCCAAACGACGGTGCCGCTCGGTGCCATCATCCGTCAGCTCGGAATATCGAAGCAGGCCGCAGGCCAGCTGGTTGACACCTTGGTCGTGCGGGGTTACCTCACTCGCTCGTCCGACCCGACCGACCGGCGCCGTTTGGTCATCCATCTCACCGAGCGCGGAGAAGCAGCCGCGGCGCTCATTCGGTCAGCAGTCGAAGGGATGGAAGCCGACCTGCGGGCAAGGCTCGGTACCGAGCCTGTCTTGGCCGCTCGAGGTGTTCTTGCCAGCTTGATTCACAGCCGGTTGCCCGATGCGTAGGGGACTGCCGTCGCTTACGGCCCAACGGGTGGCTGCCTACCGCCTTAGCTTCGACCGCCTGGCAACCCCCTACGGTGACCCGGCTGCAGATGAGGCGCTGGCTCGCGACGTGGCAGGGCAAGTGCCAGGCGAGCCAAGTGAGATCATGGCCCACTACTTGCAAGCGCGCACCACTTTCTTCGACCGGGTCGTGATCAACGCCATCGAGAGGGAGGTGTCGCAGGTGGTGATGCTCGGTGCAGGCTACGACGGGCGTGCCTTACGTTACGCGAACCCGACCGTTCGGTGGTGGGAGGTGGATCATCCCAAGACCCAGCAGGACAAACGGGTCAGGCTTCGCCGCCTCGGAATCACCGCCGAGCATGTCACCTTCCTTGGCCATGACCTTGAAGGAGGCGGCCTGGCCGCTGCGCTGATCGAAAGCGGTTTCCAGCCGGGCGTCCCCTCGCTTGTGTGTTGCGAAGGCCTCGTCGTCTACCTGCAACAGGACGCGGTGGAGCTGGCCCTGGCGGAACTGCGCTCGGTTGCCGCGCCCGGGACTCGCCTCGCCATCTCCTTAGCAACGTCGAGGGACGATGACAACACCGCAGAGCGACGCCAGCGGTTTGAGGCAGCGGTGGCTGCCCTGGGCGAGCCGGCAAGGACCCGGCTGAGCGCCGAGGGGGCCGTCGGTCTGTTCGCCCGGAGGGGTTGGCGGCCCGTTGAAATGTCCGAGCGATCACAACGGGCCGGTTTCGTCGTGGTAATCCCTGCCTGATCTGCCCGAGCCCCGATCGGCTCTCCGTAGGTTATGCCCAACCCAGGGTGACGCTCCCCCTTTGGACACGCGTCTGGACCCTCTCGAGACTGCGAAGCTGTCCGAGGATGATCCCTCAAGCATTGAAGGCAGGAGACTCCATGCGGTGACCGAGAGACAGCCGAGCAGTACGACATCGAATCCCGTCCATAAGGCTTGCCAGTTGGCGGCGACGTAGGTGCGGGGCAAGGAAACGCCAAGCCCGATCGTCCATGGGATCAAAGCGACACAGCACAAAGCAGAAATCCAATGAACCAACGTCTGGCGGTGAGCAGATGTTGACCTATGACGAACTCTGACGCGGTGATCTCTTGGAGGCGCCTCAGGAGGTCCGCTCGCTCGAGATGGGACAGATGGCCCAACATCTGGTCACTGACGACGGATTCACTCGAAGCCCAGTCGGAGGGGTCCCGGGCGACATCATTGGATCAGATCATTGGGGTGTTGCGCTTGGCGGGAACAGACTCCGGTCATCTCAGTAGAGTTCGTCGGACAGCGCGTGCCGGGCGTTGCCGCGAACGGTACGAGCACCTGCGTTCTGTGGGACTTCTTCAACCTTGACGATAGGTGGCACGTCGGTTCCGTCTCCCTGCGGGAGGGCCACGTGCCAGCGCAGATTGGCGTCAGGGTCGTCGTTGTCATGTTGGTCTTACGCAGCGTGGCCGGTGGTCACCGGCTGAGTGCCGACTCCTTCGCCTTGTATGTCCATTCCCGGTTGCCGCGGCTCCTTCGAGGCATTCGCCTGAGGCAGGAAGACAACGGTGAGGACAACACCGGCCACAGCAATGCCGGCTGAGACCAGGAGTGCCATGTTCATCCCGTGCACGAAGGCTCGCTGCACCGATACAAGCAACGCCGGCGAATGGAGTTTGTGGGCCACCGCCACACCGCCGAAGACGCTTTCGCGGACAGTCGCCACCGCGGCCGCCGGCAGACCCACGAGGTCGAGTCGAGCTAGATAACCGGCGCTGAGCACGCTGCCGAGAATGGCGATGCCAAGCGGAGCCCCCGTCTTTTGGACTGCCTGCATCACCCCCGACCCGACGCCGCTTTTCTCCTCCGA
>PMVZ01000204.1 GCA_003166375.1 Acidimicrobiaceae bacterium | reverse complement strand
GCTCGGCCTACTTCCGGGAGCTGCTAGTGCGGTGGTTCCAGTTCGCTGTGTTCTGTCCGCTCTTCCGGCTCCACGGCGTACGTGAACCGAACCCGCAGGCGGGTCCGCCACAGACAGGAGGGCAAAATGAAGTTTGGTCCTTCGGCGAGGAGGCGTACGGCATTATCCGAGCCCAACTGGCCTTACGCGAGGTGCTGCGCCCGTACGTAATGGACGTGATGGCGGCGGCAAGCACGACAGGGCTGCCCCCGATGCGAGCACTGTTCCTGGAGTTCCCGGACGAGCCGGAAGCCTGGCAGGTCAAAGATGAGTACATGTTCGGGCCCGACGTCCTGGTGGCGCCGGTCACTACTTATGGCGCGAGAGAGCGGGAGGTCTACTTACCTCACGGCGCCTCCTGGCTGGACCCGTCGACCGGAGAGCCCGTCGAGGGGAAGGGTTGGACGACGGCATTGGCGCCCTTGGAACGCATCCCTGTCTACCTGCGCGGCGGGGGAGCCCTGAAAACCTTGTTGGCCGACTAAGGCGCAGGGGACGCTCTGTGCAGGACGGCCTCGTGCCCGGGTACTCTCGTCGCTGCACCGACGGGCTGGCGGTGGTCCGACAGCGAAGTGTGAGCCCTGCCACTGCCGTACGCGCCCTGCCCGCGGGCGACCAAGGGGACGTGGAGGCGACGGCACGTCGGGGGGCCGGCTTCTCCTCGAGTTCCCCGGCGACCAGGGCTCCTGGGCCATCGACGACGAGTTCATGTACGGTCGAGACCTTCTCGTGACGCCGGTACTGGAGCATGCCGCCAGGGAGCGCCGGGCCTACCTCCCCTCGGGCGCTGACTGGGCCGACGCATTGGACCGGTGCTCCAATGCCGAGTGGCGAGGTGATTGTTGCTCCGACGCCCCTGGAAACGATCCCCGTCCTTCTCAGGGACGGGGCACAACTTCCCGTCATGGTGCCGGCCGGTCAATGGCCTGGGAGGAATTGTTGACCCTTACTGCCCTGAGTCGGTCATGCCGAAGTTAATCGTGGCGCCAGCCCCTTTCCGCGTTCCGAGCGTTGGGTTGGCTGGCTCGTTATCTCCTCTTGAAAGGCTGTCACAGAGATCGCGAACTCGTCGTCGAGCGGCAAGCCCGTTTCAGACAGGTCACACGATAGAAGCCATAGCGGCATATGTGGCGGCTCGGCGAACTGTTGCTGGCCACATCGGTGAAAGTGGGTACGCAATGACTGGACAGAACTGATGACCCGAATCGCGATTGATTTGGAAAGGCCCATCGGTCGCCTTAATCGGGCGGTTTTTGGGGGTTTCATAGAGCACCTGGGTCGCTGCATTTACGGAGGCCTGTACGCGGAAGAAACCAGTCCGGCTGATGAGGGGATTGTGCGACAGGATGTACTTGGCCTGTTGCAGGGATTGCGGATCTCAATTCTTCGCTGGCCCGGCGGGAACTTTGCAAGCACGTACCATTGGGCCGACGGCATAGGTCCAATGGCTCTGCGACCGCGACGGAGAAACATAGCCTGGGGCGGCGTCGAGTCCAATCATTTTGGGACAGACGAGTTCATTGCCTATTGTCGGCGCCTCGCGGCCGAACCGTACATATGCCTGAACATGGGCAATGGATCACTTGCGGAAGCGATGGCGTGGGTCGAGTACTGCAACGGTGCCGAGTCGACCTATTGGTCAGACAAGCGCGTGGGGAACGCGAGTGCCTCCCCACACGGTGTTCGGTGGTGGGGTCTAGGCAACGAAATGTACGGGGAGTGGCAGGTTGGAGCTCTAAGCGCCGAGGAATACGTGAGTGAAGCAACTCGTTGGGCGCGTGCACTCCGAATGGTGGACCCAGATATTCGCTTGGTGAGTTGCGGAATGAATGGTTGGAACGACTGGGATCGGGTCGTGATCGAGGGACTAGCGTCACTTGTGGACCTGCACTCTGTGCACCTATACACCGGTTCGGCGGACTATTGGACGAATGTCCTGCAGCCGCACCAGGCTGAGCGCGCGATCGCGGCAGCGAAAGCTCTGATTGAGCGGACGGCGTACGTCAAGAGGATCGCCTCTCCTCCCCGTATCGCCTACGACGAATGGAACGTGTGGTACCGGACCGACGACGGTTCGCTCGAGGAGCGGTACGACTTCAGTGATGCGCTCGCCATTGGCACGTACCTCAATATATTCGTTCGGAACTGCGACTGGGTGCGGATGGCGAATTGGGCGCAACTTGTGAATGCTATTGCGCCGATCGCGACGAGCTCACGAGTGGCAGTAGCTCAGCCAATCTATTATCCGTTTGCTCTACATGCCCAGGGCGCACTCGATCTGGCCGTCGACGCACATGTCTACGGACCCAACATTGATGCCAACATTCTTGAAGGCGCCGGCCGTTGGCCTCATCGGATCAGTGACCTGGGTCCGTTCAAAGTCATCGACGCCGCTGCAACCGTTACGGAGGATCGTAGTCGTTTGGCGGTGACCCTCGTTAACCGCGCTCGCGAGAGTGCTGAGCTAGTCGAGATTGTTGTTCGAGGCGCGGAGTTGAGCGGAGAGGCGCGCGTGCGCACGGTCACTAGCGAAAATAGTACTGAGGCTCGCAGGCTCCCTGATGTCGAGGGGGTGTCACTCGAAGATAGCGAACTGGAGCCTCGTGGTTCACTATTGACCTTATTGCTGCCGCCCCAGTCGTTTGCTCTCGTTGAGGCGGAAAGGGCTAAGACTTAGCCCAGACCGTTCACTAATGATCTCGACTGAGCTGCGGAAAGCCGAGAAATCGCCCTCCTGGTAAGGGACACTGTTGCTTGTCGACGTATGCGTGCCGAATACTCATTCGCCCAGTTCACGCGATGGGTCGGTATTCGTGGATGATGCCACCGAGGACCACCGTGCGACGTAACTGTGTGAGATCGGGATTGTCGATCGAAACTGGCGCGACCCCCGTCCGACGGCAGTGGGTAACGCTCGCCAAGGGAGGTCGTTGTAATGGCGGGCGTGCTTGGCGAGACGACTTCCCTATGCGGCGAGACAGCGAGGCGGGCAGAGAACGCAGAAGCGCGAGACGGTTCCGTTGTCGAGCAGTTCTCGGACGATCAGTCCCTGAAGGGTCCATAAACGCGGCGAGGCGAGTCCTGCGGAACTTCGCGGGGGGACGGCTGGCGGCAAGGGTCGGGGGCTGGCTTGCCGGGAAGCGAGCGGTAATGCTCGGTCGCCGGTCGAGCGCGGAGCGCTCTGCTGAAGAGGCGGAGCGTTGCCGTCAAGGTTGTCCGCCGCGACTTGGGGTCAGGCGACGCGGTCGTACTCGTGGACCATGCCACCGAGGACGTCACGGCGAGTGATCGCGCCGCCGTCGGGAGCGCTGACCGGGTGGGGAATTGGCTGGGCGAGCTGCAGGCCACGATGTGGTCTCGCCTGGTTGTAGTGACGGAGGTACTCGTCGAGCACCGATTGGAGACGTCTTCGTGAGACGAACGAGGAGATGGTCGAGGCACTCTTCCCGTACGGTCCGTACCCAGCGCTCCGCGACCGCGTTCGCCCGGGGCGATCTCACCGGGATGCGGATGGTCTCGACGCCGATCNNCTGGCGGTGAACTTGGTGTCCCGGTCGCGGATGAGGAACCGGAATCGCCGACCTGCCTCATCGAGGTCGGCAGCGAAGTTGCGTGCGACCTGGGTCACCCATGGGCCGTTTGGGTTGGTGGTGACACCGAGGACGTGGACGAAGCGTCGCTCCAGCTCAATCACGAACAAGACGTAGTAGCGGCGGAGCAACACGGTGTCGACGTGAAAGAAGTCGGTGGCCACGATGCCCTTGGCTTGGGCAGAGAGGAACTCGCTCCAGGTTGGGCCCGCTCGTCGAGGAGCCGGTGGGAGACCATGACGGCGCAGGACCGTAGCGACGCTCGCATTTGACACCGTGACACCGAGCTTCTTGAGCTCGCCGACGATCCGGCCGGACTTCGGCGCGACTTTCCTCCGGGGGACCTTCTACAAGCCTCAGGAATGACCTGGGCAAGTTGTGGATAACTCCGGACTTTCGGGCTAGAATGTAGGGGCGACACATCCACCACG
>PMVZ01000214.1 GCA_003166375.1 Acidimicrobiaceae bacterium | reverse complement strand
GCTCGGCCTACTTCCGGGAGCTGGTAGTGCGGTGGTTCCAGTTCGCTGTGTTCTGTCCGCTCTTCCGGCTCCACGGCGTACGTGAACCGAACCCGCAGGCGGGTCCGCCACAGACAGGAGGGCAAAATGAGGTTTGGTCCTTCGGCGAGGAGGCGTACGGCATTATCCGAGCCCAACTGGCCTTACGCGAGGTGCTGCGCCCGTATGTAATGGACGTGATGGCGGCGGCAAGCACGACAGGGCTGCCCCCGATGCGATCACTGTTCCTGGAGTTCCCGGACGAGCCGGAAGCCTGGCAGGTCAAAGATGAGTACATGTTCGGGCCCGACGTGCTGGTGGCGCCGGTCACTACTTATGGCGCGAGAGAGCGGGAGGTTTACCTGCCGCACGGCGCCTCCTGGCTGGACGCGTCGACCGGAGAGCCCGTCGAGGGGAAGGGTTGGACGACGGCATTGGCGCCCTTGGAACGCATCCCGGTCTACCTGCGCAGTGGGGGAGCCCTGAAGACCTTGTTGGCCGACTAAGGCGGAGGGGACGCTCGATGCAGGATGGCGTCGTGCCCGGCCACTCTCGTCGCTGCACCGACGGGCTGGCGGTGGTCCGACAACGAGGGGTGAGCCCTGGCACTGCTGCCAGTGTGTAGCCCGCCTTACGGCGCGCGACGAGGAACTCCTCAACCCGACCGGGGGTGAGCTCCTCGACGTGGATGACTCGGGCCTCATTCCACCTGCTCAGATGCGTCTTTTCGTTCACGTAATCCCGACTGAACACCCGGCGTGCCTGCCAGACCGGATCACTCGCTTGATTGACGCGTCGTAATTGCCCGGCATCGTTGACGTCGATCTCGAGACCGGAACTCCACGAGGTATCTCCAGCAGCCTCACGGAGCAGAGAAGCGAATGTCGACTTACCGCTGCCACCAATGCCGTAGATCAAGTAGAGGCGGCGTAGCAGCACGGTGTCGACGCTGAAGAAGTCGCAGGCGAGCAGGACCTTGGCCTGAGTGCGGCAGAACTCGGCCCAGGTGGGGCCCGAACGCCTCGGGGAGGGCTCGATGTCGTGGCGGCGCAGGATGGCTCAGACGCTCGAGGGCGCGAGTGTGACGCCCATGGTTGCGAGCCCGCCGTGAATTCGCCGATGACTCCAGGTGGGGTTCTCCTTGGCTAATCGGAGGACGAGAGCAACGGTGCCTGAAGGAACCGACGGCCGACCCGGCCGACGTGACGGGTAGGTCCAGTGCCGGCGGACCAAATCTCGGCGCCAGCGAAGCAAGGTGTCGGGTTGGACATAGAAGCGCCGGAGACGCCGACGGGGGAGCAGCCGAACCAGCCCGGCCAGCACCGCTCGATCGGCCGGCTGGAGTGCCGGACGGCTGACCTGCCGGCGGAGCACAGCTACCTCGCGACGGAGCATGACCACCTCGACGACCAGGTCCTCGCCGTCGAGCCTCGAGAGCCGGATCAGCCGGCTAACGCGGAGCAACAAGAGGTAGAGCAACCGGAGCGCCATGACGCCGTGCTCGCAGCGCTGGCGTTTGGGCACGAACTCCAGGTCAATAAGCGCGGACGGGATTCTTGGCACCGACACGTGGAATAGGGAGACCGCCGCCCATGAGCGGCGCTCTCTCGAAGTAAGTCATCCCTACTCCTTCGTCATCTCGACCTCAATGACCGAGAACGACTGAGGCGGTAGCAACACGAGGAGCTCCGAACCCTTCGCGGCCTCGGAGTCTTCCGCCATGCTCACCGACTCGACGTCGGGAACGGTCCGCGCCGATGCGTCCTTCTCAGCGGTCACAACCCGGATCCTGGCTTCACGCTGGAATGCCATATTGCGCAGCACGATCTCCAACGGCTCAGGAGCGTCGGGCCGACGGTTGACTACGGTGACAGAGAGCTTGTGACGTGCTCGATCCACCGTCGCGGAAGCGTCCACGAGATCGAAGGGGGCAAGGTCGTCGACATCGTGGGGCCACCTGCTCGTCTCTTCCAGACCGGGCCCGCCTATCTTCGGGCCCTCGATGTGCACGTCGACGGCGACATCGAGGGCCGACTGGGAGTGAAGCAGGAACGGGTAGTAGGTCGGCTGCACGACCGCGACCTCGGGCGTGGTCACGATCGGTGCGATCGCGTTGACCATCTGCGCGAGATTGGCCATGTGCACCCAGGCACAATTCCTCACGAAGATGTTCAGGTAGGTGGCCACCGCCAAAGCGTCAGAGAAGTTGTAGCGCTCTTCGAGCGCACCGTCTTGGGTCCGGAACCAGATGTTCCATTCGTCATATGCGATGCGCGGAGGGCTCTTGACCTTCTGTAGGTACGCGGCGCGCTCGATCAGCGCGCGAGTGCAACGGATCGCTCGCTCGGCCTGGTGGGGTTGGAGGACATTTGTCCAGTAGTCATGCGAGCCGGTGTAGAGGTGGATCGAATGGAGATCCACAACGCTCACCATTTCGTCGATGACCCGGCTGTCCCAGGCGCTCAATCCGTCCCACCCGCAACTGACAAGCTTCACGCTGGGGTCGAGCATCCGGATCGCCCGGGCCCAGCGAACTGCCTCTCGCGTGTACTCCTCCGCCGAGAGTGCGCCGACCTGCCAGTCCCCGTACATCTCGTTGCCGAGGCCCCAGTAGGGCACCGCATACGGCTCGTCGCGTCCGTTCTGGCGACGCCGCTCCGCCCAGTAGGTACGCCCGGACGAGTTGCAGTACTCAACCCATGCAAGAGCCTCTTTCAAGTCTCCCGTACCCATGTTGAGACAGATATAGGGTCGGACGCCAAGCTTGGCGCAGTACTTCAGGAACTCGTCGGTACCGAATCGGTTCGAGTCCTCACCTCCCCAAGCCAACTCTGGGCGGCGGGGCCGGGTGTCTTTCTGTCCTATTCCGTCCACCCAGTGGTAGTTGCTCACGAAGTTGCCACCGGGCCAGCGCAGGACACTTAGCTTGAGATCGCGCAGAAGGCTGAGCACGTCACTGCGAAAGCCGTCGGCGTCGCTGAGAGCCGAGCCCTCCTCATAGAGCCCTCCGTAGACACAACGACCGAGATGCTCGACAAACCCACCAAAAACGTTGCGATCGAGGACGCCAAGTTGGCGACCGGGATCGACTGTGAGACGGGTCATGACTGAACCTCGCGAAGCGAATAAGTCGATTTCTTCCACGGCAAATAGTATCTGATTGTGCGGAGGCTCCGAGCTGAAGGGCACCAGTATTCCTATCTGGCTTGTCGCAGCGTCAGATGCAGGCCGGCTTCGGGACGATGGTCACGGATTGTCTTTGAAAGTGACGCGTGACTCAGCGGCGATTGCGCTGCCGGCGCCCGGTGGTTCAGTTGCCAATGCGACGTGATCGCGAACTGACCGGCCAGAGGCGCTGACAATCCGGGCGGCGCGACGCTGGACTTCGCCGCGTTGGGTACTCGTGAGTGATCCCACCCCGCACGACGCGACGGCCAACGTCACTGAACGAGGGGAGCAACTCTTGTTATGTCAGATGTCACGTCAGACGATGTAGCCAAGTTGATAGTCAGACTGGCCACATTTAGCCGGACTGGACATAACCAGGCAGACGTTGAGGGCGGCGGAAATGTGGATTCACCTGGACTTACGCGTATTGGGCACTACCAGCCGGACGGTACAGTTACAGACTGGCAGTCAAGGCTAGAGTCCGTATCTCTTACCCTGCTTCAGTGTCCCTGCTTCGATTCAACAACAGCGACGCAGGGTGTTTGGCCACCGCACCACGAACACGACAGTCGGGGTAACCGGGTTCGTAATAGACCGTTCTACTGCAGGGGCTCGCCAGATGAACGCATTGGACGGTTTGGTGGACAGAAGACCACGTTACGGGCTTCAAGCCTTCTGCATGGACGCTTCTCAGCACCTTGGAGAGGTGATGCCATGGGAGCGACAGCTCCCAAGCTCAAGACTGCTTCGGTAGCTCACGCGCGTGAGCTGAAATTCGAGAACTCGGATGTCGTGGCGGAGCACCATCAGCTCGACATCCTTGTCGGATCGTTGGCAAGGAGCGTCGCCGTTTGAGCCAAGCGAGACGACCTGCAGGCGAGGAGCAGGAGCCGGAGTACCTGGCGAAGGGAGAGCATGATAAGGCGGTGATAAGGCGGACAGTCACCATCCGAGTCTGGTTGCCAGGTGGACGGGTGTGTCGGTCCTTGTCATGCGGCAGCGTGTGATGTGGCACCCTTCGAGAGGATCCGGTGGCGGCGGCAGCAAGACGCCGGCAGAGACCGGGAGGCGCAGAGAAAGACCATGAGCTTCACTACTTGGGAGTTGAAGGTCCGCCGGGACCCGGGTGCCCCCGAGCGGATCCGCGAGCTGGGAGAACAGCTCCGCCTCGCGGCCGGCTTGACCTCCCGCAAGGCCGCGACCGCGCACGCAGCATGTGATACCGAGTTCCGACGCAATGCCAACTGACTTCGCGGGCCGGGGAG
>PMVZ01000116.1 GCA_003166375.1 Acidimicrobiaceae bacterium | reverse complement strand
GCATAACTAAGCAACAGGAATCCTGGCTGATCGGCATGGGCACCCAGGCACCTTGGGGGCTTGTACCACCCTCCGCCGATCTCGTGGCTGCTGACCCGGCTCAACCTGGTGGTCTCTACAACAGCGCCCTCATGCTTGGAACTACTTCTCGCATCGGACACCATCCGGTGTCGGTACGGCAAAGCTCTCTAAGGTGCTGTATTTGATGCGTCCTTGCATGTTTCCCATCTTGGATTCCCGTCTGAGCTGTGTTTACAGGAAGGCTGCACGTGCTGCGGCCATCAGCGTCCACGCGCAGGGAACAAACCCCCAGTTGGCTCACTTTCGCTACCTCTACTGGGCGGCGATTCGACAGGACCTTGTTGCGAACGCGACTGCACTCGCGGCTATCAGAAGAGTCATCGCCCAGAACCAGACGTACGCTGTTTACGCGAAGCAGCTGAGTGACCTGCGGCTTCTTGACATTGTCGCGTGGTAGGGGCGGCGTGGCGACTAGGCGGTAGCCTGATCCCATGAGGGCCAGCGGTTGGCATGGCGGTGGTGCTGTGCCAAGTGAGCCGGCAGGTTACGGCCTGAAATTCGAAGGCCGCGATCGGGATAAATACTTTGACCGCTCCTGGTCGACTGTGATCATCGAGCTAGAAGGTGGAGAACCCGCCGAGGTGCAGCTAAGCCAATCATTCTGGCATCGGTGCTCGGAGCTTCGTAGTGCGGAGATCGGACGTTGGCTACTAACAGCCGGAGCGGCACCGTGGCCGACAGGATCTCCCCCGAGAATTGCCGTGTTGCAGATTGAAGGCAACCGATTTGCGGCGCGCTTGTTGCCGCGCCGTTCTCTGGGGTCAGTTGTCCGATGAACAACCACCAGATTGGGCTTCACGGCACCACTGACAGCGCTGGTGTGAGGAGCAGCAGCGGTTTGTGAGGTGCGCGCTCACCCCCGCGTCGCCACTGGTTCAGAGAGGCGCTGTCCCCTCTCCCCCGGCGGCTACCCTCGTGGCCTCACATGCCCCGCGAATTCCTGATCGCGGAAACACGTGATCACAGAACGCGACTCTCAGTGATCGTGCTCACCCGCACTACGCAAGTCGCTCCCAGAGCTCAGACAAGACGTCGAAGCGGACTGCCTGCTGTCCGCCCGGCAACATGATCTGCTGCCCTCCAGCAAACTGCACTTGTGGCGCCATGGGTTGGTAGCTGATCTCACCTCGTGTCGTGTACGCGTCGCACGTATGTGATGTTTCGATGTAGCCGCGCTCGAGGTGAACCGTGAGCGTCCCGGTGAGCTGTGCAGGCGCCGCTGGAGGGGGTAGACCTGGAGCTGGCGGTGAAATGGGTAGGCCTGGCGTCTGGATGATCGGCGGGCCAAGTGCAGCCGGCACCACGGCCGGCACTGAAGGGGGGAACGCGGTTCGGAGTAGCCGTGGCGCGTCGAACGGCAACAACAGCTCCAGGTCGATTACTAGTTCGTCGTAGTAGGCCAGTAGAAGATTCTCGAGTTGCTCCGATGGCTCAGTGATCGGCAGGCCCATCGCCTTGGCCTCGCGCCGGCTGATCTGATGCTGATGCGAATAGAACTCGGTCGTTAGCGCGCTGACTAGCGCGCTCATTTCTGCTTCATTTCGTTCAGGCGGGTGAAGCGCGAGAAGCTTTCGCGCTAGCTGTCGGATCTGGTTGACGCTGCGCTTCACGTTGCCGAGGGCGAGCGGGTGGACCGAATCGGCAAGTCGCACGAAGGACGCCTCGGGCAGGTGAGTTCGAGAGGCCGCTTCACCGCTCTCGGCGACATCATTACTACCCAGCTGCTCCCTAGCTAGCTCGAGGTAAGCAAGGACATCTTCTACGTTGATGGCAAGTCGCGCGGCCGGGTTCATCGGATCTTGCGGGTTGAACTGGTTAGCGACTGTCGGATCGATCGGGCTAATCGTCGCGTAGCGCGTCATGACGATGTTGTCCGCTCCGAGAGTTAAGAGCGTGCCTGAGCTGTGCGCGTAAAAGGGAATCAAGACAGTGAGGCGATCGCAGTGCTCGCGGAGGTAGCTCACGACCGTCCAGGGCACGTTCGTGTCTCCGCCGCGGGTGTACAGCACCAAGCCCACCTCTGCACTTTGGGTCATCGCGCTGAGGTGTCGTCGAAACAGGGGAACCTGATCCCAGCTGACCTGCGTCTGGAGACCCGGCCGGTCGCCCGTCACGTAGGCGACCACCGGATAGCCAAGTTCAGCCTCTAGTCTCTGCAGTAGCGCGGAGCGAGTTTGCAACGTCATGAGGAATCCTTCACAATGATGGTGCCGACCAAAGGGGAGCCAATGCTGACGAACCAGTATCCCACCTCGGTAGTTAGGTTGCCGTGGTCGGAAGTGATCGTTCAGCCCTCCCAGTACGTGGTCGCGCGGTATCAACCCGTGCAGGCGTGGATCTTCGGCGCTGGGACGGGATTCGCTGTGCCGGCGGGGACAGAGGTAGCCGGTCTGTCTGAGGGCGGTGTGCTGGTCTCGGCTACCGACCAAGGGACGAGTACCGCGGTCGACGTCTTCTAGCTTCGCACCTCTCCCCTGGCCAAGCGCTTGGGATGGCGTCGTAGTTCGTCAGTTGTACCTAGCGGTACGCCCGGGAAACTTTGCCCTGAATGCCGATTCCGGCGCGATCGTGAGCGTGCCGAACACTGCTCGCGCACGTCGTTCTGTCGCGCCGCCAGCCGGCGGGCCGGGGCGCCTTCAGGCCGGAGACCGCGCCAGTGGGTCGGGAGCGACGCCACAGGTCTCCACGTGGGAAGCGCCGGGGCAGTTGGGTGGTCTACGCGGCGGATCGGCTATGTAGCCCGTCTGGCGACGTAGGCTCATTGCGTCGACGGAAGGAAGTGGAGTGCTGCAGAGTCCGAGCGCTTCGCCACCGCGAATACCGAGGCCGGTGAGGATATCCGATCGTTCGCGTAGTAGGTCCTGGCAAGTCGCAGCGGCAATCTCGGTCGGCGTCGGGGTCGGGTTCTCCGTCCTGCTCATGTCGGTCGCCTTTGGCGTCTCGTACGACATTCACCATCGCCTGAACGTGCCCTTCTTTCACGTCAGTCCCGCTACGGTTACCGCGAGCATCGCTCGCATTGACACGATCCTCACCTTGCTCACCGCCGTCGTGGCTGCTGCCATGCTCATCGAGACCGCGGCTACGACCTTCACCGTCGGTGTCGTCCTCATGCGTTCGCGAAGAACGGAGATCGCGATAAGGCGACAGAGCGGTGCCCTTCGGTCTCGACTGGTCGGCGAGTTCATTGTCGAGATCCTGAAGCCTGCGCTCGTCGGCGGCGTGATCGGCGAGGCTGCAGGCATAGGAGTAGGACTGCTGCTCCGTCAAATCACTGTCCTTCCCGTTCGCTTCACGCTCTTCTCTCTCCTTGCAGCTTTCCCCGCTACGGTTCTCTTGGCCGTGTTAGCTGCACTGATCCCAGCTTGGGTTGCAGCCGGCAAGAGCCCGAACATCCTGCGTCGGGAGGGTTGATGTCGGCAGTCGCTCCGCTGGTCAGGATTAGGGACCTCGCCTATTCGTACCCTGGCGGGCCGGAGATACTTCGCATTCCTGCCCTCGACGTAAGCGGCCGGGGCCTGATCGCTATCACCGGTCCGAGCGGCGCGGGCAAGAGCACTTTCGCGGAGTTGCTGGCCGGCACTCTCCAGTCCGGATACCAGGGATCGGTCGAGGTTCTCGGTTCGGAGTGGCGCGATCTTCGGCGAGATGCCGATCGCCAGCGTCACCTCCGGCGCATCGGGTTCATTCCACAGGACTTCGGTCTCCTTCCGGATCACACACCTCGCCAGATGCTCCAGCAGGACCTGACTGACTCGGGGGTCCCTCCAGAGGAGCACGTCGAGCGAATCGAGCGGGCGCTCGCCGACGTGGACATAACCGACCTGGCGGACCAGCGCATTGCGAGCCTCTCGGGAGGTCAGGGTCAGCGCGTAGCGATCGCTCGCATGCTCGCTCGCGATGTTGATCTAGTCATCGCCGACGAGCCGACAGCGAACCTCGACCCCGGACTTAGAGGCGTCGTGATGGGCCTGCTTCGCAAGCTCTCGGAGCGCGTCCCAGTGATTGTCGTGACCCACGATGCTGCTGTCGCCGAGGCCTGCGACCGGACAATCATCCTTCAGCCTGCGGCCCCTCGGTTCGAGGGGAACCTCCCAGTGCGTGGCCCTCGCAGACGGGGATCGCGAATTGTGCTCGCGGTGGTCGCTCTGCTGCTAGTTCTCGGTGGTTCGGGTGCAGCGGCCTTGCTGGTGAATCGCCGCACACCTCTGACACCTGCCCTTGCTGAAGGCACCATACGTCTTCGTCTCGTCACGATCTCAGTTTCACAATCATCGGCACCGAAGTACCAGGTGACCATCCTTTACCCGCAACTGGTTTCGTCGAGGCACAGCGCCGGTCTCACTCGCTTCGATACCCTTCTTAGCGACGCAGCCCGAAAGCCGATCGCCAGTTTCGAGGATGGTCTCTCCACGTCCGCACTACCAACCGAGTTCGCGAACGAAACCTCGATGCTCGTGGGAACGGCCACCACGAACCTGCTAGATCATCAGTTCGCTTCCTTCTCTCTCAACATTTGGCAGTTCGAGGCGGGTGCTGTTCACCCGTTCGCCACGGTCAAAACTTTCAATTTCGACGAGACGACGGGAAGACAAATTCAGGTCGCCGATCTCTTTCAGCCAGGCTCAGACTGGCTGTCTGTGCTCTCCGAAGAGAGCAGAGTGCTGTTGCCGCGCATTATTGGACCTATCACGCTCCCAGGGGAGCTGGACACGGGAACCACTGCCGTCGCCTCGAACTTCGGCGCTTGGGCATTGACACCCTGGGGTCTGTCGATCCAGTTTCAGGAGTACCAGGTGGCGGACTACGCGTCAGGACAGCCAACGATCGTGATCCCGTTCGGAGCGCTCCGAGCCATTGCTGCTCCCGATGGTCCGCTCGCATCCATAGAGGCTTCACGCCCACTGCGGTCACAGCTGATCCCCGCTGTTTCCGCACCTGTGGTTGACGAGTGCTCGTCAAAGCTCTATTACTCAGAGAACGGCAACGCAGGTCCTATCACTTGTACCGACGGGGATGTGAACGTGCCCGCGTGGAACTTCTACGCCAGCCTTGAGCCGAAGGTCATGATGCTTGGTGTGTCGGCGAGCCTGACTCAGGTGGAGAGGGCTGTGTGTCAGGGAGGGCAGAATATGACCTTTCCCGAGAGGATTTACGCCTACCAGCTCGCCGCCAGGTACTACGGATGGCACTTTGGGACGAAGCCAACACAGGCTCTCGCTGCGTGCTAGCGGTTGGGCCTTGGCCAGCACCTTTCACCGCTAGCGCTGCGAAGGTGGGGCCTGGCCGGCCTTCCTCGTCTCTTCGTCCTCGCCGTCTCTGCGCCGGCCCCGTGCCCTCTTTCCCACCTGTTTCCTAGGCTTCCGTCAACCGGCCTCGCTGTAGGCCCTGCCCGGTCTTCCCCGTTTCCCGTCTCATCCCGGGTGGGTGGGTGTGCTCGTGCGGTGCTCCGTGTCCGGGGTTGCCGGCCCGTTCTTCCTGTTTTCCCCCTCTCTCCCCGACACCTGCGGTGGCGCTAGGTGGATAGAAGACGGGTCGACGCCCAAGACCGGACGCCCGAGATGGCGGGTGGCACACGTCGGCCGGGTGGGTTGGGTGTGAGTGGATCTCGGCCGATTCCGCGTCACACTCGGTCGTCGTGGTTGGCTACGACAGGCGCCCACCTTCGCCCACGTGGCGCCGCGGGGCGCGGGTGGTAGGCGGGGGGGCACCTATGGGGCGCACCCGGGCGTACACGGACGCGGCGGGGTGGGTGGGAGGCAAGCGGTCAAGACGGGCGGTACGAAGGGCGGGACCGGGCAGCTCGAAAAGGACGACTTGAGCGAGAGCCGACCTCGATGCCCCGAGGGGCCACAAGCAGCGAAGCTGACGGACCGGGAGCGGGCGCGCAGGACGAAGACCGTCTAGGAGGCCACGAAATCGTCGGCGGGGGTGTCAGTACCGGGCAAAGCCCCGCTTAGGAAGTACGCTCGGTAGAGAGGTGACCTTTGGAGGTCGAACATGCGAAGGGTTCTCCGTCCCCTTGTTGCGGTGGCGGTGCTGGTCGCCTGTGCCCTTCCCTCGCTACTGCAGCGCACGAATTGGCCTTTAACGTTGGCGACGCTCGACCCCTTCGGCAGTTCAGTGGTGGCGATCGCAATGGATCATTGGTCCAAGAACCCGTTGGCCCTCTCGTTCACGACGCCCAGCGGTCTCGGCCAATAGGTGTTCCGATGCAACGCTCTCGTTTTGTGGGTCTGCCGGTGGTTGGGATCGGCTTGGTCGTTGTCGGCGCTATCGGTCTTAGCCTCGAATCGACTAATCACTCCTTGTGCAGGTCAGTAATTGTTTCGGCTCTCGTACCAACGCAGTGCGGGACGGACGACACGATCTACGACCTGGCGATCGCAGCGCTTATCTGCGGCGCCGTGCTAGCAGTCGTCGGACTCATTCTGGCAGCGAACGCTCACCAGCCTTCGAGCCAGCCACCTATGCAGGACCCTCGCCATCATGCCCCAGTTGCTTCGCCGGGATGGTTTCCGTCTCCGTGGCGACCAGGTTATGAGCAGTGGTGGAATGGTTATCAGTGGACTGGCGACTATCGACCCTCACCTCCGATCGAGCCGCCACCCCCTGGTCCTCCGCCGCCATAGCTACGTCAGCGGCTGACCGAGCTGACCGGCGAGTCGTCTGGATCACTTGGTGTGAATGGCGACCGGATAATTTAACAGTAAGACAATATCCCGCGAATATCCCGCGGCCGCCGCCGTTCGTGGTTATTCGCCGACGTGTGGCTAACGTCCTGACCTGCCGTAAGACACCGCTGTAGTTCACCGACGTTCGGTTCAGGAACCTTCCCAGCTGAGTCCCATCTGTCGATTGTCGGCCGCGGCACTCCGGCGTCCGCGTGTGCTCACGCCGCCCGCCCATCCGTCACGGGCGGTGGTCACTGACGCGCTGGGCGACCTGGGCAAGGAAGACGCTCGCCCGAAGGAGCGTCTGGACGACGTCCTTGCCAGCGACATCTGACTGGTACTCAGCGCACCCTCGGTTGTTCCCGCTCGGGCGCTCAGCCATCGGCTTCCATATCCACGTCGCGCGAAAACTCGACGACTCCGTCGCGGTAGCAGCGACGTAGTTCACCTCGTCGACGCCGTGGCCGATGCGGTTCCTCGCGAATCGAAGCCCCGCCAGAAGGCGATCGGTACCTTCTGGTTCCTCCGCCAGCGCGTTGGAGAATGAGCGCTCGTACTGGGTACGCAGGCGGTCGCCAGCCACCCCAATCCACCAGAGGGTTTCACCGATGGCCGCAAAGCCTCCGACCGGATCGTCCCAGCCAGTCGCTCGAACCCGTTCTAACGCGCGCTGCATAGCTTGCACGGACCACTGGAGCGGGACCACTTCAAGGCCAGCGATATCGAGATTCACCATTCGCCTTCGTACTGCCAGTCGGTGCTGAACTCGTCGAGGAACTCGTAGCCGACGACAACCGCCGCCCTCTCTGCTCCTGAGAACCGCAACGCGCAGCCCCGGTGCTGACCATTCGTGTAGCTGCCGCCACCGATGAACACCGGGTCCCTGAAAAGGGACTCGAGCCACATCAGCTCGGGCTCAGCGAGCCCAGACGAGCCCACAGCGCTCAGGTAGTCCTCCGTATCGCGCCTGCCGAGCTCCTCGATAATGTGCACGCTCGCGTCGGCGACAGCCGCCCAGTCCGCCGCGTGGAAGGGACACTTCCGGCGGTCATCCAAGGTGAGCCCGTCGAGGAACTCGCGGCCAGCCTGAAGCCGGTCCCGCTCGGTGGGTCCGTACTTCTCCTCGATCGACCTGAAGCGGATGATCCAGTGGCAACTAGAGGGATTATGAGGAGACGGCAGCTCCCGAACATCGACTGCCGCGAACAAATGTCGGACTGCCTGGTCACTGGTGCCTCCACCAAGCGCCAACACCCTCTGGTAGAGGGTTTCGTGGCTCGGTAGGTCAGGGAGCGATTCGCCGACGAGAGTCTCGATGTCTGTGCGCTGCGCGGACCACCACTCCGGCGAACCTGTAAAGGGCGACGTGTCGAGCGCGGATCGATCTCGACTCTTCCGCCAACCAGGTGGCTTCTCCTTGCTGTCGCTCGTGAAGGTCACACGCTGGATCTTCGGTTCGTGTGACTCGATTCGCGGCCAGATCTCGAAAAGGACGAGCTCGGCAATGTCCACGGAGAATCGCTTGGCGATGTGGTCCGCCACCTTGGACACCATGTTCGTGACGGAGTAGGCCGGGTTGCCCGGGACGTTCGTCACGATCGCCACGCACGGATCGCCTCGGTAGAAGCGCAGCCACCAAATACTGTCCTCGCGCCCAGAGCGAGGGACCTTCAGTAGATCCTGGTATTCGAGGGAGTGTGAGATGGCTCCAAGTATCGACCCTGGGTGTCTCACCCGCGTAGCACTGATCCCCATCCCGGTCTCGGCCGCTGGCTCCCCTAGGAGGCCCTACGAGCCGAGGAGCACCGTGAACCCACGATGGTTGAGAATGTGGAAATGATGACGCAGAAATGGGACCCCGAGCGCCTGCAGTTCAAGCTGCTGCC
This sequence comes from Acidimicrobiaceae bacterium, assembly GCA_003166375.1. GTDB lineage: Bacteria > Actinomycetota > Acidimicrobiia > Acidimicrobiales > Bog-793 > Fen-455. The sequence continues at coordinate 826 of PMVZ01000116.1, read as the reverse complement.
GGAGAACGTGGCGGCCAACCTCATGCGCGCAGCGACGATGCTCACTGCATGGGAGCTGATCCACTCTGACATCGTCACGGCCGTCAAGGACTTCTACCTCATCGGCTTCAACGAGAACGGTTACACCTACGACGAGGGCTATCAGCACAAAGTCCTCGCGCGAGTCACGAAGGACTCCGGCATTTTCGACGCATCGGTCGCCTGGCTTGTCGAGAACGAAGCCCTCGGCGAGAGCGACGTGGAGCTGCTGCGAGCGCTTCGCGCTCAGCGCAACGATGTCGCACACGAGCTGGCGAAGTACATTGTCGACCCCGGGCACGAGGTGAGCCTCGATCTCCTCACAGAGGCGCGCGAGATCATCGCCCGACTCGGGAGATTCTGGGGCCAGATCGAGGTCGACATCAGCCCCGATTTCGACGACCGTGAGGTCGACGTCGACGGTATTCGCTCTGGTGCGTCGCTCCTCTACGACTACGTGCTCTCGCTCGTGTCGATACCCCTCGATCCAATCGATCCAGAGTCCGCGGAGCCGAATGATCTGCCGGGTTGACGGAGTTGGCGACCCTCATTCGCCCGGCATGTGAAGGCACTCGATAGTTTCGAGCGGACAGACCGCACCGAAGGTCTCCTCGTTCGCCGCTCAGCGTACGAAACCCGGGAGTCCAGTGAGCGACACTCCCATCAGACCATCGATTCCGCCGAACTCGGAGAGCGTCAGGCACTCCCACGGCCGGGGACCTGCAGGCGTATCGACGAAATGCGAGGCGCACCAAGCCCGGAGCACCTCGGTCCTAGTTTCGGCTTCGTCGGGCACGACGAGACCGGC
>PMVZ01000168.1 GCA_003166375.1 Acidimicrobiaceae bacterium | reverse complement strand
TAGTCGAACGACTGGCCAGGCCCGTGAGCGCCGTTTCCGGTCGCAACGAAGAGATCGCCGCTGGCATCTGCGGCGGCGCCCGAGGTGGTCCAGATCGCGTCCTCACGATTCGAGGGAGTCTTGTACACCCCGAGCGCTCCCCTGCCGGACTCGGGCAGGGATAGGACGTAGCCGTGATAGATGGAGCAGTCGCCCACGAGCCCGCCGTACTCGACATAGACCCGGCCGTCCACGAGTGACAGCGCGGCCCGCTGTTGCTCGGCTGCGACTATGTAGGTCCCGTTCTTCCCGTTACCCGCATGCGATGGGTCGATCTCACGCTTCCAAACGATCCTGTGGTCGCTCAGGCGAACTGCGACCATGACGTGCCTCACGCCCGTCCATGTCGAGGTGCCGGCCGCTTGCTCCTCTGCGGCGAGGTAGAGCACGCCAGTCTTCGCGTCGATCACGGGCGTCCCGGTAATCCCGAGCGGGAAGATGTCACCACAACCGGAGAGACCTGGCCCGGCCCGCACCGAGTCCGACTGGGCCGGTTTGCCGACGTTGAGCTTCCACTTCACAGCGCCGGTCGTGGCGTTCAGCGCGTAGAGGTCGTCCTCCTCGGTGACGACCAGCACCATCCCGTCATAGATGAGCGGCTCGGCGTAGATGGCACCGCTGATCTTCGAACTGTTTGTGGTCCATGCAACAACGATGTGCCTAAAAGACGGGTCTTTGGAGTCGAGGCCTTGGCGGTCGTTGCCGTAGTGGTAGGTGACCAACGTCTGAGCCGAGTCAGATGCCACAGCGATCGAGGTCGCCGTCGCCGGGTGGCTGACGTTCGGTTCACTTGTCGACGTACCGGCGGCCGAGGCCGAGCTGCTTGAGCACGCCGTGAGGGCCAGTGCCAGCGCGGCGGCACCGGCAACAGCAAGGGCCTCTCGTCCTGATGGCCAGCCGTGCCTACGCCTCGCTCTAGTGCCGCGATTGCTCATGAGTCGATGCATCTCGCGTCCTCCTGCTCGCGGAATGAGCATAAGGACCGTTGTCGCGGTGCGCGTCACGGGCCATCCAGAGCTTCCGACGGAATCATCGGGGCCGCGGGGAGAGGACCCTGCTCTTTCTCGTCGCGGGCCCGGACCTCGGCGTCGACAATGCCTCGTGGAGATGAAGCCTCGGACGGGGCCAGGACGAGTGGCAGGTTGCGACCGAGGGTGCGGGTCGGGTTTAGCAAAGCTCGGCGCGGAGGCTCTTCTAGCACCACCTCACTGGGCTCTGGCGTCATCCTCCGGCTCGGTCCCCCCCGGTGTGGGCCACCTCGAAGACGCGGACAGCCGCGTCGAACACCCTCTTGGTCGCGACCTCGACGGGCAAGGAGCGCAGCTCCCTCGACATCACCTCGAGCCCCCAGGGGCCTTCAAAGCCCAGACTGTCTAACGCGCGGATGAAACCGGCCACATCGAACTCGCCCTCACCGGGCGGCAGCCGGTTGTCGAAGGTGTCGTCGAAGAGCGTGCCGACCGGCTTCGCGCGACCGTCGCTCAGCTCGACCGCGAACACGTACTCCGGCGGCAGCACTTCGACGAGCTGGTCGTAGCCCGTCCCGCTGCGGAAGATGTGCCAGATGTCCACGAGCAGACCGCCGGCGGGATTGGCGACGGTGCGCACCAGCTCGACGGCGGGGGCGATCGTTTGCATCATGGAGTCTGCCGGAGGCTCGAACCCGATCCGGGTTCGGTGGGCGTGCGCCTCGGTGGCGAGGCGGTCAAACTCACCGGCGAAGCGCTCTTCGTCTAGGGCGTCCTCGCGGTCGCCGAGACCCACCTTCACGTGGTCCGCGTCGAGCTCGGCCGCCGCCTCGAACAACACCTCCCGCATCTCATCGGAGGCGCGGCGCCGGTTTCCCCTCGTCCACCAGTCCTGCAGGTATTCGACTTCGACGTGACGGAGCCCGTTCTCGTCGAGCAGTTGTGCCAGGGCCGGATAGCCGATGGTGTCGCGGACGACCGCCAGGTCGGGGGCGGCGATCCCGAACCCTCGGTACCCCGCCTTCGCGACCGCCGCGACTCGCTCCTCCACGGTGAGAGGACTGACGTCGCCGTTGCGGCCCGGAACCAGGTCACCGGCCGACGTCCAACAGGTGGCCAACAGGTCGGGTAGGTGTGCCATTCTCAACTCCTGCGCCGGTTGGACGAGATCCGCACTTGGGGCGGCGCGCCGCTCACAACCCATTCAATCAGACGACCGGCAAACGGACAGTCGTCTCGCCGACATCGGCTCCGTGCTCCTCGGCGAGGCGCTCAAAAACACGGTGTGCGGTGTGACGCCGCTTCCTCGGAGCGTCCTTGTCAGCCTCGAGCCACCCATCGATGATCGGCTTCCACAGGCCGAGGACCGGTGCCACCCGCGCCGGAGGTGGTTTTCGCTCTGGCGGGATCGCGGAAGCGATCGCCTGACGCACTGTTCGTCGGTGCGTCCCGAATCGCTCGGCCAGCGCGCGGACGGACACTTCTTCCCGATCGTGCGCCCTTGTGCGAAGGAGCATCGCGGCGCGGAAAGGTCCAGTGCCGGCGAAAGAGCTCACGGTGCCAGGCCAGCAAAGTCGCTGGCGTGACGAGGAAGGTAGCCCAACGCTCACGAGGAAGCAGCCGTGCAAGTGTCGCGAGCACCGCGCGATCGGTAGGGGAGAACCGAGGTCGTGCCACCTGGCGCTTGAGCACCGATAGCTGATGACGCAGCACCGCGATCTCGACATCCTTCTCATCTGGGGTCGGACCGATGCCAACGAGTCGAAGCAGCTTTCGAACGAGCAGGAACGTGATCGGACAGCCCATACGGGCGATCGTGGCACATTTACTGCGTCCCTGGTCAGGGGCCGAATCCTGCGCTTGCACCCCACAGGCTTGCGACAACGAGTCGGCGGTCGAGATGGCGAGGCCCGCCAGGCTGAGGCTGGCGTTGACGGCCACCGCGGCGACGACGATGCGGGGCAGGACGTCTTTGACGGCGGTGCGGGTCTGGATGGTCTCATAGCCCATGACGATCGCCCCGCCGACGAGCACGAACAGGACCAGGAACGAGTCGGCGATGCCTTCGGTCATCTGCCACAACTGCGCGACGCGGCTCTGGGCGGTGAGGTTCGGGGTGGCGAGCAGGGTGTGGCTGAGGAGGGTGAGGATCGGATCGAGGGCAGCGGTGACGAGGTCGCGGAACCAGCTGTCGATGGCCGCCTCGATGTGGCCGGTGATGTCGAAGAGTC
>PMVZ01000283.1 GCA_003166375.1 Acidimicrobiaceae bacterium | reverse complement strand
TCGACGCCTTCGTGCTCGACATGGTCGATCGCCGCACGTTCCGCAAGGCGGAGTTCACCGAGACCGCCGACGGCCACGTCCGCCTGCTCGCACCGCTCACGCATGAGCTGGCCGAGACGATGCCCCAGTGGGCCAAGTCGCTCGGTCCGGTCGCCGAGCACGTCGCCCACGTATTCGGCAAGGCCATGGACGGCACCTACTCGGCAGCCACCCCGCTCACACGGAGTCGCACCCGGACAGCCCAGGCGGTCGTGAAGGCGCGCAAGGTCGAGGCGACTCGTCGTGCCGCCGCCAGCAGGGTCCTCCAGCGCCCACCGGCTCAGTCAGCCGCTCTCCCCCCATGGACCTGTCCCGACTGCGGAGGAGCTGTCACGAATCCTCGCCATGTCCGCTGCGAAACTTGCATTGCCGCGGACCCCGCACAGGCGCCTGAGATCAGGGGTCGGCGTGGCGTCGCCATCGCGGCCCGCAAGCGGGCGCTGACCGAATGGGAGCAGGCAAACCCGGACACGGTCTACGACCCCGAGCTGTTCCGGCGGGACATCCTGCCGAGGCTTGCGGGCGTAAAGCTCTCCGAGATTGCCGAGGCTGCCGGCTGCTCGAAGGCGTACGCGAGCGATATTCGGCGGGGCAAGTGGACGCCGCATGTTTCGACGTGGTCGGCGCTCGCCGCGCTGGTCGGAGTAATGCAGCCGGCACGGTACGCTCGATGACCGAGAGGTCGCCCATGGCTGAGTACCCAAGGCTCGTTGTCGTTCGTACGAGGCCTTACCGGCACCTCGCCGAGGCGGTGGCCCCGGTCGGCACCCCCCTGGGGCAAGACGGTGGCCCAGCCCAGAAGGCCTACGAAAAGGCGAAGAAAAGATGAGCACCGACCAGCCCACTAAGGCCCGGAATGCCTACCGCAAGACGGTGGACCAGGCCAAAAAGGGCTACGACGAGGCGCTGGCCCAGGCCAAAAAGGCCTACGACGAGGCGCTGGCCCAGGCCAAAAAGGCCTACGACGAGGCGATGGCCCCGGCCAAAAAGGCCTACGAACAGGTGCTGGCCCCGGCCGAGAAGGCCTACGAACAGGCGCTGGCCCCGGCCAAAAAGGCCTACGACGAGGCGGTTGCGCCGGCCAGCAAGGCTTACGACGAGGCGATGGCCTCGGCCAGCAAGGCTTACAACGAGGCGATGGCCCCAGGCCTACAAGGCCTACCGTGATCCCGTTCCGACCGTCTCGCCGGACTGAACCTCGCCATCCCACCCTTTCCTGACAGGCCGCACCGACGGCGGGGTTTCCGGGCTGAGCGGCGGCTCCAGGCCGGCCACATCGATACCCGAAGAGCCGCGCCTTTCGAGCGGAGCCGAGACGAGCCGGTGGGAGTGGCAGAGCCGGCGGGTACCCTTGAGCACGAGGAGGCCACACAATGGCCACGCTCGTACTTCCGTCCGACAGGTACCACCCCCGCTCGCAGCTTCACCAGGAGGACCCCGAGTGGCAAGCCGGCTACCGAGCAGGACGTCACGAGAGATGGCTGATCGCTGGGGCCAGCGGAGGCTTGCTCGGCTACCTGATCGGACGCCCCCACCATCCGCTCGTATGGGCGAGTCTCATGGCACTTATTGTCATCAGCGTCGTCGTAGCCCTCTGGCCCTTCGTGGCGAGGCGTTGGCCGCCGAAGCCGAGGCCTACTACACCCTGGCCAGGGATAGGTCCGAGGTCGGGGCGAGTCCAACCTACGATCCATGGCCTCCACCGCCACGAGGTCGGCATTGCCAACGAAAGCCGTTCCGGCGGCGAGTGCCGCGGCCCAGTCCGGGGGCGGGCAGCTCCGGCGGGAGCGTAGGACGATGGGGCTTCGGATCCGTCTCGTCGAGCCCCGTCCGGCCGGCCACAACGTCTACGACCGTGCCCTCCTGCCCCGTCTCGGTCTCCCGCTCATGGCCAAGATGCTTGCCGAGTCGAGCCACGACGTCCGCATCTACTGCGAGATACTCGCACCGGTCGACCTCGACGACCTTCTCGGCGCCGACCTCGTTGGGATCTCCTCGACCACTGCCACCGCGCCTGCCGCCTACCGCCTCGCCGACCTTCTCGGCACCGCCGGGGTGCCTGTCGTCCTCGGCGGCCCGCACGTGAGCTTTCGCGCCGACGAGGCGCTCGGCCACGCCCGCTACGTCGTGCGCGGCGAGGGCCAACAGACGATCTGTGAGCTCGTCACCTGCCTCGAGGAGGGACGGCCGCTTGAGGAGGTGCGGGGGCTCTCCTTCCGGACTGGAGACGGGGAGTTCCACCACAACCCCGCCCGGCCACGCTGCACCCAGGAGGAGTTCGAGAGGCTGCCGATCCCCGACTTGAGCCTCATCGAGGGCCATCGCCGGATGACCATAAAGCCGCTCATGACCCAGTGGGGCTGTCCCTTCGACTGCGAGTTCTGCTCGGTGATCGCGATGTTCTCCCGGGCCGTCCGTCACCGGCGCACCGACCAGGTCCTCGCCGAGCTCGAGGGCCTAGGCGCCGAGCGGGTCTTCTTCTACGACGACAACTTCGTCGTCAACAAGGCCCGCACGACCGAGCTGCTGCGTTCAATGCGCGTCGCCGACCTCACGCCGATATGGTCCGCGCAGGTCCGTGCCGATGCCGCCAGGTGCTCGCTCTCACGCCCGGAGGTCGATCATGAGTTCCTCACCCTCATGCGCCAGTCGGGCTGCCAGATGGTGATGATCGGCATCGAGACGATCACCGACGAAGGGCTGGCACAGATCGGCAAGCGCCAGAGCGTCACTGCGGTCGAGCAGGCCGTCGGCGCCTTCCACGACCACGACATCGCCGTGCACGGCATGTTCGTCGCCGGGCTCGACACCGATACCGCCGCTAGCGCCCCAGCGACCGCCGATTTCGCCCGCCGGCTCGGCATCGACACCTTCCAGCTGATGGTCGAGACCCCGGCTCCCGGCACGAGGCTGTGGGACCGGATCGCCTCCGAGGGCCGACTGCTGAGCGACGACTGGTCGCTCTTCGACGGGCAGTACGTCGTCACAGCCCCGGCCCAGATGACCGCCCTCGAGCTCCAGCTCGGTGTCCTCGAGGCGATGCGCCGCTTCTACTCCTGGCCGACCATCCTCGCCTCCGGGGTGGCGAGAATAGTCAGCCACCTCCCGGACCTCACCTCGGCCGCACGGCCAGCCTTCCTCCGCCAGCTCCCGACGATCGTCCGCCTGGCCTGGGCACGGCGATGGGAGGACATCGAGCCCTTGCTCGACGCTGCCCTCCCGGCGCGAGTGCGGACACGGGTCAACGCCGCGCTCTGGCTCCCAGCCGTCCGCTTCTGCGCCCGCCGCCAGCTCGCCGCCTGGTGGGAGCAGGACGGCTTGCGTGCACACCTCAAGTTCCTCGCCTCGCTAAGCACGTCGACCGCAAGCCCCGGAGCGCCGGCCGTAGCCGCCCCGTAGCTCTCTAACAGCACCTAGTCCTACCACCCAACCCCGACGCCGCCACGTGGGCGAACGTGGGGGCCTGTGTGCCGGCCACCGCGCCTTCCGGCCGGGCTTCGGGGTCAGTACCCCTGCCCTGTCGGCCTCCCCACCGTCGTGCCTCGGTTCCGACTCGCCGGACACGCCCTGCCCTGGCGGACCGGCTTAGGCGAGCTCGGGGTTAAGCCCCACGACCGTCTCGGGTCGTAGCTCATGGGGGGCTGTGGACACCTTGCGAAGCTTGGTCATAGCCACCGCAAGCACCGACAAGGCGGACACGGAGGCGATGAGCCACAAGGTGGAGCGGCTGCCGAAACTTCCAGCAAGGACGCCGCCGAGGAAGGAGCCAACCGGCATGGTGCCCATGACTAAGAACTTCATGGTGCCGGTCATCCGAGCCAGGAGGCGACTGGGAGTGATGGCCAGGCGCAAGCTCACCTGGTTGACCCCGTAGAAGGGGGAAGCCAATGCACGACAAAACCAGCCCACTACTAGCACCGGGATCGCGTCCCCCGGCTTTGCCAAGGGGAATAGCGCTGGAGCGGTACCACCCAACAGGGCGGCCAGCAGCATCGTCCGTCCCACACCGAGACGGGCCGTGACGCTGCGCACCAGTGGCGCTCCGAGCACGAAACCCAGGTTGCCCAGGAGGAAGATCACGCCGATAGTGCCAGCGGAGAAATGCAGCACCCGGACCTCGAAGAGCACCAGGACGACGTTGAGGGCGGCACCCACACCGTTGACGGCCCCGGTGTACACCGCCGTCCAGCGCAGCAGTGGGTGGCGGGCGACGTAGCGAAGCCCCTCAGCTATCTGCTCGCGCATGGTGGAGTCGTCCTCCGAGACGACAACCGAGGGCTCTGGCCGGCGAATGCGCCTCACCGACAGGCCTGCCACCACGAAGCCGAGAGCGTCCACGAGAAGGGCCAGCGGTGCGGAGAGCGCCCTGATGAGGAACCCGGCGAGACCGGGTCCGACGAGCTGGGACCCGGAGTCACAGAGGGAGAGTCGAGCGCTGGCCTCGTGGAGGCGGGACGTCCCCACCAGAGAGGGAAGGTAGGCCTGCCAGGCAATGTCGTAGAAGGTGGTCATGAGACCGACGAGGAAGGCGACCGCGTACAAGATCTCGACGTCGAGGCGGCCCAACGCCCAGAACACGGGTACGACAGCGAGCACGGCTGCCCTCCCCAGAGCGGAATAGAGGAGCACAGGACGGCGACGGACCCGTTCTAGGAAGGCTCCCGCGGGCAGGCCGAACAAGAGATATGGGAGGGTTCCCAGGGCAGCCAGAGTTCCCACCTCGAAGGCGCTGGAATGCAACAGGACAATGGCAGCGAGAGGCAAGGCGAGCAGGCTTACCTGTGACCCAACCCCGGCGGAGCCCTCACTCACGAACATCTTGAGGAAGTCCCGGTCACGCATGAGAGGTCTGGACGCGGGCAACTGGCCGGGCAGATCACCGACCTGCGTTTGCTGATTCACCATTAATTGTAGGCCACATCCGAAAAAGAGCTCAAAGGATTCTGTGCGTTAGCATAGAGGTTGATACGAGAGCATCCGGCAAGCCAACGCCAATCAGTCCTGTCGCCCTTACTGCTCCGCCCCCGGCTGGGCTGGCTGGGCCGGGCGCTTGTGGCGCCGGCCCGCCGCCAGCCCTCTGACTGCCACCTACCGCCCAGCCCCTACGCCGCCACGTGGGCCAACGTGGGCGTCTGTCGTGGCCAACGTGGGCGGCTAAGCGGCACACAGACCAGCAGTAGCCCAGCTCACAGCCCTAACCGGCGACCGGTGGTGCCACCCAGCAGACCCCGGGCCCTCATGATCCGCCCCGTCCTGGCCGATACATCAGAGAAGTGAACGAGAGTGTCCGTGCGGACGTCGACTACGAGGCGTTGTTCGAACGTGCACGTCTGGCGGCGACGCCGGAGGCTTGTGAAACGTGCCTAGTGGAAATCGCGCGGGCGCTCGAGTCGGCAACCACTCCTGCCGACCAGGCCCAGCTGCTCATGTGCCGGGCGCGAGTGAGATCGAACCAGTGGCTGACCCGCGAGGTCTGCGAGGACGCCGTCGCGGCGATGACTCTCTTCGAGATGGCTGGCTACGATGAGCTTGCCATCGCCGCGGCGAGTCTCGGTGCGGCTCACGCTTCCCGCCTTGGCGAGGTTTCGCTCGCCTCGGACCTGGCGACAAAGAGCATCCTGGGCCTGGACTCGGTCAACGACGGCCGTCTCCGGTGGGAGATCACCAACCGGCTCGGTATCTTCTGCTACTCACTGTTTGACTACGACCGGGCAGTGGAGATGTTCGAGGTCTCACTCGCCGCCGCCGAGCGCTTGGGTGACGGAGAGAAGGTCTGCCGTCAGCTGCAGAACATCGCTGACGCGTTGCTACTTGGCTCCCGCCAGCAGCGAATGTCCCACCTCGGGACCGGCACCGACAAGCTTGAACGCGCTGAGGCGATCGTACGAAGATTGCGCCTCGAGGGGTCGGCGGAGCTCAACCGCCGGTTCGGCAGCCACCGCCTGCTGGCAGAGGTCCTCTGCGACTTAGGCCGCGTGGAGGAAGCGCTGCAGGTCATGAAGGAGTTCCCGGGCGAGGAGAACGTCATCATGCAGGCAGCTCAGCGCGCCGCCGCCGTGATGGTGGAGGCCCGATGTCTCCGCCTGGCGGGCCGGGTGGAGGAAGCCTTGGCTGCCGCCCACCGCGGTATGGGGATCGGCGAGACGAGCCACGACGAGCACGAGTTGATGCTTGCGCTCGAGGAGCTGGCCGCTTGCGAGGAGGCTGCCGGTGACCTCCAGAGCGCACTGGCGGACACCCAAGAAGTCAACAGTCACATCCGAGCGATCCACGAGGGCCAGACAAGACAGCTCGTGCAACAAGTCTGGTCACGCGCGGACCTCGAACGGGAGCGCAGCAATCTCCAAACCGAGGCAGCGAAGGCCACGCGGTCGGCGGAGGAGGACATCCTCACTGGCATCGGCAACAGGAGGCTGCTCGAGCGCTTCCTCTGTGAAGAGGCGGTGCGGCAGACCGAAGTAGCCTGCATCATCGCCGACATCGACTCGTTCAAGGAGATCAACGACACGTTCGGCCACGACGTCGGCGACGCGGTCCTGCGGCAAGTCGGCCAGCTCTTCTTGAGCAAGGCACGAAGCGGGCAGCTAGTCATCCGCTACGGCGGGGATGAGTTCGTGGTGGCGTTGTCAGGCGTCGACCTGGCAGGTGCTTACAGATTCGCCGAGCGGCTGCGGCTCGCGGTCTCCGGCCTTGACTGGACGACCGTAGCGCCCGGCCTTCAGGTCACCATGAGCTTCGGGGTTGCCTGCGGTCCGGCGACGGGCTGGCAGGTGGCGCTCGCCGCCGCGGACGAGCGCCTTCTCGCCGGCAAGCGACGCGGCAGGAACACCGTCGTTACGGCCTCTATTGACGCCCTCACCGCTTGAAAGCGGCACCGAACCCGTAACGAGCTAGTTGTGGGCTTTGGGTAATGGGGGAGGTCTTCAAACTTGCTCGCTTACCGCCCGATCATGTGCCCTGCGGCGCCGTCATTGTCACGCCCGTTACCCATGAAATGCCCGACCCGCCACCTAACTACCACCCCGCCCCCCACGCCGCCACGTGGGCGAACGTGGGCGCCTGTCGTGGCCGACGTGGGCGCCTGCTGCTACGTCCCTGCGTGCGGGCGGTTTGGGTGGTCGTGCATAACCAAGCGCGGCCGTGGCCTCGCCCCGGTCCTGCGTACGGGCGGTTCGCGCGCCGGGAGGCCCCTTGCGTTAGGCCCCACCGTTAGAACCCCATGTCAGGAGCTTGCGGTTCGGCTGCCTCGGCCCGAGGACGTCCGCGACGCGGCTCTGCTCTTCGATGCAGACGCCGAGCGTCTTCAGCTCGCCGACGATGCAGAGATAGCCCCACTTGGGGTTCTCTCGTCCCAGACGGCAGATCAGCTCCGCGGTATGTTTGGCAAGGGTAGGACGACCTGGTCGGCGGTGCGCGTATGTCCAGCGCCTCTTGACCAGAGAGCGGTGCCAGCCCAGGATCGTCTGTGGGCTGACGAGGAACGATCGCCAGCGCTCCTGAGGCACGGGGCAGCCAGGAGAGCGACGAGAGCCCGGTCGGACCAGGTGAAGCGGGGATGGGCGACCTGCCGGCGAAGGACGGCCAGCTGGTGGCGGAGCACGAGGATCTCCGCGTCCTTGGCCGCGGCATCCATCCGATGGACGCGAACGACCTCAATGACGCGCCGGGTGAGACGATAGAGAAAGGACAGGGCCACGAGCGGCGAGCCTCGCCGAGCGCGTTATGGCTGGTCAAGCCGGGACAGGGAGTTTCTGGACCCTTCAGGGCCGCTTGCTTCGCCCTGACGTAGTCTTCCACCAAGCCGAGAGTGCCAGGAATCTGTCGGACGCGCGACGCCGAGCGTCCGTTCAGACTTTCAGGGCAAAGTAGGTAACTACCAGCCGCCCTTCTCGCGCACGATGACTCCTCTGCTGCTCATGGCGTCTGGTTTGCCCACCGCCAGACATATCTTGGTTGACGGGCACACAAAGGTGCTTAACCAATAGGGAGGCTTCCAAACCATAACCCAGGTGACCCCGCCATCCCCGCTCTTCCACAGCGTCGATCCTGTACTCAGCATCAGACAGGCGCCGCCTGCGTTGGTGCAGCTAATAGCACCTGAGTATATGGGGGGGTAAGTCATCCAGGTCTTGCCACCGTCATATGTGTACCTCTTCATCGGAACAGTCCAGGTCTTACCCTGGTCCGTCGTTGCCGCGTTCTGCTCGCCTGCGACCAAACAGTTCGTACTGGTTCGGCAGGCAATCTCTGTGTAACCGCCGCCCTTGGTGCGTTCTGTCCAGGTCGCGCCGCCGTTGGCGGTGGTCATGATGTCGAACCCGACGACGATACAGTTCCTACTGGTCGGGCACACGACGTCGCTCAGGCTCTGAGGATAGGGGGAGAGCGGGTTGGAGCGGCCGGTCCAGGTTGTCCCGCCATTTGAAGTGGTGAGAATAAGGCCCGGATAACCCACGGCGATGCAGTCCCTGGCGTTCGAACAGGTAACCGCGTTGACGGAGGTACTGCTTGCAGTCCACCGCGTGGTCCAGGTAGCACCACGGTTGGAGCTGGTGAGAATGATGCCAGCCCCCAAAGCACCTACTGCGATGCAGTCAGTGCTCGTCGGACACGTACTGGCATTCAGGTTGTAGTGGGTACCAGAGGGGCGTTGAGTCCACGTCAGCCCGGCATTGGCAGTGGTCAGAATTGTGCCTTTCTGGCCTGTTGCGATACAGAACGAGCTTGTGGGACATGTGACGCCAATCATAGGGGGAAGGGTCCTAGCGGATACCACGCTCCACGTTGCGCCAGGCTTGGCTGGCGGCGAAGTCTCGATTGTTCCCTTAACCTCGCTGAACCCTGCACCGCCCGACTCGGCGTCCTGTGACCAGGTTGCGGGACTCGAATCAACCACTGTGTAGGCGCCGGCTGGTACCACCACTTTGGGCTGAGCGGTCCAGTTGATGTTGGGCGCACCTGAGCCGCCGCTAGTGACCACCCGCCATGGGCCATAGAGTGGACCGTGTGAGCTGCGGAGCGCGATCGTGCCTCCTGGGCTGCCGTGCCCGTTGTTCCAGTGGTAGTCGAGGATCATCGTGATCAGATAGGAGTCTTTGATCGTGAAGACGGTCGCTGTGGTCGGGGAATTGCTGACGGCCCCGCTGTTGAAATTGTTGAAGATATCCTGCGGGGCGGTTGCCTGCGCCACGCCCGAACCGAGGGAGAGCAGGCCGACCAGGAACGGAGCAATGAACAGTAGTCGCCTCGCGCTGGAGTCTCGCCATGGTCGCCGGTACATATCGTTGCCGAAGTTCTTCATGTTCGCCAGCCTTTCGAGGATGTGAACTCCGTAAGACAGTGATGCAGAGTAGTACAAAGGGCACGTCCTGGTGAAGGTATCTCGCGGCGTTCACCTCGGTAGGAGCTGGCACTGCGCGATCACGCAAAGAACACGACCGGACGGATCGCGAATGAGGCTGGCTTCCCAACTGCCCTGCCCGAAATGGGCTTCCAAACGGCGAAGTCGCGACGGCAGTTCGGTCGTTCGAGACTCAGCTGGCCTCCGGCAAAAGCGGGCTATTTCGTAAGGCGACATGTCGGGCGACGCCCAAACGCGTGAAGTCCCGTCAGCACCCGATTGAACTGACCGAGAGTCATGAACGACAACTGGGCCGCTTCGGAGGTAGAGGGTGTCACCAACACGGCCGTCGGCACCTCACCTGGGGCCGAACGCCGAAGTTAGGGGAGCTTTGCAACCGCCTTCTCGACGAAGCCTAGAAACTGGCTCACTTCGATGGAACGGAGATTGCCCTCGTAGATCGCCATGATGATGCTGCCCTTTCGGACGTACAGGAGGTCTTGATAGAACCTCACGCCCGAGACGGTGAAGATCACCACAAATGCCTCGCTCGCATCCCCGTAGTGCGGGAAGCTCATCTGCTCAACCGTGCCACCGGTCACCTTCTCCCCACCGGACGTGCCGCTGAAGTGCTTACAGCCCGCGAGATTGGCGACGACCTCCTTGTAGCCGGTCGTCGCGTTCGTGAAGGTACCGAGCTTTTCACCGACCGCAGGAAAGCCGCCCTTGCCCTGGAAGTCGACACTCGCTGTCTCCGTCTGCTTGACGCCCTTAGGCATCAAGTTGTCCGTGTAACAACCGAGCGTGGCTTTGCCTCCGGACGGCTTCTCGACGCTCCACCCGGTCGGCATCTGGCTGATGTTGAGCAGCATGGCCGTGAGCTTGGGCGGCGAAGCGCTTGCAGCGGTCGCAACGGTGCCCAGCAGGCCCGTGGGCACTACGAGGACGGCCGTGAAGGCGATGATGAGCAAAGTCCGCTTCATGATCCTTGTTGCAAGCTACACCGCTTCGACGCTTTCAATCTCGAGCGTCTCGCCCCTGACTCTGATCGACCTCGAGGCGTGCTGGGCACTGCGACTCACAGCGAGGCGCGGGGCTGGGACGCCTCAGATCTCGATGGCGTCGAGGTAGGTGGCTTTCGCGCCGAGGTTGCCCGCTCGAACAACGGCGTGCTCCTCGAACTCGGCGACGAAGATCCGGTAGGGGACGGTGCCACGCGTCTTGGGGAGCGTCACCGTGCCCTTCCAGACGGTGATGGCCTCGCTCGAGCTCGCGACGGAGAGGAGCGTGCCATCGGGCTGTGCCGGATCGATGATCCACTGCAAGTCCGGGTCGCTCGTCTCCACGGCCTTCAGCTGCAGGTACGCCCGCATGGTGTCGGGCGTAGCCCTGTTGTTCGGCGTCATGAGGTAGCCGGGGCCTAGCACTTCGACATTGACTTCGGTGCCGGAAGGATAAGTCAGGCCCATCGACCGGTTGGGGGTGAGCTGGATGAAGTCGGCCTGCACGACACGCGAGAGCTCGATGCCTGGCAGTGAGGCAGGCTGGTAGCGAACCAGCGCCAGCTTGACGAAGGGGAAATAGGACTGCCCTGCCCCGACGGCGATGTCCGCGAACCACAGGCGCCGGGTCTTGTCCCAGTTGACCTCGTGGCCGGCGACGTCGACCCAGCCGATACCCGAGATCTGCTCCTCGAGCTGGAGCGAGATCCCCTTGTGCACCGCGAGCGGGAAGTCCGTCACCTTAGGGGTCCCGACCGAGCCGGTCGTGAACACCGGGTCAGAGCCGTAGCCGCTCACGAACGGCTGCAAGCCTGACGGCAGCACGACACCGGGCGGCGGGCTGGCCACAACCACGCCGAGCAGCTCGCCGATCCCGGACTCGAACCACGGGCGCCCGAGATAGACCCGGAGCACGTTGCCGACCCGGCTGGAGCTCGGTGTCGCCGACTTCACGGTCACCCAGTTCCATGCCGGGATCATGTAGCGCACGTCCGGGGCAGGCGGCCGGGCCGTGCTCGGGATCGACAAGAGGTAACCGAACTTCGTCGGTGGTTTCGCGTCCTTCTCGAGGCTCGAGCGGGTCACGGGAGGAGCCACGAACTGCACCGCCACCGAGCCGCCGTCGGGGATCGATCCGCCCCGGATGGGAGCGATCGAGCCCGCCTTGTCGTCCTCGGTGAAGTCGACGCCGGACCGGTAGATCGTCGCGGTGTCGCCCGCCGCGCGGACGTCAACGGTGCCGGGCGCGAAGCCCGCCTTCGAGCAGACGACTGCCGCGGTGCCAGTGAGCGTCTCGGTGACGACCTCGGTGAAGTACTCAAGGAACCGCGTCGTCGCGACGGCGTTGTAGAAAACCTCGTGATGCCGGGTGTCGCCAAAGTCGTGGCGGATCTTGTAGAGCGGGAGGAGGTCACTATGGCCGAGAGCCAGCGGGATCTCGTCGACGCGTGAGGTCTTCTCGAGCAGCACGGCACCCTGCTGGCTTTTGCCGTCGTCGTAGGGATCCGCCCAGGCAGCGAGCACGTCGACGCGGATCGTGCTCTGAACATCAGCCAGGGCGTCGCCGATCAAGAGCGCGTAGGTCGCGCCGGGCGATCGAAGGACGGTGAGCTTCGCGATGACGGGCGGCGTCAAAGGCTGGCGGACGGCATGGACGATCACGAGCTCGCGATAGGGCGTGAACATGTAGTGGAGCCTGTCGAGGATCAACGCCCTGAGTGCGGGCGTCGCCGTACCTGCTTCGGCGAGCCACTGCCACAACGCCATCACTTCGAGGTCGCCCGGCGCGAAGTACGAGCTCATCAGCACGGTCGTGATGGATGCCTTCGGCGCCTTCAGCTCGATCGCACCATCGAGGTCCCCCGCGGCGGGGAGAACGACGGGGCCCTTTCCGGCGCGGACGACGAGACGGACGGCGCGGCGCTCCGGCCAGGCGCCGACCGAGTCGAACGGAACCCGCACGAAGGCGTCCTTCCTGCCGGGCAAGTTGAACAGGGCCACGCCTCGCGCGAGCACGTCCGGCAGGTACGGCACACCGAAGGCCGGGTGTGCGGCCGTGGGCGCCGCTACGGGCGGGTAGTAGATCCAATTGTTCTTCCCGTTGAGGGGCTGGCTGTCGGTCATGCCTCCGTAAAGGTCGCGAACCGACGTCGACTTGTAGGTGAGGCCGTCCCGATCGGCTATCAGGGTGTAGCTGGAGGGATCCGGGTGACCGTCGGCACCGTCGAGGACGCCGTGGGCCTCCGCCATGTCCTCACCGGTGGAGGGAGGAGTGATGTGACGCTCGCAGGGAACAATGCTCGGGTCGTCGTCGGGGATGTCGTAGTTCGAGCGGATGACCAGGTGCTCGACGTGCTCACCCGGCGTCCGGGGCGCAGTCGGAACCAACACCGGCGAGGGCACGGGCTCGAACCGGCGGTAGGTCACCTCCGGTGTCGCCCAGGTGAACCCTCCGGTCTTGGTGAACGGGATGCTGTTGCCGGCGATGTCGACGGCCCGTGCCCGGAACCGGTAGGTGCCACCGAAGCGGAGCGTCGGCAGGGTGCCGGGCGTGGCCGCGTAGTCGATCTGGAGCTGAAGGTTGCTGTTGGCCGGGTTCGCGGCATCGGGCTCGAGCCCGTCGGAAGGCACGTCCGACAGGTGCTTGCCGGGACGGGCGCCGACAAGGCTCCACCCCGACCAGCGCATCAGGTACTCCGGCAGGTACACCGGCGGGTTCGCGGCTCCGCCCGAACTCGCGCTCTGGGTCGTCGCGGGCTCTACCCAACCCTCGTCGCCGCTCGGAACCGCCACGACCGTCGGCGGCGATCCGATCCCGTAGCCGCCGAGCCCCGGGTTCTTGGCCCCGGTCCGGGCACAGAGCTGGAACCACCGACCCCTCGCCTTTGACCAGACATCGACCCGGTAACCCTGTGCGATGTCCTCGAAGTAGAGCGTGACCGCCTTGGGCGGGGACGCCTCGATGGCGGCGTTGAAACCGTTGTTGTTCTGCCAGTTCTGGTACAGCGAAAGGGCGTTGCCGGTCTTGGCCACCGCGAGGCCCGCCGAGCGGAGCGACGGAACGCCGTAGTGGGTTGGCGTGTCTGCCGTCCGCATCTCGGTGTTGGCGCGCTGGATGCCCTGGACGAAGTTGAAGGCCTTGAGCGTCGCCCCGTCGAGGTCCATCTCGACTACGGCGTAGTCCGGGTCAGAGAGACGGAAGAACCCCGAGGTGATCTCCGCGTCCGAAGTCCTGTGGGCCGGGAGCCACTCGCCCGCGTTCGTCATGGTCACCGGCTTGACGTTGATCGTCAGCGGTGGACCGCCCAATTTCGGTCTCCAACTCGGCACCACCGACACCGCGACCGTGCCCTTAAGCCCACTCGGGCGCGTGAGCTCGAGCTCGTAGACGAGCCCGAAGAGGCGGAGCAGGGCAGGGTGGCGCCCGAGGAGTGAGACGGCCTGGTGGAAGTCGAACTGCGGGACCGCAGGCGGCGGCGTGGTGCTGTAGCTCTGGCCCTTCACGGGTGTCGTGAGCGGTTGCAGGAACAGGTACGCCTGTGTGAGGTCCGACGCCGGGTCCGGTCCCTTCCCCGGCGGGATCGGGCCGCCCCCCTTCGGGAACATCGCTTTCACGGTCTCGATCCGGTCGTACAGCTCCCGGCTGTCGAGCGGCAGGGCACCGAAGCCGTCCTCACTCGTGAGGAGCTGGAAACCGGGCCAATTGCCGACGGGCGCCGTGTTCGCTAATGCCGCATAGGTGCTCTGGAAGAAGTGGCGCACGAACCCGGCCGGGTAGCTGTAGAGCGGGGAGGACGTCGGGCTCGAGTACTCGTAGGGATCGACAGTGGTCGACGAGGGGAAGAGGACGTGCCAGAGCGACGGCGACGGCGGCGCGCTCACGATGTCGGCGTCGAAGGTTCTGGGTCCGATCTTGACCTTGAACCTGACGTTTGTCGCCGGCCAGTACTGCCAGTCGGAGAACTCCGCCAGCGACGACACCGCGTTGCCGGTCGGGAAGAGCTGGGGCGCCACGTGCACCGAGACCCGCAGTTTGCCGTCCTTCGCCTTCCCGTGCGGGCAGGCCGTCCAGAGCACCCGTTGCTTTGTCATGCGAAGGCCTTGCAGTAGGTCGTCCAGTTCTTCTCGGTGAGGGCTTGTCGGAAACTGGGGTCACCACTGCCGCCGATCGTCTTCTGCATGGTGACGCTGACCGAGACGCTGACGAACAGCACGCTCACCGAGACCGAGACGCTCGCTGTGCCGTAGGCCTTGCCGGGGTCGAGATAAGTGAGGCCGAGGTAGAACTCCATCGAGATCGAGATGATCCCGAGCACCGAGAGGTTGCCGTCGGCGCGGAGGAAACCGGTGAGCTGGACCTGCTTGATCGGCACGGTCTGGAGCGAGAAGTAGATGCCGGCCATTATCGAGACGCCGCCGCTCGCGACGCCGAGGTCGACCGACAAGTCGGCACCGAACTCGAGCGAGACCTCGATCAGTTCGATGCCGTCCGCCCCTATCCCGAGCGAGAAGAAACCGCCGCCACCGAACAGGTCGATCGTGAGGATGAACGGGTTGTCCCTTGACGACAGGCCGAAACGGACCCGCACCGGGGTCCCGTCGAAGGGGATGTTGACCCCGGCGGAAAGGGCGAGGTTCTGGAGCGCGAACACGCCGACGCCGACGTCTGGGAGAGCGAGGGAGTAGCTCGCCTCGATCCCGCCGTCGCTGACCGAGATCGACGGCCCGCCGAGGGAGCTCAACAGGTCTTCGAGCGCGTTGATGAACTTCAGGGGACCGAGGAACGTGACCGAGTCGATGTCCGGCTGGATCGAGGTCTTCGCCCCGGTCTTCGAATCGAAGGTGAACGAGTTGAACTTGATCCCGATGTACGGATTGCCGCCGCCGAACAGGAGAAGTGCGAAGTTCGTGAGATCCCCGTGGATCGAGTACGTCGTCTGGCTCGGGTTGGCGATGGGTGTGT
>PMVZ01000229.1 GCA_003166375.1 Acidimicrobiaceae bacterium | reverse complement strand
CACCCTCAAGCGGGAGCACCGGCTGACGCCGGTGTCCGCAGCGTGCTGCGGAAACCGCTCGAGCGAAAGGTTTCCGGTGATCATAGCGGCAGGGTCACACCCGTTCCCATCCCGAACACGGAAGTTAAGCTTGCCTGCGCCGATGGTACTTGGGGGGAGACTCCCTGGGAGAGTAGGTCGTCGCCGGAATTCATCTCGGATGATGCCCACCTGTTCAAGCGGGTGGGCATTGTCGCGCCCGAGGGGCGGTCCGGGGTAACGTTCCCGATTGTGGCCAATCCGAGCGGTGCCCCGGGACAACGTCGCGCCCGCGGTGCAGCTCCGGGGGATCGCAGCCAACAGCGTGTGCCGACCGAGCCGCGAGCGCGGTCCCGCCAGGGCCGGCTACCTGTTGAGGACCGCGAATCGGAGCGCGAGCGCCGTGTTCGTAGACGAAATGAGGACAACGACCTGCCGCTCGAGGTTCGCGAGGAGCTGCGGGGAGCAGTCGGTCCGGATCGTGCCGCGGGGCTGGAGCGACGCCTAGGGATCGCGACGCGGGCCTACGAGCGCGACCGGTACCGGGAGGCGCTCGCGGAGCTGCGCGTGCTGGCCCGGTTGGCACCGGATGTCGGGGCGATTCGAGAGCTCTACGGCCTCACGCTCTACCGGCTCGGCCGCTGGCGGGAAGCAGCTCGCGAGCTGCGAGCCTTTCACGACCTCACCGGGTCGTTCGACCAGCATCCGGTGATCGCCGACTGTGAGCGGGCGCTCGGTCGCGACAAGGCAGTGATGGCGCTCTGGGATGCGTTGCGACAAGAGGGCGTGGACAGGGAAGTTCTCGTCGAGGGCCGGCTCGTGGTGGCGGGCATGATGGCCGACCGCGGCGACCTCGAGGGAGCGATCGCGCTCCTCGGGCCGGGCGGCAAGTCCCTCCGCCATCCCGATACGTGCCATCTCCGTCAGTGGTATGCGCTGGCTGACCTCTTCGAAAGGGCGGGCGACCTCCCTCGGGCGCGAGAGCTGTTCACCCGCGTTGCGTCCTTCTCACCCGAGGTCTTCGACACTGAGGACCGCTTGGCCGCTCTGCGCTGATCGGGGAGAGCGCGCTGCACACACGGTTCGGCCGGGCCGGTTGCCGCAGATCTCGGCTGGCTGTCGCAGATCTGGGCCGGCTGCTGAGCCGCCTGTCGCGGATCTGGGCCGGCTGGCTCTGGGCCGCCTGCCGCAGATCTGGGCCGGTTGCCGCAGATCTGGGCCCGCGACACCGGCGGCGTGGTCGTCGGGGCAGTGCGTTGAGGCACTACCGTCAGTGTCGTGGACCGTGTCGGCCTGGTGGGCCTGCCCAATTCAGGCAAGTCGTCCCTCTTCAATGCGCTCACCGGGGGCAATGCCGTCGTCGCGTCCCACCCATTCTCGACGGTCGAGACCGAGGTCGGGGTCGCACATGTTCCCGATCCCCGGGTCGATGCGCTCGGGAAGATGAGCCAGAGTCGCAAGATCGTCTATGCCGGCTTCGAGGTCGTCGACATCGCCGCGATCGGCAAGGGCGGTGAGAAGGGCGATGCCCTAGGAAGCAGGTTTCTTGCGGGGGTACGCGAGGTGGACGCCCTCTGCCTTGTGCTGCGCAGCTTCGCGGACGAGAACGTGCCCGGCGACACCGATGCCCTCGCCGCACTCGGGGTCCTCGAGCTCGAGCTCGCCCTTTCCGACCTGGCGACTCTCGAGCAGCAGCTCACCAAGAAGCGCAGCCGTGTTGCCCCGCTCGATCCAGCCATCGCGGCTGGCCTGCGAGCAGCGCCGGCAGCTCTCGGAGTTCTCGAGCAGGGCACGCCTTTGTACCGTTCGAGCCTGCACGCAGGCGACCGCGAGGCGTTGAAGCCCTTCTTCCTGCTGACAGACAAGCCGACGATGGCTGTCGTCAACGTGGGCGAGGACGAACTTGCCGACAGCGAACAGCTTGTGGCGGCGGTGGAAGAAGAGGTTGGCAGCGGCGTGGACGTGCTTGCGGTCTCCGTCCAGCTGGAAGCCGAGACGGCCAGGCTCGATCCCGCCGAGCGCGCGGAACTGCTCGAAGGCCTTGGCCTCGGGCAGGGCGCGCTCGTCCGCGTCGCCCAGGCGGCGTTCGACATTCTCGGGAAGTGGGTCTTCCTCACCACCGGTGAAGACGAGTCGCGGGCGTGGATCTTCCGCAGCGGCGCCAAGGCCCCCGAGTGCGCCGGGGTGATCCATTCCGATCTCCAGCGAGGCTTCATCAAGGCCGACGTGATCCGGTGGGACGAGCTGCTCGAGTTCGGGTCGCTTGGCGCGGCCCGGACAAAGGGGAAGGTCCGCCTCGAAGGCAAGGACTACGCCGTTCATGACGGCGACGTGCTCGAGATCCGGTTCAACGTCTGAGGCCCGGTCGTGAGCGCCGCCGACCTGCTCGAGCGCTGGCGGTCCGATCTCGAGTCGTGGGCGATCCCGACCGAGATCCTCCAGTCCACGCCGGAATCTCCCTGGGTGCTGCCGCGCCAGCTCTTCATCGGCAGGGCCGAACGCAGGAGTGAGGCTTTCGCGGGTCCCTCCTTCCAAAGGGCGTGGGAGGCTCTCGCGAACCCCGGCTCGGTTCTCGATGTCGGCGCGGGTGCCGGCGCCGCGTGCCTCCCGCTAGTGCCCCGGGCGATCGCGATGACCGCAGTCGACAGCGATCAGGAGCTGCTGAGCGTCCTCGCGGGCAACGCCCAGCGGCTCGGCAAGGCAGTGCTCGGGGTCTGTGGCCGCTGGCCGGACGTCGCCGAGGAGGTCGAGCCAGCTGACGTGGTGACGTGCCATCACGTGCTGTACAACGTCGCGGACCTTGGGCCGTTCGTCGCGGCGCTCACGAACCATGCCCGCCGGCTCGTCGTGGTCGAGCTCACAGCTCGCCACCCGCTCACTGGGCTGAATCCACTCTGGGAACGTTTCCACGGTCTTGTCCGACCGAAGGTTCCGACCGCCTACGACGCGCTGGCGGTCTTGGAGGAGCTGGGACTGGCGCCGCGTCACGAGGTCTGGACCCGCGTGGGCGAGTCCGATCACGGAACCTTCGAGGACCTGGTGGAGGTGACAAGACGCCGCCTTTGCCTGCACCCCGGCCGGGCCGGCGAGGTCGCCTCGGCCCTGCGCGAGCTCGGCGTCAAGGGCGACCGGGCGTCTGACCTCGGATCACCGGGTTCCGACCTTGTCACGATCTGGTGGGACGGCCGGGCTTGATGACCCGGTGACCACTGGAGCTAGGATCGCAAAGGAGCGCCCAAGAGGGCGCGGCATGAACCTACGCCGACTCGATCCGGCGGAGCACTCGTCCCCGCTCAGGCGGAATGGGTTCTGTTGAAACGCGCTGACCAGGAGGAACGACATCATGGGAATCAACATCCGCGAGACGCTCGGGGACGAGGCTGACTCCCTGCTCGGCCACGAATGCAAGACGATCGAGCGAGACCGCCTCTCGCTTCCCGGGCCTGACTTCGTGGACCGGGTCCTCGTTCAAAGTGACCGGCCTGTGCCGGTCCTGCGCAACCTGCAGCAAATGTTCGACCACGGCCGCCTGGGCGGCACCGGGTACCTGTCCATCCTGCCGGTCGACCAGGGGATCGAACATTCGGCGGCCGCGAGCTTCGCCAAGAACCCGGCGTACTTCGACCCGCAGAACCTTGCCGAGCTGGCGATTGCAGCCGACTGCAGCGCGTTCACCTCGACGCTCGGCGTCCTCGGCATCATCGCTCGTCGCTACGCGCACAAGATCCCGTTGATCGTCAAGCTCAATCACAACGAGCTCCTCACCTACCCGAACCGGGGTGACCAGGTGCCGTTCGCTTCGGTCCACCAAGCCGTCGACCTCGGGGCAATGGGAGTGGGTGCAACGATCTACTTCGGATCCGAGGAGGCCACCCGACAGATCCGCGAAGTCAGCGCGCTGTTCGCCGAAGCACACAGCCGCGGCCTGTTCACAGTCCTTTGGTGCTACCTGCGCAACCCGGCGTTCAAGACTCCTGAGGCCGACTACGCCTTGGCGTCCGATCTCACGGGGCAGGCTAACCACCTCGGAGTCACGATCGAAGCCGACATCATCAAACAGAAGCAGCCGGAGAACAACGGCGGCTACACCGCGCTGAAGTTCGGTCGTACCGATCCTCTCGTCTACAGCAAGCTGACGACCGACCACCCGGTCGACCTCACGCGCTGGCAGGTCGTCAACTGCTACGCCGGGCGTGTCGGGCTCATCAACTCCGGTGGCGAGTCGTCGGGCGCCGGCGACTTCGCGCAGGCCGTGCGGACCGCCGTGATCAACAAGCGCGCCGGCGGCATGGGGCTGATACTGGGACGCAAGGCCTTCCAGCGTCCGCTGAGCGAGGGAGTGGAAATCATCCACGCCGTTCAGGACGTGTACCTCGACGACTCCGTCACGGTGGCTTAGAGCGAACCGAGCAACCCGAACGGGTCGTCCACAGGCGCTCTAGTCGGGCGTCGAGCCTCGAGCCGCGGCCTATCACGGCCTTGCACATCGCCGGAAGGACAAAAGGTCGGCGGTAGGATGCCTCTAACCACAGGCAAGCGGGTGAGAAAGTAATCGCGGCGGTGGCGGCACATATGCCGGCGAGCCGAGTGGAGGGGCCTTGACGACAAAGTCCAAGCTGGCAGACGAACCGGGCAAAGTCGAGACGATCGACCAGGTTGTAATCCGGTTCGCGGGGGACTCCGGCGACGGCATGCAGGTCACCGGGGACCGGTTCACCGATGAGAGCGCCCTTTTCGGCAATGACTTGTCGACATTCCCGAACTACCCTGCCGAGATCCGCGCCCCGGCAGGGACTCTCGCGGGCGTCTCCGCCTTCCAGATCCACATCTCCGACCACGAGATCCTCACTCCCGGCGACGCGCCGAACGTGCTCGTGGCCATGAACCCTGCGGCTTTGAAGGCGAACGTGAACGATCTGCCGACCGGCGGCACCCTCGTGATCAACGTGGACTCCTTCGACGAGCGGGACCTCGCCAAGGCGGGCTACG
>PMVZ01000233.1:3031-5128 GCA_003166375.1 Acidimicrobiaceae bacterium | reverse complement strand
TGGGGGCATACCTCGATGTCTGAAGAACGCTTGGCAGTGCGCAAGACCTACAAGCTCTACATCGCAGGGGCGTTCCCGCGTTCGGAGTCCGGCCGGTCCTATGTCGTGGTGGACTCGGACGGCGCCTTCCTCGCCAACGCCGCCCAGGGCTCACGAAAGGACGTGCGCGACGCTGTCGTGGCAGCACGCAAGGCACAGCCCCGCTGGGCCGGCGCGACCGCCTACAACCGGGGACAGGTCCTCTACCGAGTCGCAGAGATGCTCGACAGCCGGCGTTCACAGTTCGCCGAAGCGGTCGCCTCGAGCGAGGGGACGAGCCAGGAGGAGGCGGCGGCGAGCGTCGACGCCGCGGTCGACCGCTGGGTCTGGTACGCCGGATGGTCGGACAAGGTGGCCCAAGTCGCCGGGTCCTCCAATCCGGTCGCGGGCCCTTTCTTCAACTTCAGCGTGCCCGAGCCCACCGGCGTCGTGGGCGTGGTCGCGCCGCAGGCCTCGTCGCTCCTCGGGCTGGTGAGCGTGCTGGCGCCGGTGCTCTTGACCGGGAACACCGCGGTGGTGATCGCGAGCGAGACGCGACCTGTGCCGGCCGTCACCCTTGCCGAGGTGCTCGCCACGTCTGACCTTCCCGGCGGCGTCGTGAACCTGATCACGGGCCGGGTCGCCGAGCTCGCGCCGGTGCTCGCCGCCCACCGTGATGTCGACGCGCTCGATCTGGCGGGCGCCCCCGCCTCCCTCTTGGTCGAGCTCGAGCGGGCCGCGGTGACCAACGTGAAGCGTGTGCTTCGCCCCGGCGCTGCTGAGAGCGACTGGACTGAGGCGCCGACGCCGCGTCGCATGTTGGCGTTTCTCGAGACCAAAACCGTTTGGCACCCCGTCGGCCTTTGAGCCGTGTGGCCGGAAGGCCTCTCCGGCACGCATCTCGCTAGCCTTTGGCCCCATGACCGCCGCAAGTGCCACATCGAACCCGTACGAGCTTGCAGCCGAGGCTGCCGCGGAGGTGACGCGCTGGGCGGGCGCCCCGCCCCATGANNCGGGCGACCGCGGATCTCCCGGGGTTCGCGGCGCCGACGGTCGCCGGCCATCATGGCCAGCTGCGCTCGCTCAGGGCCGGCAAGCACCGGGTCCTCCTGCTCATCGGGCGCACCCACCTCTACGAAGGCCGTTCGCCGGCCGAGGTGGTCCATCCGGTCCGCACCGCGGTGATCGCCGGTGCCCGGGTCGTCATCTTGACCAATGCGGCCGGCGGCCTCGATCCGGCAATGAGCCCTGGGCAGGCGGTGCTGATCCGGGACCATCTCAACTTGACGGGCGCCTCGCCGCTCAGCGGCCCCGTGCCTCCGGCGGGTTACCGGGGGCGATTCGTCGATCTCACCGACCTCTATCCGGCAAGCCTGCGTGCGCTGGCGAGACAGGTGGACCCCACGCTCACAGAGGGTGTCTACGCGGCCCTGGGAGGTCCCCACTACGAGACGCCCGCCGAGGTCGCGATGCTGCGGCGCACGGGTGCGGACCTGGTCGGGATGTCCACGGCGCTCGAGGCGATCGCTGCCCACCACCTGGGGGCGTCGGTGCTCGGTATCTCACTTGTCACCAACCTCGCGGCGGGGGTGAGCCCGACCCCGCTCGACCACGAGGAGGTGCTGGCCGCCGGGGCTGCAGCAGCGCCCTACCTGGTCGAGCTCCTGGCGGGACTGCTGTCGGCACTGTGACGACCGGGCACGAGGAGACCGAGCCGATCTCCGCTGCCTTGGCTGCCGAGGCGCAGGCGTGGATGGCGGCAGATCCCGACCCTTCCACGCGGGCAGAGCTCGCCGCCCTCCTCGAGGCCGGCGACGGCGCCGCGGTGCGCGCCCGGTTCGAGCGCCCGCTCAGTTTCGGGACTGCCGGGCTTCGCGGCGCGCTCGGTGCCGGCCCGGCCAGGATGAACCGGCTNNGTGGGATCGTCGTAGGGCGCGACGCCCGCCACGGGTCGGACGAGTTCGCCCGCGACGTCGCCGCGGTCGCTTCCGGCGCTGGGGTAGGTGTGCGGGTCTTTCCCCGTCCGCTGCCGACCCCCCTCACGGCTTTTGCCGTCAAGCACTTCGGTGCGGCCGCGGG
>PMVZ01000233.1:707-2957 GCA_003166375.1 Acidimicrobiaceae bacterium | reverse complement strand
TTCGGTTTGCTGGATCCGGCGGGCCCGCGGCGGCTGCGGATCGTGTACACGCCCTTGCACGGCGTTGGAGGTCAGGTCCTTCCGGAGCTCTTGGAACAGGCCGGTTTCGGGCCGGTGTCGGTCGTAGCCGCACAGGGCGCACCCGACCCCGACTTCCCGACGGTGGCCTTCCCCAACCCGGAGGAACCCGGAGCGCTCGATCTCGCGCTCGCCGATGCCGTCCGGCTCGACGCCGATCTAGTCCTGGCGAACGATCCGGATGCCGACCGCCTGGCCATCGCCGTGCCGGACCCGTTGAGCGGGGCGTGGAGGATGTTGACAGGTGACGAGCTCGGTGCGCTCCTCGCCGATCGCGTGCTCTCCGCGACCAGTGGTGGCGACCGGCTGGTGGCGACCACGATCGTCTCCTCGACGATGCTGTCGGCGATGGCGCAAGCGGCCGGGGTCGCCTATGTCGAGACGCTGACCGGCTTCAAGTGGATCGCGCGAGCAGCGCTTCGCCGTCCGGGGTCCCGGTTCGTCTTCGGTTACGAGGAGGCGCTCGGCTACCAGGTGGGCGACGCCGTTTCCGACAAGGACGGGCTGTCGGCAGCGCTGGTGGCCGCCGAGATAGCCGCCGGCGCCAAGGCTCAGGGGACCTCGGTGACAGATCGCCTGGACAGCCTCGCGTCCCGTTTCGGTGTGCACGCGACCGCGCAGTGGTCGCTGCGCCTCGAGGGCCCGACCGCTCAGGCCGAGATGGCCGCGATCGTCGGTCGCTGGCGCAGGTACCCGCCCGCGGCTCTCGCCGGTCTGGCCGTGACCGAGCTCGTGGACCTCTCCGATGGGACCGGGGAACTTCCGGCCACCGACGCCCTCGTGCTGCGGCTGGCCGAAGGGGCTCGCGTGGTGCTGCGACCGAGTGGCACCGAGCCGAAACTGAAGGTCTACTTCGAGGTTGTCGGCGGACCGGCGTCACTCGACCACCTCGCCGGGGAGCGGAGCCGGGCGGACCAGCTCCTGCGCCTGCTCCGAGACGATGTCGCGGCTCGCTGTCAGTCGATGAAAGGCTCTTCGGCGAGCGAGGCTTGAGCCCCGGACCGATCCCGTGAGGACATTGTGCGAGTAGCGGGGTCCAAAGCGGCGAAACCGGGCTTGATCCGGCCGTCGATCAGCGCGAGGCGCTCGTCGAAGGGGCAGAAAGCGCTCTTCATCGCGTTGATCGTGAACCAGTTGATGTCCCTCCACGACCAGTCGAAAGTCTCGACCAGCCCTGCCAGCTCCGAGGAGAGGCTGATTCCGCTCATCAGGCGGTTGTCGGTGTTGACCGTGACCCTGAACCTCAGGCGCCGCAGCAGCCCGATCGGGTGCTCGGCGAGCGAAGGCACCGCGCCGGTGTGCACGTTCGAAGTGGGGCACATCTCGAGCGGAATGCGCCGGTCCCTCACGTAGGCCGCCAGCCGGCCGAGAGAGACGCCACCGTCGGGATCGACGACGATGTCGTCCACGATGCGAACCCCGTGGCCGAGCCGCTCGGCGTTGCACCACTGGATCGCCTGCCAGATCGAGGGGAGGCCGAACGCCTCACCGGCGTGCAGGGTGGCGTGGAAGTTCTCGCGTTGCACGAGATGGAACGCGTCGAGGTGATCGGTGGGCGGATAGCCCGCCTCGGGACCTGCGACGTCGAAGCCGGCGACGCCGACGTCCCGGTAGGCCACGGCGAGCTCGGCGATCTCGCGCGAACGCGCCGCGGTGCGCATGGCCGAGAGCAACGCACGGACGACGATCGGTCGTCCCGCCATCGCCGCGCTCGCCATCGCCTTGTCGAAGCCGGTGAGCACCGACTCGAGCACTTCCTCGAGTGTCAGTCCGCGCTCGGTGTGCAGCTCGGGGGCAAAACGAACCTCGGCATAGACGATCCCGTCCTCCGTCAGGTCCTCGACGCACTCTCTCGCGACTCGCTCGAGCGCCTCGCAGCTCTGCATCACACCGACGGTATGGGCGAAGCCTTCCAGGTAGCGCACGAGGTCGCGCCGGGGGGCAGCCGACACGAACCACGCCGCGAGCTCCTGCGGATCGGTCGTCGGCAGACCCTGGTAACCCTGCTCGGAGGCGAGCTCCACCACTGTGGCCGGCCGCAGGCCGCCGTCGAGGTGATCGTGGAGGAGCACTTTCGGGGCACTGCGGATCTGGTCGAGCCCGGGCTTGGCGCTCAAGAGATCACCTCCAGGACAACTGACGTGGGGGCCGGGGGCTGGTCGCCTATGACCA
>PMVZ01000233.1:0-694 GCA_003166375.1 Acidimicrobiaceae bacterium | reverse complement strand
GCGTCGAGCCGCTCGACGATGCCGGGGCGGTCGGCGGTCACCAATTCGACGTGAACCGCGCGGGGCAGCGCAGCGTCGGGATCACCTCCCTGGGCCACGACCATTGCCCGGTAGCGCTCCAGGGCCGAGCCGTCTCGGAGCGCAACGGCGGGATCGGCCCCGATCCCTGCCAATTCGAGCATCTCTCGCGCGAGCGCGAGCGTGAGCTCGACAAGATCGGGTGAGTCGTCGCCGCCCGAGAGCACTTCTACGGACTCGGCAACCTCGAGCGCGTTGCCGACCGCTCGACCGAGGGGAGTGTCCATCGCGCTCAAGAGCGCCCTCACCTTGAGCCCGTGGTCACGGCCGAGGCGAACCATCGTCCGGGCGAGCTCGGTGGCGCGGNNACGTCCAAGACGAGCGACTGGGTCCCCTCGGCGATCTTCTTGGACATGATCGACCCGGCGATGAGCGGGATCGACTCCACGGTCCCGGTCACGTCGCGAAGTGCGTAGAGCTTGCGATCCGCCGGGGCAAGGCCGGCACCGGCCGCGCAGATGACGCAGCCGATCTCCTCGAGCTGGGCGAGCATCTCGCTGTTGGACAGCTCGGAGCGCCATCCGGGGATCGCCTCCAGCTTGTCGAGGGTGCCACCGGTGTGGCCGAGCCCCCGTCCCGACAGCTGTGGCACAGCGGCTCCGCAGGCGGCCACGAG
>PMVZ01000270.1 GCA_003166375.1 Acidimicrobiaceae bacterium | reverse complement strand
TGGCAGACGAGGTCCCTGCGGAGCGTGGGCAGCCTCATCGCTTCGCCAACTCGTCTTCGAGACGGGCCCTTACCCGGCTGCGTCCGCGGTGCAGGAGTACCCGCTGGTTGGCTTCGCTGATCTCGAGCACGTCACATACGTCCTTGCTTGACAGTCCGTCCACGTCGCGAAGTGTTACGACGGCGCGCTGGCTCTCGGGCAGTTCGGAGATGGCNNGTGTCGTGCGCTGCTCGCGTACGCCGGTCGACCGTGCCCTGTTCGCGAGGATGTGGAAGATCCAGGTCTTGAGCGATGATCGGCCCTCGAAGCGGTCGATGCCTTTCACAACGGCGAGCCACGTGTCCTGGGTGACCTCTTCGGCGACAGCCCGGCTCGAGACGAACGTCTGTGCGAGACGGACCATCGAGGTGTGGTAGGAGTCGACGACCTCTGCGAAGGCGGACTCGTCGCCCGAGCGCAGTCGGCGCAACAGGTCGTCATCGCTCACGCCTGCAGCGTATGGCGCGCGACCGGCCCGGTGGCGCGCGACCGGCCCGGTGGCGCGCGGCCGGCCGCGGCGAAGCGATCTGAGCCTCCCCTGCGACCGATAGCCTTCGCGCAATGGCGGAGCATCCCGCGGTCGACCGCTCAATGGGCGCCCGTCTTGCCGCGCTCGAGGCCAGGCGTGCGGAGGCGGTCAACGCCGGATCGCAGCGTTCGGTCAAAGCGCACAAGGCCAAGGGCAAGATGACGGCCCGTGAGCGGATCGACTACCTGCTGGACGAGGGCTCGTTCCAGGAGATGGACCTGCTCGTCCGGCACCGGTCCCATGGCATGGGCCTCGAGCGCTCCCGCCCTTACACAGACGGGGTCGTGACCGGCTTCGGGACGATCGACGAACGGCGCGTGTGCGTTTTCAGCCAGGATTTCACCGTCTTCGGGGGTGCACTCGGCGAAGCTCACGCCGAGAAGATCCACAAGGTGATGGACCTTGCGCTCTCTGTCGGAGTGCCGATCATCGGCCTCGACGACTCGGGCGGAGCACGTATCCAAGAGGGCGTGGTCTCGCTGCACAGCTACGGCGGGATCTTCTCCCGGAACGTGCGGGCATCCGGGGTGGTGCCCCAGATCAGCGTCATTCTCGGCCCGTGCGCCGGCGGCGCCGTCTACTCCCCGGCGATGACGGACTTCATCTTCATGGTGCACGAGACAAGCCACATGTTCATCACCGGGCCCGATGTCGTGAAGACCGTCACGGGTGAGGACGTGAGCCTGGAGCAGCTCGGCGGCGCCATGAGCCACGCGACGCGCTCTGGTGTCGCCACTTTCGTCGCCCCGAACGAGAAGGCGTGCCTCGACGAGGTTCGCTATCTGTTGTCCTTCCTTCCTTCGAACAACCTCGAGGCTCCGCCGGACCTCGAGGAGCCCGAGGACCTGGACGCGCAGGTCGTCGGGCTTCGCGACATGGTCCCGGACAGCCCGAACCAGCCCTATGACATGAGACGGGTGATCACAGCAGTCGTCGACGGGGGCGAGTACCTCGAGTACTTCCCGCGTTGGGCGATGAACCTGACGTGCGGTTTCGCCCGGATCGGAGGGCGCGCCGTCGGGATAGTGGGCAACGAGCCGAGCGTGCTCGCGGGCGTGCTGGACATCGCCTCATCGGAGAAGGGCGCCCGGTTCGTTCGGACGTGCGACGCCTTCAACATCCCGCTCGTGACTTTCGTCGACGTACCGGGATTCATGCCCGGAACCGACCAGGAGTACGGTGGCATCATCCGCCATGGCGCCAAGCTTCTCTACGCGTACTGCGAGGCAACGGTGCCCCGGGTGCAGGTGATCATCCGCAAGGCCTACGGTGGCGCCTACATCGTCATGGACTCCAAGTCCATCGGTGCCGACTTCGCCTACGCGTGGCCGTCGGCCGAGCTCGCCGTCATGGGCCCGCAGGGTGCCGTCGAGATCGTCTACCGGCGCGAGCTCGTCGACTCGCCGGACCCCGCCGCTCGCCGTGCCGAGCTCGTCGACGACTACATCGAGCGTTACGCGAACCCCTATGTCGCAGCCGAGCGCGGCTACGTCGACGCCGTGATCGACCCGGCCGACACTCGTCGCGTCTTGGTCCGAGCCCTTCAGCTGCTCGCCTCCAAGCGGGAGGAGCTGCCCAAGCGCAAACACGGTAACGTGCCGCTTTGAGCAAGCCAGATCGGGTACATGCGGGCATCCCGGCCCGACCACTCAGTGCGCCTGCGGAGGTGGCAGATGCCATTGCCGCGGCCGTTGTGATCTGCTGGCCCCGGGCCACAGCAGAGGGCGGTCCCCTGAGCGGGAGACGCAAGTTGGCGGGGGGCGAGCCGGAGCACTCGTGGCGTTACTCGGGGCGGTGGTGGAACGTTCCGGCGTCCCTGCGCCGGGACCGGCCACGGGCGGAACAGGCGTGGCGATGAGCGCAGTTCCCGAGCTCTGGGACCTCACGACTGTCGCCGAGGACGAGGTCGTCTTCCATCTCCACTCGCCCGACACCCTCGAGATGGTCGGGGTGCGTGGCGGCTGGCCGGGACCGGGCTACGAAGTCATCACCGGCCTGCGGCCCGGCACGTCCCTCCTGCGCCACGGGATCGCGACCCGCACGCTCGACAGGCCTCCGGGCGAGCTTCTCTGCAGGTTCGCCACTGTCAACGACGTTCACTTCGGCGAGACCGAGTGCGGCAAGCTCTCCGACATCGCCGACACCGTCGGCTATCTCACAGCGGGCGGGATGGACGCGAGGGGCATGACGGACGCGAGAGACAAGCTGCAGGCCTTGTTCGAGAAGCTCGGCCCGGTTGTGGAGAACTCGTCGCCGGAGGGCGCCACGCCGTACCCGGAGCTGATGAGCCGCGCGGCGATCACCGAGATCGCCGCGATCGACCCGGCCGCGGTCGTGGTCAAGGGCGACCTCACAGCGTCGGGCCTGGTCGGGGAGTACGACGCTTTCCTGCAGTGCTACCTGGGTTCGTTCGGCGACCGGCTCTTGCACGTGCGCGGGAACCACGACGCTTTCTCGGGTCGCCACTATGCGTCCGAGCCCTGCCAGGAGATGGCGCTTGACGGCGCCACAATCGCCTTGCTCGACACGGTCATCGAGGGCAGGGACTCAGGCCAGGCTCGTCGCGAGCAGCTGGAGTGGCTCGACGAGCTCGGAGCGCGAGCGGACCAGCCGGTGCTCGTGTTCGGCCATCACCATGCCTGGAAACCGGGTTCGGTGAACCGGGCTCCGGACTACTTCGGGATCAACCCGAACGACTCCGAGCGCCTCGTCGAGGTGATAGCGAGACGTCCGGCCATCTGCGGGTACTTCGCCGGGCACACGCATCGCAACCGTGTGCGCAGGTTCGCCGAGACCGGTGAGGTCCCCTATGCCGAGGTCGCGTGCGTGAAGGACTTCCCGGGAAGCTGGGCCGAGTACCGGGTTTTCGAGGGCGGGATCCTGCAGGTCCACCGCCGGCTGTCCTCACCCGCTGCGCTCGCCTGGTCCGAGAAGTGCCGTGGGCTGTTCTGGGGGATGTACCCCGCGTACGCACTCGGCAGGCTCGAGGACCGCTGCTTTCCGATCATGCCCCGCACTCCCGCGACCTGATCCGACCGGGGGCGGCGCTCAGAGGTCGCCGCGGCGATGGCGCCGGCGGGTCCACGAGACCCCTGAGGTCGCCTGCTTCTCAAAGGCCTCCCAACGCGAGTGCATGGTCGAGGTCCTCCAGCAGGTCGCCCACGTTCTCGAGGCCCACCGACAAACGGATGAGCGAGGGATCGACCTCGAGCTCGGAGCCGGCGGTCGAGGCGTGGGTCATCCTGGCCGGCAGCTCGATCAGCGACTCGACGGCCCCGAGGGACTCGGCCAAGGTGAACAGTCGCGTGCCCGCGGCGACCTCGAGCGCCGCAGCCTCGCCGCCCCGCAGCGTGAACGACACCATCGCGCCGAAGGCGCTCATCTGGCGTGATGCGAGCTCGTGGCCCCGGTGGTGGGCGAGCCCCGGGTAGTAGACCTCCTGCACCGCCGGGTGGTCGAGGAGGTGGGCCGCGATCAGGTCCGCGTTCGCGCATTGCCGGTCGAGCCGGACCGCGAGCGTCTTGAGCCCGCGCTGCACGAGGTAGCAGTCGAACGGGCTCGGCACCGCCCCGGCCGAGTTCTGGACGAAACCGAGGTGTGTCCCGAGCTCCTCATCGTTGGTGGCGACGAACCCCCCTACGACGTCGGAGTGCCCGCCCAGGTACTTCGTCGAGGAGTGCACGACGGCGTCGGCACCCAGCCCGAGCGGTTGTTGCAGGTAAGGCGTGGCGAAGGTGTTGTCGACGATGCAGCGGGCGCCATGGGCGTGCGCAAGAGCGGCGACGGCCGCGATGTCGATGATGTTGAGCTTGGGGTTGCTCGGCGTCTCCACCCACACCAGGCGGGTCTCGTCGCGCCACGCGGCCGCCAGCGCGTCGGGGCTCTGCAGCTCGACCGGCGAGAACGTGACGCCGGATCCCGCATAGATGCTGGAGACGAGCCTGTAGGTGCCGCCGTAGGCGTCGTCGGGGATGAGCAAGTGGTCGCCCGGCCTCAGCAAACGGAGCACGGCGTCCGTGGCGGCCATGCCGCTCGAGAACGCGTAGCCGAGGCTCGCCCCCTCGAGCGACGCGATCGTGGTCTCTAGCGAGACACGCGTCGGATTGCGCGTGCGCCCGTAGTCGAAGCCCTTGTGCTTGCCCACGGCCTCCTGGGCAAAGGTGGAAGCGAGGTGGATCGGCGTGACGACCGCCCCCGTGAGCGGATCGGGGGCCTGGCCGGCGTGTATCGCTCGCGTGGAGAACCCTGGGCCTTTTCCTGCCTGATCATTGAAAGAGCTCATCGCGCCTCCCTGGGCGAGCCGGCTTGTGCCAGGAACGCGAGCGCGTCCGATCGGGTGATTATGCCAACCGGGTGCCCGTTGTCGAGCACGGTCACCGCCGGCGACTCCTCCAAGCGCCGAAGGGCGACGTCCACCGTCTCGCCGCTGCCCACCGACGGGAGAGGCGGGCCCATGATCTCGCCCACCGTCTTGTCGAGGATCTGAGGGTCTTGCAGCGCTCGTTGCATGAGATGGTGCTCGTGGACGGCCCCGACCACTTCGGCCGCCGCGAGTGGGGGTTCGGCCTGGATGACCGCGATCTGCGAGACGTCGTACTCGGCCATGACAGCTACCGCCTGCCGGGCGGTCTCGTCCGGGTGAACGTGGATCATCCCGGGGAGCCGGTCGCCCTTGCTCTCGAGCAGGTCAGCCACGGTGTGCCCGCTCGTCCTCAAGAAACCGTGATCCGCCATCCACTCGTCGTTGTACAACTTGGACAGGTACCCCCTCCCCGAATCGGGGACGAGAACCACGACGACGTCNNCGACGGCGAGACGCCTAGCGGTCAGGAACGAGTCGGCGTCGCTGACCATCACGACGCGGTCGACCAGCTGCGGGTCGTAGGTCGTCGGCCAGAAGTCCTCGCCTATGCCCTCCACGAGGTAAGGCCTTCCCGAGCCCCCCGAGTACACGGAGCCCTCGGGATCGGCACCGACGATCTGGACATCGGGATTCTGCGACTTCAAGTAGCGGCCGATGCCGCAGATGGTCCCGCCGGTGCCGATGCCGGCGACGAAGTGGCTGACGCGCCCGGCTGTCTGCCGCCAGATCTCCGGGCCGGTCGTAGCTTCGTGAGAAGCCGGGTTCTCGAGGTTGTGGTACTGGTCAGGGTGGAAGGCTCCGGGGATCTCCTCGGTGAGGCGCGCCGTCACCGAATAGTACGAATCGGGGTGATCCGGCGCGACCGCGGTCGGGCACAGGATCACCTCGGCGCCATAGGCGCGGAGCAACGCCACCTTCTCGGGGGCCATCTTGTCGGGCATGACGAACACGCAGCGGTAGCGGCGCCGGGCGGCGACGATCGCGAGACCGACGCCGGTATTGCCCGAAGTGCCCTCGACGATGGTCGATCCGGGCCGGAGAAGGCCGGCTCGCTCGGCCGCCTCGACCATCGCCACGGCCGGTCGGTCCTTGACGCTCCCACCGGGGTTGAGGATCTCGAGCTTGGCGATCAGCGGGCAGGGAAGGTCCCGGCCCACCCGGTCGAGGCGCACCATCGGCGTGTTGCCGACGAGGTCGAGGAGCGAGTCGGCGACCTCCATCTTCGGCCCACGATCGGTCAGCGGCACCACCTCGACGCCGACCAGGTCCGTCCTGGCGGACACGTCCTCGTCGGTGTGCAGCTCCGTCGGGAGGCCGGCCTTGCGCAGCTTCGCGGCCACCGCGGCGGCGCCCGGGCCGAAGACCGCGACGTGCCGGGGGATCCGTGCCCGGATCTCGGCGATCAGGGTCGGGGTGACCTCGGCGAGGGGAACCGTGAGAATGTGGTGCGCCCGGGCAGCCAGGCGCTCGGGCGGCTGGTCGGTTCCGACCACGACGAGCAGGTCCATTGCGACATGTTGGCCCAGGAACGCGCCCTTTGCATAGAGATAGTCGAATTCCACTTGCCCAGGGCGGCTGGGCTGCCCGCGACGATCGAACAGGTGTTCGGATAGTATCCCAACCCATGCAGCCGGTTAGGGAGGCCGAGGTCGGCCGCGAAGGAGTCGAAGCGCTTCACGCCTTTCATCCCGCGGTCGCCGAATGGTTCCGGCGCCGCTACCCGGCCGGGCCCACTCAGGCCCAGGCCGACGGCTGGGCAGCCATCGCCTCGGGCGTCGACACGCTTATCGCGGCGCCCACGGGGTCGGGGAAGACATTGGCTGCGTTTCTCGTGGCCATCGATCGCTGCTACAGGGCTGCCGAGTCAGGAGTTCCCCGCCGGGGGACCGATGTCGTCTATGTCTCGCCCTTGCGAGCCTTGACGGTCGACGTGAGCGAGAACCTGCGCAAGCCCCTCGCCGAGATCGCCGAAGTCGCGATCGAGATCGGCCTGAAGCCGCCGAAGGTGCAGGTGGCGGTCCGCAACGGTGACACGCCTCCGTCCGAGCGCTCGGCCATGTTGCGCAACCGCCCGGAGATCGTCGTGACGACGCCCGAGTCGCTCTATCTCCTGCTCACCTCGGCACGAGGCAGGGAGATGCTCGCGACGGTGCGGACCGTGATCGTCGACGAGATCCACGCGCTGGCCCGTGACAAGCGCGGCGCGCACCTCGCTCTCAGCCTGGAGCGACTGGACCGCGTGGTCACGACGAACGAGAGACCGGTCCGGATTGGCCTGTCGGCAACCCAGCGGCCGATAGGGACGATCGCCCGGCTGCTGGTGGGTGCCGGGGCGGACCGGACCCTGCCCGGCGGCGCGCCCCGCTGCATGATCGTCGACGTCGGCCATCAACGCCGGCTCGACGTTGCCATCGAGCTCCCCGACGACGAGCTCGGCGCCGTGTCGACCCTCGAGCAGATGTCGTCCGTGCTCGAACGGATCGCAGCTCACATAGAGCAGCACCGGACGACCCTCGTGTTCGTCAACACCCGGAGGATGGCCGAGCGGGTCGCCCACCAGCTGGCTGAGCGCCTCGGGGAGGACAGCGTCCAGGCCCATCATGGGAGCCTGTCCATGGACCGCCGGCTCAGGGTGGAGGCACGCCTTCGCGCCGGGCAGCTCCGGGCCGTGGTCGCAACCGCATCGTTGGAGCTCGGCATCGACGTCGGCCCCGTGGAGCTTGTGTGCCAGCTGGGGTCGCCGCGGAGCATCGCCACTTTCCTCCAGCGTGTCGGGCGGGCCCAGCACCATGTCGGCGGCGTTCCGCTCGGCCGCCTGTACCCGCTCACGCGCGACGAGCTGGTGGAGTGCGTGGCACTGCTCGCCTCGGTTCGCTCCGGCGATCTCGACGCGGTCATCCCGCCGGTCGCACCGTTGGACGTTCTCGCGCAGCAGCTCGTCGCGGAGTGCGCCGCCTCCGATCCCGAGGGCTGCACCGAGGAGGAGCTGTTCGCGCTCGCCCGACGGTCAGCTCCCTACAGCGCGCTCGGCGCCGACGACTTCGAGACGATCGTGGAGCTCGTCAGCCAAGGCGTCGTCACCGGCCGAGGCCGGCGGGGCGCGCACCTGCATCGCGACCGGGTGAACGGCGTGCTCCGGCCGCGGCGCGGAGCCCGCCTCACTGCTGTGACATCGGGCGGCGCGATCCCGGACGTCGCGGACTTCCGTGTCGTCCTCGAGCCGGAGGACACTCTTGTCGGCACCGTCAACGAGGACTGGGCGATCGAGTCGATGGCGGGCGACGTGTTCCTTCTCGGGAGCGCTTCGTGGCGGATCCGAAGGATCGAGCCGGGCACGGTCCGGGTGGTCGATGCCCAAGGAGCCTCACCGACCGTCCCGTTCTGGCTCGGTGAGGCACCGGCGCGAACCGCCGAGCTGTCCCAGGCCGTCTCCGACTTGCGCAGCGCAGTCGAGACCGCCCTCCGTGCCGAGGCCGCCGGGGCAGGCACCGCCGCAGGCACCGAGACGGCCATCGAGATCGTCGAAGCTCTTGCCGGGGTCGATCGCGCGGTCGCCAAGCAGGTGGTCGCCTATCTTGCGGCAGGCTATGCCGAGCTCGGCGCGTTGCCGACGACGGAACACTTCGTGATCGAGCGGTTCTTCGACGACACAGGCGGGATGCAGCTCGTCGTTCACTCGCCCCGCGGAGCGAGAGTGAACCGAGCGCTTGGGCTGGCGCTCAGGAAGCGTTTCTGCAGGACCTTCGACTTCGAGCTGCAAGCGGCCGCGAGCGACGACGCTGTGGTGCTGTCGCTGGGGCCCCAGCACTCGTTCCCGCTGGAGGAGGTCCTCGGCTTCCTTTCTCCGGCGACCGTCCGCGACACCTTGATCCAGGCGGTCCTCCCGACGCCGATGTTCGCGTCCCGGTGGCGCTGGAACCTGACGCGCTCGCTCGTCTCACCGCGCTATCGCGGGAGCCGGCGGGTCCCGCCTGCCATCCAGCGCATGGAGGCGGACGACCTGATGGCCGCCATATTCCCTGCCCTTGCCGCATGCCAGGAGAACGTCTCGGGACCGATCGAGATCCCCGAGCACCCGATCGTGCGCCAGACGCTCGACGACTGCTGCACCGAGGCGATGGACCTCGAGGGTCTGACCGATGTCCTCGCCCGAGTCCGGTCGGGCGATGTGCGGGCGCATTGCGTCGACACGGTGGTCCCCTCGGTTCTGGCCGAGGAGATATTGAACGGGCGTCCCTACACCTTCCTCGACGATGCTCCCCTCGAGGAGCGGCGGACGCGGGCGGTCACGACGCGGCGCGGCCTGCCGCTCGAGGCACACGATCTTGCCGCGCTCGATCCGGGCGTCGTGGAGAAGATCGTCGAACAGGCAAGGCCCGAGCCGCGCAACGCCGAGGAGCTGCACGACCTGCTCTGCTCACTTGTGCTCGTTGCGGCGCGGCCGGAGTGGAGCGACTGGATGGGCGCCCTCGTGCGTTCGGGCCGGTCCATGAGAGTCGAGCTTCCCGCCGCCGGCGAGCGGTGGGTGGCGACCGAGTGCAGGGAGCTCGCCACCGAGCTCTTAGGGGGAGCCAGCTTCGATCCCGACCACAGGCTCGAGAACGGGCCGGCACCGGCGGTTCCCTGCTCGCGTGAGGAAGCGCTCGTCACCGCAGCGCGCGGCCATCTCGAGACGCTCGGGCCGGTCACGCTCGAGGAGCTGTCGGCCTCGATCGGCGCGGGAACCGTTGGCGAGCTGCGTTCGGCGGTTGCCCGCCTGGAAGCGGAAGGTTCGGTTCTCGGCTGCCGCGTCGCGGCAGGCGGCCAGCCGCCGACGGCCCTGGCCGGAGAGCGCTTCTGCGCGAGGCACCTGCTTGCGCGCATCCACGCTGCGATGCGCGACGGCTCCCGCCGTTCTGTCGAGGCGGTGAGCGCACAGCAGTACATGCGTTTCCTCCTGTCCTGGCAGCACGTCGGGCCTGGGCACCGCCTGCTCGGCTCAGGCGGCGTCGTCGAGGTGATCGAGCAACTGCAGGGTTACGAGGCAGCCGTCGATGCCTGGGAGTCGGCGATCCTCCCGGCCCGGGTCGCGGGTTACCACGCCGGCCTTCTCGACGAGTGGTGCGCGCGAGGCGAGGTCGCCTTCGGCCGGCTCGGGCTCAGGGCCACGGACCGGTTGGGCAGCCCGCCCAGGCGCGGCGGTGCGACGCCATCGCCGGCGACTCCGATCAGCTTGTACCGGCGCGAGGACCTCGAGTGGCTCCTCGCCGCAACTCGCGGTGGGGCCACGCCCGACCCGCCGACGGTCGGCGCCGCCCTGGAGGTGGTCGAGGCACTCCGGCGTCACGGCGCCTTGTTCGTCACCGACCTCTGCCAGCTGACGGGTCGCCTGCCGGGTGAGGTTGTCGAGGCGCTCTGGGACGGCATGGCCCGCGGGCTGCTCACCGCGGACGGCTTCCAGGCGGTTCGGGCGCTGCTGAGTGGGCGCGGGGCCAAGGCGCGAACGAGCTCGTTTACTGGCCGGGCCGGGCCGGTGCTGGGTCCCGCCGGCCGGGCCAGGCCCGGATTGCCCCGGCCGGGCCGCAGTCGCTTGCGCGTCCGGCCCGCGGTCTCGGGGGGCAGGTGGTCGCTACTGGGAGACGGGCTCGGTCTCCACGACCCGGGAGTGGATCCCGACGAGCTTGCCGAGGCGGTCGCAGGCCAGCTGCTCTCGCGCTGGGGAGTGGTGTTCCGCGACCTGTTGGCGCGTGAGTCGCTCGCTATCGCATGGAGGGACGTTCTCTGGGCCCTGCGCCGCCTGGAAGCACGTGGCGTCGTGCTCGGAGGCCGNNCGCCGAGGGGTCCGACCTCGGGCCGGCGATGCCGCGCCAAGGCGCCATCCCGGGCTAGCCGCTCACGGCGGTCAGCCGGGAACCGTGCACGCCGCGGAGCGCTCCGCCTGGCTGGGCTCGGGGAGCGGCGTCAGGACGGGGGGCCCCGACGGCCCGTAGAGCGTCGCGACGCCCGGTGCCGCAGCAGATGGCGACAGCTCGGACAGGCTCGGTGTGCCCACGAGCGCGCTCTTCAAGAACGCGGCCGTGAGCTTCTCGACGACCGGCGCAGCCGGGCCCTTGCCGACGTACGGCGAAAAGTGGTGCGCTCCGGTGAGCTTCAAGAAGAAGCCGCCACCGGCGTCGTGCAACAGGGTGCCGGCGTCCTGGGGCAGGCTGCAGCTGTCGACGGCGCTTTGCACGAAGAGCACCGGTGGCGGGTTGGCCGGTGCCGCGTAGACGCCGGCCAGCTCCGATCCCGACAGGATGAGGACTCCGAAGGGGCGGGCCGCCATCGCCTCATAGGTTGAGGCGTACTTCTCGGAGTAGACCAGGGCCGCGACGGCCTGAGCACCGTCGGAATGACCCGCAAGGGCGATCTTGCCCGGCTCTGCGAGGCCCTCGAGCCAGGAGGCGCCACTCGAGGCGGCACCGCCGGCTCCCGACTCGACCTCGCCTGCCACGTACGCGATGTCGTAGGGCTCGTTCACGATGTCGGACTCGGCGAGCTCGCTCTGGGCGATGGTGCGAGAGCCGAGGGAGTTGATCTTGTTGGCGTTCTCGGCCGGGAACAATGGCGCCACCACGACGAAGCCGGCCTTCACCCACGAAGCCAGCAGAGGCGCATAGGTGGCAGGCAGGGTGTCGAACCCATGGGCGAAGACGATGACCGGGAACGGGCCGCCACGGTAGTCCGGTCGCTCGCCAGTGGTCGGCGTCTTTTCGGAACCGCCGATCGAGGGGTACCAGATCTCGGTGACGAGGGTCCGGGGGCCGGCGCTGCCTCCCGGCGCGGGGTTCACCACGAGCCCGGCACTCGGGTTGGTGTCCGTCCAGGTGACCGTCCTGAGACCGATCCCGGTGGGCCGTAGCCGCGGGAGCGTCGTCGTCGTGTCCGGGGCCGGNNCCACGCCCAGGCGGCGGCGCCGGTAGACAGCCGGGTCGAGGCGGCGTGAGGTCGGCCGCCGGCTGGGTCCATAAGCACCGCTCACCAGCGGGAATCTACTGTGCCGGGGACGCTCACGCTCCGCAGGCAGCCCGTGTCAACTGCGCCGTGCGGAATTCCGTTTCGCTCTGGCGGGATGGCATCGGCGAGCTCTGGCGTTCTCCCTGTCATGCCAGCTGTGCAATCCGGATGCCTCCCTCGGCCGTATCCCCTGTGATGCGACGGACGCGCGAGCCCACGGACGGGCCGTCCGACGAGTCGTTGCTCTCCGGCATGGCGCACGGCGACGAGCGGGCCGGGGTCGCGTTCGTGAGGAGGTATCAGGGAAGAGTGTTCGGCCTGGCGTTGGGCATGGTCGCTGATGCGGCCCTTGCCGAGGACATCGCGCAAGAGGCCCTGTTGCGGGCCTGGCGTCACGCGCCGG
This sequence comes from Acidimicrobiaceae bacterium, assembly GCA_003166375.1. Lineage (GTDB taxonomy): Bacteria > Actinomycetota > Acidimicrobiia > Acidimicrobiales > Bog-793 > Fen-455. Next base: position 17,712 of record PMVZ01000270.1, on the reverse strand, counting down.
TTTACGACTCCCGCCGCGGCGCAGTCTCCACCTGGGTGCTCACGATCACCCGCAACCTCACCATCGACGCGTTGCGCATGCGCCGGGCCGTTCCGACCGATCCCGACGATCTCGTGAATCTCGGCCTTGCGAGCAACGAGCCCTCGCCCGAGGGTGCCGCCGTGAGCTCCGATGCCGCCCGAGGGCTCCGCTCGGCGCTCGCGGGCCTGAGCGCCGAGCAACGCCGGGCCCTGGTGCTCGCGTACTTCTACGGGATGACGGCCGCCGAGATAAGCGAGAGGGAAGCGATCCCCCTCGGAACTGCGAAGACACGGATCCGCGCGGGCCTCACGAAGCTACGCGAGACGATGACGAGCGAAGGGAGCAGTCGGTGAGCGACGACGTCGCGCGCTCGGGGCCCGAATGCGGTCGGTACGCCGAGGAGATCGCGGAGCTCGCGCTCGGGATCTCGACGGGAAGACAACGCGCGCAGGTACTCGCCCACCTCGAAGCATGCCCGCGCTGCCACGCCGAGATGGAGCAGCTCTCGCTTGCAGCCGACTCGTTGCTCGAGGTGGTGCCCGGTGTGGAGCCGCCACTCGGTTTCGAGGTGAGGCTCATGGAACGGCTCTGGGCGGGCCGTATGGCCCGGCAACCCGTGCGCAGGCAGTGGTTTGTGCGGCGATCCCCGCTTGCGCTGGCATGCCTATTGGTGCTGGTCGCCGTCGGCGCAGGTGTCGGCACCGGGTGGCTCGTACGCGGCGGTCATCAGCCGCCCGCCGGTCGATCCGCGTTCGGCACCGGGCCCGGAGGACGTGTCGAGACGGCGTCGCTCGTCAGTGCAGGCCGCAGCATCGGCAAGGTGACGGTGTACTCGGGCGGGACCGTCTGGCTGTTCATGAGCCTCGACGACGGGTCATGGTCCGGCAAAGCGACCTGTCAGGTGCGCCTGGCAGGGGGGAAGACGGAGCTGCTCGGCACCTTCTGGCTCGACAACGGCTACGGAGCTTGGGGAGTCACCCTCGCGCCGGGGACTGGGCGTATCCAGTCCGCTTCGGTGTTGAGTGACGGAGGCGTGCTGGCGAGCGCGGACTTTGCGCCGGGCACGACGGCGTACGTGTCGGGCATGACGGCACAGGTCCAAGCGGCTGGGCGTTCAACGTCCGCGACGACGCCAGGGTCCAGCTGTCAGGCGGACCCGTCGTCATCGTCGACGGCCTCGGGATCGTCGAGCATCACGCCGACTTCCATCGCCTCGACGACGTCGAGAGGCAACTGGTCGTCTTCCTGCTCGTCGTCGTAGTCGATCTCGCTGTCGAGCGACACCGCGTCAGCGGCGCCCTCCGCGACGAAGGGGTCAGGCCTTTCGACCACCGGGCTGTCCCCGTACACGTCGCTCATTGCCACATCCTGGCAGATCAGCGCATTACGGGCGCGACAAGTCACGACCTTGGAGAGATCGCTAGGCCCCCGGGCTGATTGTGCTGCTCGCGAGCCTCAGACCGGCTTGGCCGTCCCGATCTTCACGGGTGCCTGCTTCGCCTTCTTGGCCGCGCGTTTTTCCTTCAGTGATTTCCCGGGCTTTTTGCCCGAGTCCTTCTGTGGCGACTTATTGGCCACGTCGAGCTCCTTTACCTGCGGTTCACGCCCGCAGCCTTGTCAGCTGCGGGCGTGAGACTTCAGATTGCGCGGACGCTGCTGGCTTGCATGCCCTTCTTGCCCTGGGTGACTTCAAACTCAACCCGCTGGCCTTCGAGCAGCTCGCGGTAGCCCTGCGCTTGAATCTCTGACTGGTGAACGAAGAGGTCCTCGCCGCCGCCGTCGGGTGCAATGAACCCGAAGCCCTTGGTGGCATTGAACCACTTCACAGTACCTACTGCCATCTTTGGAACTCCTCTTGCTCCACGCACATTAGAGCGGGAGTCCAATGACGGATACCAGCACAGCACTCAGCCTGCGTGGTGGAGACTGGTGCAGCTCGATAGTACCCCGTTTCTGACTCCACACGCACCGGTGGTCGCGTCAGTGCCTCTACCAGCCCTGGGGAACGCGCACGTTGCTACGGTTCAGCTCAGCGACCGAAGCGCAGCCCAGTAGCCGAAGCGTGCGATCCAGATCCTCCCGGAACAGGGCGAGGACGCGCTCGATGCCCGGCTGGCCGGCAGCGGCGAGCCCGTAGACCCACGGACGGCCGACCATCACCGCTCTGGCCCCGAGCGCAACGGCCTTGACGACGTCCGCACCGCGTCGGAACCCGCCGTCCACCAGCACCTCCACCTCTCCTGCGACGGCGTCGACGACCTCGACGAGGGACCGGAGCGCACCAGGCAGGGAGTCGAGCTGTCGACCACCGTGGTTCGACACGATGATCGCGTCGGCTCCGCTGTCGATCGCGCGCCTGGCGTCGTCACCGGTGACGACGCCCTTGGCGAGGATCGGACCGCGCCACTGCTCGCGCAGCCATGCGAAGTCCTCCCACCTGGCCGGCGATGCGACCCACTGGGCGAACGCGTCCTCGGACGACATGGGCTGTCCAGCTGTGCCGAGAGCCTCCGTGTTGACGATGCTGAGCTGGAAGCGGTCGTGGGCGACACCGGCCAGCCATCCGGGCCGCACGGCGACCTGTGTTGCCATCTTCCTCATGGTGGGGAGGTCGACCTTGAGCGGCGGACCGACGCGGTGTCGCAGCTCGCGCTCACGGTTACCGGTGATCTGGGTGTCGAGTGTCAGGACGAGCCCGCTGAAGCCGGCCTCCCGGGCGCTGGCAACGAGCTTCTCGGCTCCCGGGCGGCCACCGAGGAAGTAAAGCTGGAACCAAGCCGGCTGAGCCGCCGCAGCCATCACTTCTTCCATCCTGTGGCCCGACATCGAGCTGAGCGTGAAGATCGTCCCGGCCTTGCCTGCCGCCCGGACTCCGGCGAGGTCCCCGAGCGGCTCCATCATCCGTGTGTAACCAACCGGGCTCATCAGGACCGGCATCGCGACGGGGAAACCGAGGACAGAGGTTTGGAGCTCCGGCGCCGGCACTCCCATGGTCACACCCACCCGAGGGCGGAACTGGACGGCTTGGATCGCGGACAGGTTCGCCCCGAGGGTGAGCTCGGCGCCCGCTCCACCGTCGATGTAGTCGAAGACGGCGCGCGGCACCCTCCGCATGGCAAGCCGGCGCGCGTCTGCCACCGTCGCTATCCGCTTTGCCGTCCGGCCCTGTACGAGCCGGCGGTACTGGTCCCAGCGTGACGCCACCATCGGGCCCAACCATATGCCCAGCGATCTGTCCGACGACCGCCACGTCCTGTCAGGCCCGGCACGGCGGGCTGACAGGACGTCGCCCACTCCGCCCCGTGTGCGGTGCTCATCGTCAACACGACCTGACGAGCTCCGGTGCGGTGACGTCTCGTGACAACCGTCCTCACAGTCGCGAGACATCACAAAAAGCGTGGGCGAGGGGGGACTTGAACNNCCCGTTGTCGAGACGATAGCCGCGGAAGCTGGGGCACTTCTGCTACCCCGCCTCGGAGTCGGATTGATGTTGTCGCGCCATCAGGCCAGCTCACCCGGCCAGTAGTCTTATTGCACCATGGGACTGCAGCAGTTCGAGCGCCGCCTCGAGCGTCTGGTCGAAGGTGCCTTTGCGAAGGCGTTCCGCGGCCAGCTCCAGCCAATCGAGCTTGGCCGGAGGCTCACGCGCGAGATGGATCTTCGTCGCGCTGTCGGCATTCACGGGTTCATCGTGCCCAACCAGTTCAACGTCTTCCTCGCTTCTGAGGACTTCGAACGATTCGAGGAGTTCGGCGATTCCCTGGAGCGTGAGCTGATCACTGCGGTGCGGGAGCACGCAGGTCGCGAGGGTTACCAGTTCGTCGGCCCGGTGAAGCTGGACCTGCATCTCGACCCGGACCTATCGGTCAGCACCTTCGCGATCGAGAGCGAGCTCGTCGAGGGGGACGATCGGCCAAGCGACTGGCTCGTCTTCCCTGACGGGCGCCGCATCGGTATCGGTTCGCAAGTGCTCACGATCGGGCGACTGCCCGAGTGCGCCGTTGTGCTCGACGACCCGAACGTCTCGCGTCGTCACGCCCAGGTGCGTCGGGAGGGCGACGCGATCTTCGTCGTGGACCTCGGCTCGACCAACGGGACCCGAGTCAACAGCGTGCCGGTTCGCGAGCACCGCCTCGTTTCAGGCGACGTGATTTCTGTCGGGACGACCGCTCTCAGGTTTGAGCCTTCCTAGGTAGTCGCGACCTCATGCCTCACTCCCTCTTGGAGATCCTCCGGTACTCCTTGCTCGCGGCGATCTGGCTGTTCTTCGTTTACGCCGCTCGCATGGTATGGGTCGAGGTGCGGCGTTCGCGTGCCGAGCAGGCGCAGGCGCCCCCTTCGGCTCCGGTCGCTGCCGACAAGGCGCTCGTCCTGCGCTTGCGCGTCATCGATCCTCCTCAGCGGCGCGGGCGTGTCTACGAGTTGGGCGACGAAGTCACCGTCGGCCGTTCGCCGGGTTGTGCGGTGCCGCTCGACGACGACACCTTCGCGTCCTCGATCCATGCCCGTGTCTTCAGGCGCAGCGGCGAGCTCTGGATCGAGGATCTCGGCTCCACCAACGGCACCTGGCTGAACGATGAGCGCCTGGACGTTCCTGTGCGGCTGCGCCGCGGGGACCATGTGAAGGTCGGGAGCACGATTCTCGAGGTTGCCCGGTGAGCTGGCTGCGGACCGCGGCCGCGACCGATACCGGTTATCTACGGGTCACCAACCAAGACGTCGCCCTTGCAACCAACGACTTGGCAGCAGTCGCCGACGGGATGGGGGGACATCTTGGTGGTGAGGTGGCCGCTCGAATTGCGGTCGAGCAGTTGCTCGAGGCCTACCGTCGGGATCGGACGACGGACGGTCTGCTCGCAGCCGTCGCTGCTGCCAACTCGGCGGTGTACGCCCGCAGCAAGTCCGACCGCAACCTTCGGGGGATGGGAACGACTCTGACTGCAGCTGCGTTCATCGGAGATGAGCCTGACGGCCAGTTGCGGATCGCTCTCGTGAACGTCGGTGATTCGAGGGCGTATCTGGTCGACTGGCGCGAGCGGCGTGTCCACAAGCTCACAGAGGATCACAGCGTTGTCGAGGAGATGGTCCGAAGCGGTGAGCTGACCCCTGAAGAGGCAGCTGTTCACCCGCATCGGCACATCCTGACGCGGGCGCTCGGGATCGAGCCCAGTATCGAGCCGGACTGTTGGGAGCTCGACCTCGAACCTGGCAGCCGCCTTCTGCTTTGCAGCGACGGTCTCACGAACGAGCTCGGTGAGCAAGACATTGCCAAGGTGTTGCTTGATGAGGCCGACGCCGAGAAGGCGGCGAGCGAGCTCGTGCGACTGGCGCTTCACCGCGGTGGGATCGACAACGTGACAGTCGTCGTGCTCGACGTTCTCGCAGGCGAGACGCCGGCCGTGAGCGACGATGTCGTCGTGATCCCGGTGGCGTTGTCAGGCGCGCCGGTCCAGGCCTCGGGCGCTATCACCGAGGCGGTTGCGCTCACGGCTGCCGTTGGCGTAGCGGCCTCCTCGCGCCCAGCCGGCCAGCCCTCGAGCCCAGCCGGCCAGCCCGTTGTGGCCAAAGGGTCTTTGACAGTCCCGATGACGACGGCACCTCCCCAGGTGTTGGAGGTCCCGTCGTTCCGCGCGGTGACGAGGGCGAGCCGGCCGATGGTTCTCGTAAAGGCCAAAGGTCGAAAAGAACACCGGGATCGGATCTTCACGATTCGGGTCGCGCTGTTCGTGCTCGTCTTCGCCGCGATCCTCGGGAGCACTGCGGGCGTCGTGGTCTGGTTCGACAAGGCGTCGTTCTATGTCGGGCTCGATCGAGGCTATGTGACGATCTTCCAGGGACGTCCCGGCGGCTTGCTGTGGCTCGAGCCCTCGGTAGTGGAGCGCACGACGATCACACCATCGGACTTGCTTTCCTCGAACGTCGTCTACCTGAAGCAGGGAATGGAGGAGAGCTCCTACCAGGCGGCTCGCAACCTCGTGCGCAGCCTCTCGCTCGAGCGCACGGTGATCATCCCCAGTGAGTCGACCACGACGACCACGGTTCTTGCAACGACGACGACGACGGTTCCGAAGAGGTGAGGACCGGATGATCAATCGCCGTATCCGCTGGCTGGGTTTCGTGCTGTTGGCGTGCTTTGTCCTGTTGTTCCTGCAGTTGAACAACTTCCAGGTCCGCCAGGCCAAAGCCCTCGTGAACAACCCGCACAATCTGACGCTTCTGCCCGATCCCTACATGCTCCCGCGGGGTGACATCTACAGCTCGGACGGCGTGGTGCTCGCCATGTCGAAGCCCACCAACGACGGCTACGGCGAGCTCAGGGTCTATCCGTCGGCTACGGCCACTTTGTTTGCCGGGATAACGGGCTATGAGTCGGTCGCCGTAGGGAACGCGACGGGGCTCGAGCTCGAGTACAACCAGCTCCTTGCCCAGCACAACTCCCCGGCGTCGACGCTCGGCCAGCTCCTCACCCAGCACAAGACGACCGATGACATCACCCTGACGGTCTCGGCCGCGCTTCAAGAGGTTGCCGCGAACGCCCTCGCCGGACGGACCGGTGCGGTGGTCGCCATAGACCCGCGGACGGGAGCCGTCCTCGCGATGTATGGCAACCCGACGTTCGACCCCAATCTCTTCTCGGTTCACGGCGGCCCAAAGGGTAAGTCCGCCTACGACACCGTCATGAGCAACTACAACAAGCTCTTGAGCTCGCCCGGCGATCCGCTGATCAACTACGCGACAGCGCAGGCGAAGGCACCCGGATCGACCTTCAAAGTCGTCGACACGTCCGCCATCTTCGACCGCGCTCCGAAGCTCGCAACCAACGTGTTCCCATCCGTGCCCTACGTCACCCTTCCGGAGACGGACGGCCAGAGGTTGTCCAACTTCGGCGGTGAGTACTGCGGCGGTTCCCTGGCAGTGGTTCTCCTGAGGTCGTGCGACACGGCTTTCGCACTGGTCGGCCAGAGCCTTGGGCCGGAGAAGCTGTACCTCGAAGCTTCCGCATTCGGTTTCGACAGCGTCCCGCCTATCGACCTGCCCGCGGGCGAGGCCGCCGCATCGAACTTCCCGTCACCGCAGGATTTCGTCGGGGACACGCCGGGTCTCATGAAGTCGGCGATCGGGCAGGAGAACGTCACGGCGACGACGCTGCAGATGGCGCTTGTCGCGGCAGGCATCGCAGACAACGGTGTCATCATGAGCCCGCACCTGTTGGACAAGGTCATCGACGATGAGGGCAATCTCGTGGAGACCTACCAACCTCGTCCCTGGCGACGCGCAACCTCGGTGCAGACTGCAGAGACAGTCCGCCAGCTCATGCTGGGCGTGACCGAGAACCCGCTTGGCACGGCTTACGGGAAGTTCCCGGCTTATCTGTTCCCACCGGTGGCGGCCAAGACCGGCACTGCACAGATAGACGCGCAGGGTTGCGGCACCTACAACTGGCTGATAGCGACCGCACCTGCCGGTGCGGGCCAGACACCGACCGTCGCCATCGCGGCGATCGTCCCGATCCCACCGGGCAGCTCGTGCGTGGACTCTACCGGCGCCCAGGTTGCCGGCCCTGTCGTCGCCGCGGTGATGCAAAAGGCCCTGGCGATGCAACAATGAGCGGTACCTTGCCCCCCGACCGTGTACCCGGACAGGCCGGGCCGCCGAATAGGCTGTCCCCGACGATGCCCGAGACCCCGCCCCCCGTCTACAACGGTCGCTACGAGCTGAGCCGCCAGATCGCGCGTGGCGGGACGGCCCAGGTCTATTTGGCCCACGACCTGCTTCTCGATCGTCCTGTCGCTTTGAAGATGCTCTTCCCGGAGCTGTCGTCGGACCACTCGTTCGTCGAGCGGTTCCGCCGGGAGGCGCAGGCTGCCGCGAACCTGTCGCACCCGAACATCGTCCCGGTCTTTGACTGGGGCGAAGCCGATCGCACCTATTACATAGTCATGGAGTACGTGGACGGCGAGCCGCTGTCCTCGGTCATCCGCACCCAGGCGCCGCTCTCGCCGACGCGGGCGGCTGCAATCGCGGCCGATATCGCGAAGGCCCTCAGTTACGCGCATCGCCATGGGGTTGTCCACCGCGACGTGAAGCCCGGCAACGTCCTCATAACCTCCGACGGCCAGGTGAAGGTCGCCGACTTCGGCATAGCGCGAGCGATAGGCGCGAGCGAGAGCGTCACCCAGACCGGTCTTGTGATGGGCACGGCTACCTATTTCTCGCCCGAGCAGGCCCAGGGCCTCGGCGTGGACGGCCGCAGCGACGTCTACGCCCTCGGTGTCGTGCTCTACGAGATGGTGACGGGCCGTCCTCCGTTCACAGCCGACACACCTGTGGCCATCGCCTACAAGCACGTGTCGGAAACGGCCGCTCTCCCGAGTGTGGTCGAGCCCCGGGTGCCGCGCGATCTCGAGGCGATCATCATGCATGCGATGGCCAAGCAGCCGCAGGCCAGATATGCCACCGCTCAGGACTTCCATGATGACCTCGAGCGTTTCATGCGCGGGCTGCCGGTTCTGGCGCCGCCGCCATCCCCGGCCGAGGTGGGCGCGCAGACGATCGCGATCCCGGTCAACCCGACGCTGGTGCTGGCGGCGTCCGGCGTGCCGGTCGCCCCGACCGAGATCCAGGAGAGGGTGCCGCCGCCTGGTGCAGGCGCCGGCCGGCCCAAGTACCCGAAACGGCGGTTCGTGCCGTGGGTGGTTGCCGCCCTCGTGCTCGCCGTGGCGCTCGTGGCGATCGTCTACATCGGTGGTCGTTCTCTCGGGTACTTCGGTGGGGCGGTCTCGTTCCACCCGAAGGACGTGGTCAGCATGCCCTATCGCAAAGCCGAGTCAGTGCTGCGTGGCCAGGGCCTCAAGCCGATAGTGACATTCAAGACCGGTAGCGAAGTGAACAAGTTCCTGGTGACGAACCAGGTTCCGGGCACCGGTGAGCTGGTGAAGAAGCACGACGTGGTGTACCTGACCGTCTCCAGAGGTCCGAACCCGATCTTCTTGCCGTACGTGGTCAATCTCCCCCTCAACCAGGTAAAGGGGCAGCTCAAGGCCGCTGGATTCGTCGTCCACGTGGTGTACGAGCCGCGGAACAGCGCGGTGATCCCTTCGGGCACGATTCTCAAACAGAGCCTGCAGAGCGGGTACTACCCCTTCGACACGACCATGACTCTCACGGTCGCCCGTGGTCTGAAGCTGGTCCAACTCCCGCCCGATAAGGCAGTTGTCGACCAGTCGCTCGTCGCGGTGCGCGATCTGCTCACCGGTGCGGGCTTCCTCATCAACCCGGTAAACCAGTTCTCGAACACCGTGCCTGTTAGTTACGTCGTCACGACCCAACCCGCTCCCGGGACGAAGACGACGTACGGATCGACGATCACTCTCTTCATCTCCGAAGGTCCTGCCGCCGTCGTGCCGAACGTGGTTCACAGGACTCAGGGTGCCGCGGTCGCCCTCATCGAAGGGAACCACCTGAAGGCCGCGGTCATTCCGGTCACGATTCCCGGCATCGAACCGGGCTGGGTGTACAGCCAGTCCGTCAATGCCGGAGCCCAGGAGAAGTGGGGCTTCACCGTCGTGATCTCCGTCGAGCAGCCCATCTCGACGACGACCACGACGACCACTACACCCTCGATATCGGGCATATCCGGGATCACGCCCTAGGGACGGGTCGGCCAAGTCGGGCCATGGGCCGAGCCGTGCCCTCAAGCGCCTCGGCCGAGCCGTAGCGTCAGCCCGTCACCTTCGTGTGGAGGCGGTCGCGGCGGCGAGCTCGAGGAAGTTCCCGAGCAGGTCGTGGCCGGCCGCGCCGGTGAGGATCGACTCGGGATGGAACTGCACGCCTTCGATCGGCAAGGTTCTGTGCCGCAGTCCCATCACGAGGCCGCCGGCGGTCCAGGCTGTCACCTCGAGGCAGTCGGGGATCGAGTCGGCGTCGACGACGAGCGAGTGGTACCTGGTGGCTTCGAACACCTCGGGGAGGTCCCTGAAAACGCCGCGCCCGTCGTGATGGATGGGCGACGCCTTGCCGTGCACGATCTCGGGCGCGCGCACGACCCTTGCACCGAAGACCTGGCCGATGCACTGGTGGCCGAGACAGACACCAAGGACTGAAAGGCCCTCACATCCCAATTCGGCGATCGCGGCCGAGCTCACGCCCGCGTGCTCGGGCCGGCCCGGGCCCGGCGACACGAGCAGCGCGGACGCCTCCAGGGTCCTCAAGCCGGCCACGTCGACGGCGTCGTTGCGGACCACGACCGGCTCTGCTCCGAGCTCGCCGAGGTATTGCACGAGGTTGTAGACGAAGCTGTCGTAGTTGTCGACGACCGCGACCTTGATGCTCATAGACGGCGAGGTTACCGGCCGCGCGAATCATGGCTATCCTCGAAGGTCGTGGCCAAGGCACGTGCAGGATCAGACGACGGCACCTCCTCGAAGAAGCGGACCGCGACAAGCGGCCGGGCCACGCCGCCAGGCGGGCGGGCTACGGCAGGCGGTCGGGCAACGCCACCCAAGAGCCGCGATGTCAACAAGCGCTACACCGCGCCGATCCCGAAGAGCGTCAGGCACAGCCCACCGTGGTTCGGCCCGGTGCTGCTCGCGCTGCTGGTCGTCGGGCTGCTCCTGATCGTCGGAAATTACGTCGGGATCATGCCCGGCGGTACGAGCAACTGGTACCTCATCGGCGGCCTGGTCGGGATCGTGGTCGGGGCGATGATGGCCACGCAGTACCACTGACCTGGCCGCACCGCTTCGCGCCCGACGTGCCGGACCGGTTCTGACGCGACTGGTTCACGCGGCCCGGAGACGGTCGCCAGGAGTACCGTGAAGACCGTGCCCAGTCAAACAGAAGGACCCGCCAGTCCCGAAGGCCCGCCTGCCAAGAAGGACATGAGCCGGTGGCTGGGCGACGGTGGCAAGCCGATCCTGGCGGCGATCGGCGTCTCGTTCGACGACTACGGGATCGAGGACGACGACCGGGCGGGCTGGGCAGCCGCCTCTTGGGAGCCCACTTCGGTGGCTTGCAATCCTCACGGCGTGGTCCAAGCCGGCGTGCATGCCGTCGTGCTCGACGCGGCGATGAGCTTCGCAGTCAATGCCGGCCTTTCAGGCAAGGACCGCACCGGCGCGGCTCTCGAGTTGAAGACCGAGACTATGCGGCCCGCGACCGCCGGTGAGCGGCTCGCAGTGCGCGGGGCCGTCATGCGCCAGGCGAAGCAGGTCGCCTTTGCCGAGGCGCGCATCGAGGACGCAAAGGGGCGTCTCGTCAGCCGTTCGACGGGCACGTTCCTCGTGCAGCGCGGCTGACGCCGGCTGGTCGAAGAGCGCGGACCTCGGCGTCGCCCCTCGCAATCCCGGCGGGGATCGGTGCGCTCCGACCGCGACATTCCGAGGTCATCTCCTCTCGTCGGCGAGCGCATGGTCGCCCCTGCAGGCCAGTCTTCCAATGTGTACCCGGCTCGTCGCGCATGGGCAATGCCCGCTCCACATCACCGGAAACCTCGCAAGTTTCAAGCGGTTCCGGCTCCCGGCATGAGAGCCTGATGATCATCACGTACCCTCCGCCGGCGACACCGAGCGACCGACGAAGTGCCGGCTCCGAGGTCATGTCGCGGGCACGATAAGCCTGCATCGCGATGAGCTGTTAAGACGTATTGGAATGATCCGTCGTTATCGGCAATACTGGTTGTATGCCACCAAGAAAAAAGCCAACCAAGCCGGGTCTCTCCCCGTCGCACAAAGACGCGCTCGCCGAAGGTCGCCGCCAGGGAAATGCAGTGCGCCGGTACCTTGTCGCGCTGGAACGGTCAAAGCCGCGTCGTGGTCGCTCGACTAGCGCGGATGCCTTGAAAGCGCGTCTCGCAGACCTCGAGTTGAGGCTCGTAGCCGCGGATCCGCTCCAGCGGATTCATTTGATCCAAGAGCGGCGCAACCTCGAGCGGCGAATCGAAGGCGCCAGCGCCGAGGCCGAGGATGACCTTCCCGAGCTCGAGAAGGCTTTTGTCGTTGTCGCGGCAGATTACGGGTCACGCAAGGGGATCGACTACGCGACTTGGCGAGAGGCAGGAGTGACGGCCGAGGTTCTCCAGAAGGCCGGAATCCACTGGAGTCGCCGGTCCTAGATGCGAGCCGGTCAGGATGCGTGAAACGCCTCCGGACCGAGCGCGCGTAAGCCGTCTTGTCGTTGCTCGTCTGCCAACGACCCGCGCAAGCGCGCGAGCAGCAGCCGCCCGCCACCTGATGTGAGGGGCGGAACTGTCGCGCGCCCAGGGTGTGACAGCCGTTCCGACGATTTATCCGGGCACCTTCTCCAAAGCGGCGAAGGTGCGCTGGATGTTCGCAAGCGAGCGAGTCAGGTCGAACGCCTCGTCCAGTGACTTCGTTGCTTCCTCCGGGCCACCGAGAGCCTCGGAAACCGAGGGGTCCTCCGCGAGGATGTCCCGGAACGGGCGCCGCTGCTCATGAGCAGCGAGCGCGTCCCGTTGCACGATGCGGTACGCGGCGTCGCGGGTGAGGCCGGAACCAACTAGCGCGAGAAGCACAGGCTGGGAGAACACGAGCCCGTGCGAGCCTTCGAGCAGGTTCTCACGCATGCGATCGGCATGGATCACCAGGCCGTCGATCAGGCGGGTCATCTTCGTTGTTGCGTAGTAGGCGACAATGCTGGCGTCCGGGAGCACGATCCTCTCGACCGCGCTGTGCGAGATGTCTCGCTCATGCCAGAGGGCCACGTCCTCGAGGCCCGCGACGAGGTAGCCGCGCAGCACCCGCGCGAGACCTGTGAGACGCTCGGCCGTTATCGGGTTTCGTTTGTGCGGCATTGCCGACGAGCCCTTCTGGCCGGTTGCGAACGCTTCCTCGACCTCGCCGACCTCGGTCCGTTGCAGATGCCTGACTTCTGTCGCGAGAGCTTCGATCGTCGTGCCGAGCGCGGCGCACGCGTACAGGTACTCGGCATGGCGGTCCCGTGCGATGACCTGTGTGGCCGGAACGGGCCGCAACCCGAGAGCGTCGCACACGTGCTGCTCGACCGAGGGGTCGATGTTCGAGTAAGTGCCGACTGCTCCCGAGAGTTTCCCGACGCTTACCGCCTCTCGTGCGCGCAGCAGCCGTGTCCGGTCACGATCGGTTTGCAAACAGGCCAGAGCGAGCTTGGTGCCGAAGGTGGTCGGCTCGGCGTGCATGCCGTGCGTACGCCCCACGGTGGGCACTGCCGCGAGCTCGTAAGCGCGGCGCTTTGTGACCGACACCAAGCCCCCGACCGCGACGAGGAGGAGATCTGCGGCCCGGACGAGCGTCGCCGACAAAGCCGTGTCGACGACATCGGAAGAGGTGAGGCCGTAATGGACCCAGGATCCCTCGGGTTCGCCGATCGACTCCTGCACGACGTCGACGAACGCGGCGAAGTCGTGGTCGATCAAGGCTTCCCTTTCGGCGACACGCCGGACGAAGGTGGCATCGATCTTGGGAGCGCGCTCGCGGCACGCCGCCGCATGTGCGAGTGGGACCACGCCGAGCTTCGACCATGCCTCCACAGCCAGAAGCTCGATCTCGAGCCATAGACCGAGTCGGGTCTCGTCGGCGAAGACCGCCGACATCTCGGGCATTGAGTAGCGGGGGATCATGCCGTCCCCTCTCCTGTGACTGGCGCGGCCTCGAAGCGATGCTGCATTGCCCGGCTCACACGGCCAAGCGTACGTATTGCTCCCGGCCCGGTCCCACTCCGGCATAGGTCACCGGCGCTCCGGTGTAGTCGGCGACGACGTCCAGGTAAGCGCGTGCTGCTTCGGGGAGATCGGATACGGTCCTCGCTCCGGACAGGTCTGCGCGCCAACCCGGCAACTCCCGGTAGACGGGCTGGACGCGGTGGAGCACTGACTGATGGTACGGGACGTGCTCGTACAGCTCGTCTCCGTCCAGGTAGCCGACGCAGACTTTGAGGGTGTCGAAGGCGGAGAGAACGTCGAGCTTGGTGACGGCGATCTCCGACAGGGAGTTCAGTCGCACAGCATGACGGAGCAGGACCAGGTCCAGCCATCCCGGCCGGCGACGGCGACCAGTGTTGGTCCCGTATTCATGCCCGAGCTCGACGAGCATGTCCCCCTCTTCGCCGGCTACCTCGGTGGGCATCGGGCCGGAGCCGACCCGGGTCACGTACGCCTTGGCGATACCGACAACCCGGTCGATGTCCCGGGGCCCGATCCCCGTGCCGACGCAGGCGCCGCCGGCAGTGGGGTTCGAGGAGGTGACGAAGGGGTAGGTCCCGTGGTCGAGGTCGAGGAACGTGGCCTGGGCGCCTTCGAGCATGATCTGATGGCCGGCGTCGAGTGCCTCGTGCACGAGCCTCACGGAATCGCCGATCATCGGTGCGAGGGCGGGCGCAACCTCGTCGAGGTACTGAGCGGCGATCTGGTCGGCGTCGAGTGGAAGGCGGTTGTACACCTTGGCGAGGATCGCGTTCTTCTCCCTCAAGACGACGTCGAGCTTCTGGCGGAAGATCTTGGCGTCCAGGAGGTCCTGCACCCTGAGCCCGATCCGGGAGGCCTTGTCCGCGTAGGCGGGCCCGATCCCGCGTTTGGTGGTCCCGAGCTTGGCTTTGCCCAGGTAACGCTCGGTGACCCTGTCGAGCTCGACGTGGTAGGGCATCACGAGATGCGCGTTGCCGGACACGACGAGGCGGCTCGTGTCGACGCCTCGGGCCGCAAGGGCGGCGCACTCGGCGAGGAGCACCGTCGGCTCGACGACGACGCCGTTGCCGATCACGGGCACGACGTGGTCGTAGAAGACCCCGCTCGGGATGAGCTGCAGGGCGAAGGTCTCGCCGCCCACGACGATCGTGTGGCCGGCGTTGTGGCCGCCCTGGTAGCGCACGACGAGGCGCACGTCCCTGGCGAGGAGGTCGGTGAGCTTCCCCTTTCCCTCGTCGCCCCACTGGGTTCCGACCACCACGGTCGCGGGCACGTCACGCCTCCGGATCCTGAGACAATTGGACCGTTGCCTCGGCAATCTTCGCTCCGGGCCTGGTGCGTGCAGTCTAGGCGTCGTCCCCGGGACCTAGCGCCACTCGGCCCTCCGGTTGCCGACGGGGTCCTGTCCGCGCTGGGCCTATCGAATATTGCGAAACGATGACATACTGAGCCTTGGGTTGGGTCGGTCAGCCGGTTTTTGGCCTGTTCGGCGAGAACCCAAGCTGTAACGTCATGGCAATTAATCAGTATCAATCCTGGGAGGCGCAAGAAATGAAGCGATTACTCTGGCTGGCGGTTCTGGTTCTAGGTGCTGGGGCGTTGGTGGCCCCGCTCGCGGCCAGCTCCTCGGGTGCTGCGACGTCGCGGCCATCCGCAGTGCACTCCGCGACGACGAAGGGACCACATGCGGCCAAGTTCCTCGCCTGCATGGTGACCGACACCGGTGGCATCGACGACAGGTCGTTCAACGCGTCCTCCTGGCAAGGTGTGCAAGAGGCCGAGTCGGCAACGATCGGCGGCAAGTACCTGCAGTCGACGTCCGAGAGCAACTACGTCCCCAACATCAACCAGTTCATCTCCGAGAAGTGCGGGATCATCGTCACGGTCGGCTTCCTCATGGGCGACGACACCGCGAGCGCCGCGAAGAAGAACCCGGGCCAGAAGTTCGCGATTGTCGACTACAGCTACTCACCGGCAGTCAAGAACATCGACGCCCTCGTGTTCAACACGGTCCAGGACGGCTTCCTCGGCGGATACCTCGCGGCCGGGATGAGCAAGACGCACAAAGTGGCGACGTTCGGAGGGCTCAAGCTCCCAACCGTCACCATCTACATGGACGGTTTCTGGGACGGTGTGCAGTACTACAACAAGCAGCACCCCAAGCTCCCGGCGACCAAGGTCATCGGTTGGAGCGAGAAGACCCAGAACGGCTCGTTCACGGGTGACTTCACGAACCAGACCAAGGGTGAGCAGCTCACCGCGACCTTCATCTCCGAGGGCGCAGACATCATCTTTCCGGTGGCAGGCAACGTCGGTCTCGGCGCCGCCGCGGCCGTCAAGTCCGCCGACAACTCAGGCGGAAAGGTCAACATGGAATGGGTTGACACCGACGGCTGCGTGAGCGCCCCGCAGTACTGCAAGTACTTCATCACGAGCGTGACCAAGGGCATCCAGGCGGCTGTCAAGAACGCCATCGTCACCGCGGCGGCCGGCAAGTTCAAGGGCGGCAACTACATCGGCACCCTCGCCAACGGCGGCGTCGTCCTCTCGCCCTTCCACGATTTCGCGAGCAAGGTGCCGCAGGCACTGAAGACGGCGCTCGCTCAAGTCAAGGCCGGAATCGAGAGCGGCAAGATCAAGACACCCACTAAGAGCGCGGTGTAGACAGAGCCTGTTCCAGGGCGGTGCCGGTGTGGCATCGCCCTGGGCGTGGCACCTAGGGTAGAGAAACAAAGGCCCGTTCCAGGGTGCTGCCCGTGTGGCAGAGCACTGGAACGTGGCCTGTCCGGTTGGGAGGTCGCGCTGCAACTCGAGTTGCGTGGGATCACGAAGCGCTTTGGCAGTCTCGTCGCCAACGACAGTATCGACCTCACCGTTGAGTCGGGAGAGATCCACGCGCTGCTCGGCGAGAACGGAGCCGGCAAGTCGACGTTGATGAACGTCCTCTACGGGCTGCTCCAGCCTGACGAGGGCCAGGTTCTCCTTGACGGCAAGCTTGTCGTCTTTCACAACCCCCGGGAGGCGCTTGCCGCCGGGATCGGAATGGTCCACCAGCACTTCATGCTCGTGCCGGTCTTCACCGTCGCCGAGAATGTCATGCTCGGCGTTGAGCGGACGACTGTCCTCGGCCTGCTCAACCGGCGACGCGCCCGCAAGGACGTGCTGGAGCTCTCGAGCCAGTACGGCCTGGCCATCGACCCAGACGCCCTCGTGGAGAACCTGCCTGTCGGGATCCAGCAGCGCGTCGAGATCGTGAAGGCACTGCACCGCGAGGCGAACGTAGTCATCCTCGACGAGCCGACGGCCGTCCTCACCCCAGGCGAGACCAACGAGCTTTTCCGGATCATGCGGGACCTGCAGGCCTCGGGCAAGTCGGTCATCTTCATCAGCCACAAGCTGAAGGAGGTGCAGGAGATCGCGGACCGGATCACCGTCATCCGCCGCGGCAAGGTCGTCGGCTCGCCGCCCCCAACCGCGACTGACGAGGAGCTGGCCTCACTCATGGTCGGACGCGCCGTCGAGCTGAAGGTGCACAAGGAGGAGGCTCGTCCGCGTGAGGTCACGCTCGAAGTGGAAGGGCTACGGGTCGAGAACACTTCCGGACGCGCCGTCGTCGACGGTGTCTCGTTCGAGGTTCGCAGCGGTGAGATCGTCGGCATCGCCGGGGTTCAGGGCAACGGACAGACGGAACTGTGCGAGGCGATCATGGGCCTGTTGCCGGTTGCTGCAGGGTCGATCCAGGTTGCCGGCAAGGATCTGACGGGCGCACGGACTCGCGTTGTGCTCGAGTCCGGCGTTAGCTACATCCCAGAAGACAGACAGGAGGACGGCATCGTCGAGCGTTTCTCGCTCGCCGACAACCTCGTGCTCGATGTGTACAACCGCGAGCCGTACGCGTCCGGCATCTCACTCCACCTCGACGCCATCCGGGAAAGCGCCGCCAAGCACATGGACGAGTACGACATCCGGGCGACATCGATCGACATGACGGTGGGCACGCTCTCGGGTGGAAA
>PMVZ01000264.1 GCA_003166375.1 Acidimicrobiaceae bacterium | reverse complement strand
GTACAGCTGCTTGAAGATCGGGCCCGAGGTCGGGTTCGTGTAGTTGAGGGCGAAATAGTTGACGCCCCAGGGGTAGGCCGGCACGAGGTTGTACCTGCTGGCGAGCGAGGTGTTGTTCGCCCCTGTGAGCGGTACCCCGTTCTTGTCGAAGGCCGCGCCCCTGTAGACGGGCAGGTCCTGCGGCGTGACGTAGCCGATGTCGATGGCGCTGCCGCTCTGCAGCTGGAGGAACTCGGACGCGTCGGTCGTGAACGGGGCAAGCACCAGTGCCTTGAGCGACGATTTGACCGGGCCCGAGTAGTCGGGGTTCGGGACCACTGTCGCACCGCCATCGTTCGCGTCGTACTGGGTCAGCTGGAACGGTCCGTCAACGACCTTCCAGAGCGGGTTCGTGGCGTAGGTGNNCGCCAGAGCCTGGCGCAGCGGGGTACTTGGTGATGTCCCACGCGATCGGGAGAGGCGTGATCTGGCTCAGTTCGTTGTAGGTCAACCAGTACGAGCTGTAGGTCCCGTCAAGGCTGAAGGTGACCGTGTCGGTCTTGTTGTCGGCCACGACGTTGGTGACGTCACCGGGGAACTGGCCCGGCCCCGGTACGTAGGCCGCCCAAGAGGTGGCGTCGGCCTTGACCATGTTCATCCAGAACACCACGTCCCGGGCGTCCACTGTCTCGCCGTTGCTCCACTTGTAGTCCTTCATCTTTATGGTGACCGTCTTGTCGTGGTTGGAGTACAGCGGCGAGAAGGCGACAGACAGCGCATCGTTCAGGTCCGGGGTGCTCCCGACGCCGAACCAGTACAGCGGGCGGAACAACAGGTAGATCAACTGGAAGTTCGACACGAGGAAGTACTGCCCGGCCATCATCGGGAAGATGTAGTCGGGTCCGGGCGCGGCTTCGGCGATCGTCATGGTCCCGCCCGGGACCTTGACCGCGTGGGTGGGCGTAGTGATCGAAGTGGACGTGGGCGGGGTCGTGGTGCCCGAGGAACAGGCTGCGAACACAAGCGCCGCGCAAGCAACCACCGTTCCCGCAATCGCGAGCTTGCTCAGTCTTCGTCCCATTGTCATGATCGCGCCGGACCTCCTGGACTCAAACTGCGCTATCGACAAGTTCGATGGTTGACAAAGGCCGGCCATCGCCCTCTGTGCGAGAATGGGCCGACATCACCGTAGTGCATCTGTCACATACGACAGGCCTACGAGGGGACGCCGGAGCCACAGTGCGGTCATCTGTCTTGACCAGGTCGTGCGCGACCAGGCGGGTATACTGGAGCAGTTCCGCCGCCAGGTGCAAACGCGTCCCTGGCGCGGCAGGCCGCTTCGTAGAGGCGGCACCCGATCAAGAAGGAGCCCCATGGCTGAGCCGCGCAGCACGATGATCGATCCACCGATCGAGGTCCTGCTTGACAAGGTCGACTCGAAATTCACATTGGTGACCCTGGCGGCCAAGCGGGGTCGGCAGGTCAACTCGTATTTCAGCCAGCTCGGCGAAGGGCTTGGTGCCATCGTGCCACCGCAGGTGGCGTCCATCGCCCGCAAGCCGCTGTCGATCGCGCTCGAGGAGATCGCAGCCGGCAAGGTTGTCGCGGTCTGGCCCGCGGACGAAGCAGCCGTCGTTGAAGTCGAAGCGTCAGCCGAAGAGACGAGCAACGCCTCCGACGATGGAGAGGCGAGCTAAGCCACCGCCAAGCGCGCGAAGGCTGCCGCTGTGAGCGACGCGGGATCGGGATCGAAACGAGCTGCTGGCCCTTTAGGCGATGGCGCGTCGCTTGTCGGTGCCACCGTCGTGCTCGGAGTAAGTGGCGGGATCGCCGCCTACAAAGCCGTCGAGCTCTGTCGTCGCCTGGTGGACGCAGGATCCCACGTGGTGCCGGTTCTCACGGCGAGCGCCACGCGATTTGTCGGGGCGGCGACGTTCTCTGCGCTCGCCTCTGAGCCCGCCCGGCTGGAACTGTTCGCCGACGACGTCCCGATCCCTCACACCGAGCTCGGGCGGCGCGCCGACCTTGTCGTCGTCGCACCGGCGACGGCACGCGTGATCGGGGCTTACGCCGCTGGTATCTCCTCGGACCTGCTCGTGGCGACGCTGCTGGCAACGCGTGCTCCTGTGCTGGTTTGTCCTGCGATGCACGCCGAGATGTGGGGGCACGCTGCGGTCCAGGAGAACCTGGCGACCCTTCGCCGGCGCGGCGTTCACGTCCTCGAGCCGGAGACCGGCCGCTTGGCGGGCGGGGATGTGGGTGCCGGACGACTTCCGGAGACAGACGTGATCGTCGCAGAGGCCGCCAGGATTCTCGCGGCGAGCCGGGACAGGGCTCGAGGCGCCCTTCCGCTNNCGAGCTCGGCGCGCAGGTCACTCTCGTGACGACGTCCGGCTTGCCTGCGGCGCCCGGGGTTGAGGTGGTCGAGGTCGAGACCGCCGCCGAGATGGCCGATGCCGTTCTTTCCAGAGCCGAAGCGGCCGACCTCATCGTCATGGCGGCGGCAGTCGCCGACTACCGCCCGGCCGTCGCGGCGACCACGAAGCTCCACAAGGCCGACGGGATGCCCGAGATCCGTCTCGTCCCGACGGTCGACATTCTCGCCGAGCTCGGGAGGCGTCGGCGTCCAGGGCAGGTGCTGGTCGGCTTCGCCGCCGAGACCGATTCGCTCTCGGAGCGAGCCGCGGCCAAGTTGGAAGCCAAGGGCGTAGATCTCATGGTGGGCAACGACGTGGGCGCGGAGGGCGTCGGGTTCGCTTATGAGACCAACGCTGTGACGATCTTCCACCGTGGAGGGGCCCGCACGGAGATCCCCCTCCAATCCAAGCGAGCCGTCGCGCATGCCATATTCCGCACGGCGCTGCCGTTGCTCTCGGAAGGAGCACCGGCGTGCCCTGACCAAGCGCGTGTGGAAGTTCCGGGCGCCGGTGCGGCGACGCCTGCGGCGTCGGTCCCGACGGGCGCCGACGACCGAGATCGAGAATGAGGAGCCTGAGCCTTGCGTAGCTTCCAGTTCACCTCCGAGTCGGTCACCGAGGGGCATCCCGACAAGATGGCCGACCAGATCTCAGATGCCATCCTCGACGCGATCCTCGAGGAGGACCCCCAGGGCCGCGTCGCCTGCGAGACCATGCTCACGACCGGGCTGGTGATCGTGGCGGGGGAGATCTCGACAAGCGCCTATGTCGACATCCCCCGCCTCGTACGGCGGACGATCTGTGAGATCGGCTATGACCGTGAGGAGCTTTGCTTCGACGG
>PMVZ01000345.1:2543-5028 GCA_003166375.1 Acidimicrobiaceae bacterium | reverse complement strand
TCGTCGTAACGGTCCTGCGCTGCCGCAGCCCGTCGCCTGGCGCTCTGGAGCCTGTCGGTGAGGAGCTGGCGCTGCTCACGGCCGCGGCGACTCAACCCGGTAAGCACCCCGAGAGCCTCGAGCTCGGCCGCGCTGCGGGCGGCAGAGGTTTCTACGAGGGCCAGCTGGCTGCGCGCCGAGTGCAAGTCCTCGGTGGCCGCGGCCAGCGCATCTTTTCGGGCGGGGGGCCGGCGGGAGAGCACCTCTTCGTGCTCGGCAATCTGCTGACGGAGCAGACGGTCGGGCACCCAAGGGTCGCTTCGGGCGGCAAGCGACGGATCGGGTCGGTGGCGTAGGGCGTCGGCGACCTGCTCGGCCGGGTCGCGCTGGTCGGCGAGGATCCCGCCATGATCGACCGCCGTCACCCGGGTGGTGTTCCAGGTGTGCGTGGGCCGGAGAGAGCGAGACTGGCCGGTGTAGCCGCGGTAGGCGTCGAGCGCCGAGCTGCCGAGCAGGTGGCAAGCCTCCCAGGTGCCGCCCTGAGCGCCGTCGACGGTGCGAGCCCACGCGTGGGACAGGTTCGGTGCCCCGTCCTTTCGGACGCCGGACACGAAAGCGGCCGGAAGGAGCTGGTCCTCTTTGCCACCGTCGAGGCGAACGGTGAGTCCTGCCGGTTCGACCCGGGTCACCGTGGCGGTGGTGCCGTTGACGAGACGGCTGCCCCCAGGGCCGCAGCGGGCGTGCAGCAGCACGCGATCGCCAGCCCGGTAGTCGCGCTCGCCGGTCCACCCCGGCCCGGTCATCGCGGGCCCGTCGAGCAGCCCGGCGTCGGCGAGGCGTGTCCGGATGCGGTCGGCGAGGTCCTCAGCGTCGCCGTGCGACACGACGAGTGCCGCTACTTGGTCGGCCCCGCAGTTGGCGATGTCGTCGCTGACGGCGTGCGCCATGGCCTGGCGGGTCTCGGCCGGGCTTGCGTGCTCGTGCTCCCACCCGTGCTCGGCCCGCAGCTGCTGCGACGCGAAGGGATCACCGTGGCGAAGCAGGTCGAGCGCTTCCCGGTCGGCGGCATCGACCTGGCGGCGATTGACCGTCAGGCGGGCAGAGGGTATCCGACCCGCGGTGGCGAGCTGTTCGATGTGGTCAGCGGTGCCGCCGGCTCCGACCGGCTGGGACTGGCGGGGATCGCCGAGCACCCAGATTGATCCGCCCGGACACGCGTCCACCGCGGCAAGGACTGCCTCCACCTCAGCGGTCGGGGTCTGGGAGATCTCGTCGAGCACGACCACCGTCCCCGCGGCGAGCGGCCCATCGGACAGATCGATCCGCAGGCGGGCGATCGTGCGTGCGTCGAGGCCCGCGCCGGAGAGCTCGGCGACCGCCTTGGCCGTCGTCGCCACTGCAACCACCGGCCGGCCATCGAGTGAAACGGCCCGGGCCGCGGCGTGCAGCATCGTCGTCTTGCCGTAACCGGCCGGCGCAAGAACAGCCCGCAGGCTGCCGCCTTCGCCGGCGAGCACCCGCACAGCAGCCACCTGATCCTCCCCGAGTCCCGGGGCAGCCTCCAACGCGGCCTCCACCGCGGCGCTGCCGATCGCAGTGGGAGACCGGGATGCCAGGGTGTCCATCAGGGCCAGCGTGCGGTCCTCGAGCGACCGGTGCGCGGCAGTCGACCACTCAGCCGCTCGCCGCCGGCCCGCCTCGTTGTCGGGGGTCAGGCGCAGCGCCAGCTCGGAGTTGACGAAGCGTTCGGCCGCGACGGTGATGTCTTCCACCGACAGCCGGCCGCCCGAGATGGCACAGAGGTGCTCGACGACATCGGCCTTGGTGAAGCGGGCGGACCTCGAGCACAACCCGAGCTCCGGATCCACCAGGGTCGCGGTTATTTGCTCCCAGCCGAGCCGGTCCAACACTGGACCGCCCCGACGCACCGCCCGGTCCAGTTCGGTCCTTACGGCGAGGCCGACCTGCTCCGCCTCGCGCTCCCACTGCCCGGCGAGCAGTCTCGGGGTGAGCGAGTGATCCTTGGCCGACCTCGTCGCGAGCGATGCCTCGTCGTCGGCCTGCATCCGCAACGCCGACGACTCATACACCGCGCCTTTCGCTTCGAGTTCGGCTTCGATCTGGGCGCTGCGCTTAGAGAACGCCCGCAGCTGGGAACGGGTAAAACCTTCCATCTCCCGGGTGTTGTTCCGATCCTGACCCCACACCACCCCGAGCTCCATCGTGAGGGTTCGCTGCAGATGGTTCTGGTAGATCGAGCCCGCCGCCCGTGCCCACTCGAACAACGGGCCGGCATCGACAGCGACGTGGCGGCCGTCGGCTCGCTGTACGAGGTTCGGCACCAGGCAGTGCGTATGCAGCTGAGGATCGCCCTCCCGGCTCGTGCGGTGCACGAACCCCGCCACCGCCCAACCCCCGGTGCCCACCCGGCGACGCACCTTCTGCGTCTGCACCCTAGCCACCGCAGCGCGTTCCTCGAGGAACCCGAGAGCCACCTCTGTTGCCT
>PMVZ01000345.1:0-2528 GCA_003166375.1 Acidimicrobiaceae bacterium | reverse complement strand
CACGAGGGCGCGCAACTGGTCGGCCTCCACCACACCCGACAACCCCAGACCCTCCGCCCACTGGCCCGCCCACACCCCTGGCGATTCGCCGAGCCCCGCGTAGTACTCGTCGATGCTCAACGCCACCGACGAAATCAGATACTCCGCATTCGACAAGCCCGTGACCGTCAACACGAGCCACGACCCCCACCCCGATCACCATCCACCATCACGACCAGCACCCACCCGCCACCATCACGACCAGCACCCCATCTGCCACCATCCCAACGACCATCCGCGCCAACCGCCAACGGCATCGCCCTGGCCGCCATACGCCTCAGCCCCAGACGCCCCATCACCATCACCCCGCCCGCCATCACCTGAATACCCGAACGACCTTCCGCTCCAACCGCCATCTCCTCGACGGCCACCCACGTCCCTCTCCCACCAGCCAACAAGGCACAGACACTTGCCACCCCTTCGGGGAGGCCTCCAGCGGCGCCGTCACGCCGGCTCCGACCCGAGGTTGAACGACTCCTGCCCGGGGCACTGCAGAGAGGGTCCGGGCTGAGCGGCTGACGCCGTCGAGCGGCGCGAACGACGAGCCGAACCCTCGCCGTGTCCGGCACCGGAGCTGTCCTGCCGGACCACGGAGAGGCCGGAGACTGAGCCCAGCTCGTAGACCGACAGACCAAAGCGGGCCGCCGGCCCCTTCTCCGGCTCCAAGGCCACCAGGCCGCGCTCGCGTAGCGCCCGCAGCGCTTTCGCCGCCGTGCCAGGGTCGAGCCGGAGGCGTTCGGCCACCTGGCGGGCCGAGGTGTGCGCCACCAGCCGGCCGTCCTCGACGACCGCGTCCAAGGCGACCTCCTCCAGGATCACCCAGACGAGCGGTCGGAGCTCGCACCTGAGGGCGCGGCATTCACCAGACAGCAACACCGCCCAGGTATCGGATCCCCGCTCGCCGCGGTACGAAGAGCTCATGCCGCAGCCATCACCAGCTCGCGCGTCACGCCGGCCAGCTCGAGATGAAGGACGTAGCAGCGAACCTCGAAGCGGTCATTTGCATGCTCGCTTCGCTCGACGACGACTCCCACCCGGCGTAGCACCGCGATCCGTCGGCCGACCGTGTCCTTCGAGATGCCGAGGCGGCGGGCGACGTCACGGTAACTGGCGGCCACGACCGTCCCCTCCGATGAGTCTGTCGCATGCGCGGCGAGATCGAGAAGGACGAGCAACGCGTCAGAGCCGACGCGATAGCCGAATCTGAGAGCCCGGGCATTGAGGCGCAACTGGCAGCCGTCGCGCTCAGCTGGCACGATCGGCCCCGAGTGGTTCGGCCAGGCCCGCCAGGCGCATCAACGCCGCTTTTGGCACTCGCAGCCGCCGGCCGAACTCCACCACTGGCACACCGCGCTCGCCGTCGCTCGCACGCCACACCCGGGCCAGCTCGTAGACCTGATTACGGCCGATACGTAAGATCTCGGCCGTTTCCTCCATCGTCAGGAAGTCAGGAGCATCCACCAACACCATCACGTCCTCCCCTCGCTAACCGACCATTGACGCAAAGTCGTCTTGCGTATAGTCTTGCTCATCTCGAGGGAGAACCACAACCGTGTGACTCCCTTCGGCTGTCGTCGCGTTGCGACAGGGGGCCCATGCCAAAACTCAAACCCGATAGCGCGGGGCCTACCTGGACGCCAAACCAGGTCGTCGCCGGCAACCTCGTCCGGCTACGCCAGCGCCGCGGGCTCACCCAGGGGGAGGTCGCCCGGCTCCTGTCGGGCGTAGCTGGGAAGGATTGGAGCGAAGCCATGGTCGCTCACGCCGAGCGCTCCGTGACCGGCAACCGGGTCCGTGAGTTCACCGCGGATGACCTCGTCACCCTGGCCCGGGCCTTCGACGTTCCAGTGCTTTACTTCCTCACCCCACCGCCCAGCGGCATCTTCGTCCAGGTCCCGGGCTCGGAGATCGACACGCTCTCCATGCTCGAAGCCGTCCTTGGTCGCCTCGACAACCTGTCGGAGTGGGAGATCCTCCTCGACGAGTGGAACTTCGCCGCCGACGAAGAGCTCCCCTTCCCGCTCTCCCAGGAAAAGCGCGAGGAGATCCGCGCCGTAGCCGGAGAAGTCGCCCTCATCCGCGCTCAGCACCTCATCCGGCGGCACTTCAAAGGCGACCTCATGACCCTGCGAGAGACGCTGGGGTCCCTCGCCGACCTGGTCCTCGAGGTCGAACAACACGAGGCCCTCGCCCAGCTCGACGAGGAGGAACACATTCGCCGGATCGAAGCCATGCGAGCCGACGTCGCCAAAGGCAACAGGATCGTTGAAGCCCACGAACAGTTCACCAAGGAGAGCGTTGCCGCTTACGAGCAGGCTCAGAATCCGGCCAAAAAGAAGGACGCACGCCCATGAGCCGCAACTCAGCCGCAGCACCCCGGAAAGACCCGAAGACCGGGACATGGTTCTTCGTCGTCGATGTCGGTGCCGGCGCCGCCGGGAATCGCCGCCAGGTGCTGCGCAGCGGGTTTGCCACAAAAAAGAAGGCTC
>PMVZ01000057.1 GCA_003166375.1 Acidimicrobiaceae bacterium | reverse complement strand
ATGTACTCGAACACCGCGCGGTGCAAGCCAGCTCTCGTCGGCCACGGGCGGGTGTAGATGAGCTCGCGCTTGATGGTTGCGAAAAATGATTCCGCCACGGCGTTGGAGTACGCCTTCGACTGCGCCTGATCCCGATGCTGCGTCACGAGTTGTTCGGGTAACTCATCCCTTCCATCCGTGGGCGGGTGAGAACTTCGAGTTTGTTGTGCGGCGGCGTACTTGGCACCAGGATCGGGTGTTCTTCTTCTTGGCTGATGGGACCTTGACGTCGGTGCCGACAGCATGGACCGATCTGGCAGAGCCGGATCCTTTCGTGGTCATGGCGGCGGGCCGCAGCGCTTTTCGGGTTGAGGATCTGCTGGTGGTGGCGGACTTGGTTGAGACTCTGCGACCGCCCTCCGGTCGTCGGCGAAGTGTAAGGCGAACTATGCCGGGTCTGTAAGGACCATTATGCCGATAGTCGAGGATGCTGTGGACCTTGGTGATGCAGAAGCCATTTATATCAAGGGTGGATACTTCGAGGATGCTTGACACTAATGAAGGTCCGGCATAATGATACTTACATCCGTGTGATTCGGGAGGTGGCGGTGGCACGACGGAGGGAAGACCCGAAGGTGGAGGCCTTGCGGGAGGAGCGGACGCTTAACCCTCGGCCCGAGGCGGTCACAGACGAAGCGTTCGCCGCCAGTGAGTTCCTCGACGCCCGGGACTTGGTGCAGGTGAAGTACGAGATGGTGCGCAGGGTCCGTGTCGAGGGGGAGACGGTGAGCGGGTCGGCAGCAGCGTTCGGGTTCTCCCGCCCGTCGTTTTATGAGGCGGCTGCAGCGTTGGACGCTGGCGGTCTGGCTGCCTTGGTGCCGGCCCGGCCGGGTCCGAGACGGGCTCACAAGCTCTCCGATGAGGTCCTCGCTGTGCTGCGCCAGCGGCTGGACGCCGATCCCGGGCTGCGTTCAGCCGATCTGGTGGTGGTGGTCGCAGAGCAGTTCGGGATCAGGGTGCATCAGCGTTCGATCGAGCGGGCGCTGGGGCGACCCCAGCGACCCAAAAGCGGATCCGGGCAGTGACCGCCGGAGTGCCGGTGGCGACGACGTGGCGCGCTATGAAACTCTGCGCGGAAGGGCCATCGGTGGTGAGACGTCGGGATGGCGGCTCGGTCTCGCCATCGTTCAGCGCCGAGGTGTCGCTGCGTGGCTGCGAGCTGCCGAGGCCATCACCGTCGCTGCAGCGCCGTCGCGCCCGACCGGAGAGGTCCCGGTGGCAGACGGCGATGAACTGGTCGGCGTGCTGGCCTCAATGGCCCTGGCCTGCCTGCGGGGCGGGTGAACGATGAGCGCGGAGACCACCATGAAGGTGACCGCATCGCATCTGGCCCGCACGGCGTTCTTGTATGTTCGCCAGTCGACGGTCCGACAGGTGCTGACCAACACCGAGTCGACCGTTCGTCAATACGCGCTGCGTCAGCGTGCTGTGGCCTTGGGATGGTCGACCGATCAGATCGTGACCATCGACTGTGACCAGGGGCACTCCGGCGCGTCGGCCACCGACCGGGAGGGCTTCCAGCGGCTGGTGGCCGAGGTCGGGATGGGACGGGCCGGGATCGTGCTCGGCCTCGAGGTGTCGCGCCTCGCCCGCAACAACGCGGACTGGCATCGTTTGCTGGAGATCTGCGGTCTGTCCGACACGCTCATCTGCGACGAGGACGGCCTATACAACCCGGCCGACTTCAATGATCGGCTGCTGCTCGGCCTGAAGGGCACGATGAGCGAAGCCGAGCTGCACTTCATCCGGGCCCGCCTGCGCGGCGGGCAACTGTCCAAAGCCAGACGAGGTGAGCTGCCGATGCCGCTGCCGGTCGGGCTTGTCTATGACCCGGCCGGCAAGGTGGTCATCGATCCCGACACCGGCGTGCAGCACGCCATCCGCCATCTCTTTTCAACCTTTGCCCGCACCGGATCGGCCCGAGCCACCGTCCAGATGTTCAAAGACGAGGGGCTGTCGTTCCCGGCCCGGGTGCGCAGCGGTCCACGCAAGGGCGAGCTCGCCTGGATGCCGCTGCGTCACTGGCGAGTGCTGCGCACCCTGCACAACCCCCGCTACGCCGGAGCGTTCGCCTATGGCCAAAGCCGGGGCCGCAAGACCCCCGAGGGGCGCATGACCGTCGAGAAGCTCCCCCGAGAGCAGTGGACCGTCCTCATCCATGACGCCCATCCCGGTTACATCAACTGGGAAACCTTCGAGGCCAACCAGCAGGCTCTGGCTCTGAACGCCGCCGCCCACGCTCGAGAGAACGAACGAGGCCCAGCCCGCGAAGGCCCGGCTTTGCTGCAGGGCCTGGCCATCTGCGGTCGCTGCGGGAGACGAATGACTATCGGCTATCACCTACGCGGCGGTGTCGAGGTCCCCGATTATCGCTGTATGGGACAAGCTATCCAGACCGGCTCCGCTCCCTGCCACACCGTGCCCGGCGCCACCATCGACCCGGCCATAAGCCAACTCCTGCTCGACACCGTCACCCCCGTTGCCTTGGAAGTCGCCCTCAAAGTCGAGGCCGAACTCGAAGGCCGCGCCGAAGAGGCCGACGCCCTGCGTCGCAGCCACGTCGAGCGAGCCCGCCACCGCGCGGACCTCGCTCGGCGCCGCTACCTGGCCGTCGACCCCGACAACCGCCTTGTAGCCGACAGCCTCGAAGCCGACTGGAACGACACCCTGCGAGAGCTCAACGACGCCAACGACGAATACCAGCGGACCGCCACCGGCCGCGTCGTCCTCGACGACGCCCATAAAGCCCGCATCCGCGCTCTCGCCACCGACTTCCCCCGACTGTGGAACGATCCAGCCACCCCGGTCAGAGAACGCAAGCGCATTGCCAGGCTGCTCATCGAAGACGTCACCATCAACAAGACCGACCAGATCCATCTCCACGTCCGCTTCAGAGGCGGACAGACCACCAGCCTCGTCGTGCCCATACCCCTCGCCGCCTATCAAGCCCGACAGACCCGGCCCGACACCCTGGCCGAACTTGACCGGCTACTCGACACCCACACCGATGCTCAAGCCGCCGACGCCCTCAATGCCGCCGGTCACCGCTCCGGGACCGGACAAGCCTTCACCCCCAACATCGTGTTGCACCTACGCCGCTGCAACGGCTTGCCCAGCCACCTCGAACGACTTCGAACCCAAGGACTGCTCACCATCACCGAACTCGCCGAGCGGATCGGCGTGCACCCATCCACCATCAAGGCCTGGCAGCGCGCCGGACTGCTCTCTTCCCACCAAGCCAACGACAAGAACATCCGTCTCTTCGACCCACCTACTCCAGGCGACCCCTGCTACGCGAAACGGCAGGGAATCCGCCTCGACAAACGACTTTCCACCCAGCCATCGACAAGGAGTGCAATATGAAACCGTCGCCTTGTCCCAGCACTCGCCCTTGCGTCCGCCCGACAACACGCCGCCGTTGTTGCGGGCGAGCTCGGCGAAGTCCTTGCTCGTGTGCTGACATCC